>CAZAYV010000082.1:0-9219 GCA_964489465.1 uncultured Dactylococcopsis sp. | reverse complement strand
AGCTGATAATGGCGTGATTCATGTGATTGATAACGTTTTATTGATGGGCTAAAACTGATCGCTCACCCTCTCACTCCTGCACCTTGTCTGTTCGTTTCCTCCATCAATCAATAGGGATCCATTCACCTCCCAGTCAGCATTAATCTCGCAATTGCACCGGCATCACCAAATAGGTCATTTTCAACGCTCCCAAAGGACTAAAAATAATGGGTTGTGTTGCTTCGTTAAGTTGCATTTGGATTTCATTCCCCTTAAAAGCTTTCAGCCCATCCATTAAATATTTCACATTAAAGGCAATATCAATACTTTCGCCGGTGATTTGCGCCGGGATTGACTCTTGAGCACTCCCTACTTCCTGAGCATCCACAGATATAGATAACTGTTGATTTTCGCTATCAATGCTGAACTTCACAACATTATTTTTCTGGTCTGCCAAAACAGCCACTAAATCTAAACTATTCAATAAACGTTTTCTTTCTAAAGTGACTTGCTTAGAAAACTGTTTCGGAATCAGTTGGTCATAAGCGGGATAATTACCATCGAGTTTACGACTGGTTAACCGCTGTGAGCCTAACTCAAAAGCAACCTGCACCTCATCGCAACGTAAACTGACCACTGCATCTTCTTTTTGCATTTTCACCATCCGTTCTAACTCTCGCAGGCCGCGAGCGGGAATGGTAACTGCAAAGCCTTCTGTTGCCCCTGCAATCCCTTCTGTTGTCGCATCAAGAACGGCTAAACGATGTCCATCGGTTGCAGCAAATTCCAAACTCTCTTCTTGACGAGTTAAATGAACTCCGGTTAAAACTTGTTTGGCTTCTTCTGTACTCGCCGCAAACAGGGTGGAACTTAAACCATCCGCTAAGGCTGCCACTGGCACTTGTAAGGCTTCTCCTGTTGTAATCTCTGGTAAATTCGGATATTCTTCCGGACTCATCCCCCGTAGCCGAAAACGTCCTGAAGCTGAAATAAGAGTAACACTAAAGGGATCTTGTCCTTCTTCCTCTTCCATTCCGATTAAGGTCAGTTCACCTTCCGGGAGACGAGTGACAATATCGTTGAGGAGTTTCGCCGGCAGCGTAAATGTATGGTTATCGCTCACTTGGGCGGGAAAGCTCGTTTGTAGTCCTAAACTTAAGTCAAAGGCAGTGAGGGTGATCCGCTGTGTTTCGGCATCGGTTTGAAAGAGGACATTACCTAAGACAGGATGGGTGGGACGAGAGGGGACAGCTCGACTGACGAGGGAAAGATTTGTTTTTAGATCGCTCTGGCTACAAACGAGTTTCATAATTCGGACTTTGAGAAAAAGCAGATAATATTTTATCTTAGCCAGTTTTGTTCTGCCCCCTGATCGAGCCGGAGGACGACCTGAAACTTTAAAGAAACATTAAAAACTGTCCCCGAAACAATGATCGCGCTTGACAATCTTTTCTGTAAACTGTAACAATATATACAGAAATAAAAGAAATCGTTCATCTCTCTAATTCAAATGATTATAGAGAGACGGAAGTAGGGCAACCCCCGAAGGAACGCGCCTCAAACGATCACAACAGAAATCTCGGAGGCGAATCCATGAAACTAACCTATCGCGGTGTCCAATACGAAAACAATACTCCCGTTATTGAAACAACTGAAGGTGAAGTAGCCGGTAAATATCGTGGTTTAGACTGGCGCTTTCACGGTTTGAAAAAACAACTGCATCTCCAACCGCGTGCTAATCTGACGTATCGGGGCGTTACATATCACGTTCACCCGCAAGCAGCGGCTGTCCCTGACGTATCAGTTAAACCGAATACTGCTTCCATCTCCACTGAAACAAAAGCGCGGAACTTGATGCGCAATCAAGTGCTCAACTTCAAAAAACGCCAAAAATCAATGCTCACCCGAGCTAATGCTGAAATTGGTATGAAGTAGTTTGACCGCAACGATTGCTCAATCATTAATCAGCAATGTGCCCCCGCTTTGACGAGAGAAGTGGGGGCAAAATATTACCGATTGGTTTGATTTTCCCTAACAATTTTGCTAACTTGATATGTCAAAATAGAACCAGATTTAAGCCATTAAATAAATCCGCAAGCTATCTTGATCAATCACACTAGACACACATCATTGGCTCAGGAGATAACGATGTTACACCGCAAGATTCATCAATTTTGTAACGAAGGTCGTGAAGTCTGCATTTTCTTGCGGGATCAGCAACGCTGGATTGAAGATGCACGAATCGTTAGCCTAGAAGGTGATTTAGTAACAGTTCGTTACGAAGTCGAAGAAGATGAGGAAATTAGTTCTTGGGAAGAAATTATTCGTCTAGAAAGTATTGCTTCGATTACACACCAACTAGCTTCCGTTACCCGAGCAAATATCGATCCCCTCGTTTCCGAGGAATGTCCAGAAGCGGAACAGATCTATCCCCATCATCCTGACCACCCGCAAGAATAACGCTTTTTTAATAATCAGGATCGGAATTTTCGGTTAAGGGTTCAAACAGCGGGCAGTATCCTTGTGGTGTTACTTGAAAGCCATAAAGGGGAGAAGAGGGGTTACGGCAGTGTTGCGCTTTTCGATACCGACAATTGCCACAACTAGCAATTTCACGCGGGAGTTTTTCGTCACTGGTTTGACGAAGAATCTCCTTCTGCGATAAGCCTCGTAAGACCAGTTCTTCTCCCTGCCAACGGGCTTTGAGTAAGCCGGTATCAGAGAAATTATGCCAGCGGGGGTCATTGACGATGCTGCTAGGAAGTTGAATGTTAATGACTTTTTCTTCCTCAGTCACTTCGCCCTCATAGCTTGTTTCCGGTGGGGCGGCCGGTTGGATAAATTGATCGCCAATATGGAGTTCCACTTCCGTTTTCGCTTGAGGAAGATGCAAATGATAACGGTGTTGAAGTTCTTCAAGCCCTGTTAAATCAATTAAATAATTTTTGGGACCATGAATGAAGATCACATGCTGCGGACGAAGGTTGTGGATGAGTTGGGTTGTTCCTAAACCGTCACTATGTTGCGCCAAGAGATAGGTTTCAGAGGGCCATGGCAAATCCTTCTGGCTAATTTCTGGAGTTGCCGGATGTTCTGCTTGAAAAATGACCCAATTCTGGTCTTCTTGAGAGATGAGTTTGGTCCAATCTGAGTTTTCTTCCACCAGCAAAATGGTTGGAGAATCGGTAATATCGGCACGACTTTTGAGAGGGCGAACCCGCGGCCGAACCCGTTCATCCCAAAACAGCGGTTGATGTTTAGCAAAGTTTTGCACTGAGTCGGGAAGATGCGGAAGAATATCCAGATAGGCAGTACAGGCTTGGGTAATCATGGGATCAACCCAAATATCTAAGTTGCGACCGGTAAACTGATGGTGCGATCGCAGCAAAACTAAGATTTCTTGCGCCAACCCAAAATACGGCACCGGTAAAACAATATTTTTCCCAGCCGCTAAAGTATCACTCAACCGCGCCATTAACTGATTTTCTTGCTGACGGCGGTGGGGATGGCGGGCTGTGCCATAACTGCCTTCAATCATGAGAATATCGGGGGAAAAGCCCCGTAACTCCTCAATGGATAAACCTTCGGCTAAGCGGGAGTTGGAGAGAAAAAAGTCACCGGTATAGAGGATGCGGTGATGGCGTTGGGGCGTGGTATAAGTTAGCGCGATCGCGCAAGCCCCCGGTAAATGACCAGCAGGATAGAGTTCAACGGTTAAATTATCGGCTAAGGCAATGCGGGTGCGAGTGGGCAGGGCATGGGCTAACGCCGGAACCGCTTTTTCTTCCAGCCAATTGAGCGGTAATAGCTGCACCGTCACTTCGCTAGCATAAATGGGAATATCCGGAAAAGCGCGATGCAAACTTAATAAACCGCGAGCATGATCGCTGTGGGCATGACTACATAAAATAAAATCAATGGGCGGTAAATTACCCTCAGATGTCGTTAATTCTCTAACGTCAGCAACCCCACAATCTAAAAGTAAACGATGCTCTCCCAATTGCAACAAAAAACAAACTCCCTCCCCCTCATGACCAACCGCATAAGGATAACAAATCAAGCAGCCGTGATCACTCGGAAAAGGGGAAGGAGAGTCAATCATCATTCACTGATACCCAAGCACTAGAGTCTAATGGGCAGAACCGTTACCGTGATAGTCTTCAGAATCGTAAAAGCCGTTTTTTGTCCCGAAAAATAGACAAGAAACAATAAATAGTGCTGATAGAATAACTAAGATAAATTTAATATCCATATTTAATGCCTAGTCTTAACTTCGTCTACTTTGGGGATCATTATATCTTGCGCCAATCTCATCGGAAAAAAGAACCATGAAAAAACTTAAGCGCTTAATTGCTCTTCTGAGAGAAACCTTTACGCAGTGGTTGGAACATAAAGCGCCTCGTTTAGCTGCTGCTTTAGCTTACTACATGGTTTTTTCACTGGCTCCGCTGTTAGTCATCGCGATCGCGACTGCTGGGGCAATTTTTGGAGAAGAGGCGGCTCGGGGTGAAATTGTCAATCGGATTGGCGGCTTTGTCGGTCAAGATGCAGCAAGTGTCATTGAAAAAGCAATTAGTAATGCTAGTCGGCCCGATTTAAGTAATGTTGCCTCTTTAATTAGTGTCGCCATTCTCTTTTTTGGTGCCTCTGGGGTATTTGCACAATTACAAGATGCCTTGAATACCATTTGGAGTGTCCAACCGCGACCGGGACGGGTCATTAAACAGTTTATCAGTAAACGGATCTTATCATTTGCGATGGTTTTAGGGCTAGGGTTATTTGTCATCCTCTCTCTAATCCTCACCGCTGCCATTTCGGCGTTAAGTCAACTGGAATTATTGCCGGGTTTTCCATTTTTGTGGAAATTTCTTTCCTCAGCCGTTTCTTTTGGCTTAGTGACCTTATTCTTTGCGCTTGTTTTCAAATTTCTTCCTGATGCGAAAGTCGCTTGGAGTGATGTTTGGATCGGAGCAATTATCACCTCGATTCTCTTTGCTATTGGGCGATCACTGCTGGGCTGGTATCTGGGAAAAACCAGTTTTGCTTCCACCTATGGCGCAGCAGGGTCTTTAATTGTTCTTCTGGCTTGGGTGTACTATTCGGCGCAGATTCTCTTTCTTGGTGCCGAATTCACCGAAGTCTATGCCCGCAAGTTTGGTTCTCACATTACCCCCACTCGCCACTCGATGCGGATTACCACGACCCCCCTTGATGAAGAGGATAAAAATCCAAATGAACAAGAATAGTCACCTGTCCGTTTTGAAATAAGGGGTGGAGATTAAACAGGGATTTTCTTGAGCGATTAAAGAGGACCCCAACTCATCCCTCAAGACAAAATGGGATGATTCTAGGATCCAGTCCCTCACCTGTCACAGCTTGTCACGTCCTGAGAATTTCATATTAAAATAGTGACTGTTTGCCGTCTTGTAGAGAACTAAAGCCAAGTGACAGTATCATCGGTTTCTCCTTCGTCTCAATCCCAGTATCCTGATGACAAAGGGCGTTTTGGTCAATTTGGGGGGAAATATGTTCCCGAAACCCTTATCTGTGCTCTCAGTGAACTCGAAACTGCCTACCGTCAAATTCGTCGGGATCCTGACTTTAATCAGCAACTGACTCAACTTTTGCAAGATTATGTGGGACGTCCCAGTCCCCTCTATTTTGCGGAACGCCTCAGTGAATACTATGCTCAGCCGGATGGAACAACGCCACAAATTTATCTGAAACGAGAAGATTTAAACCATACCGGAGCGCATAAAATTAATAACGCGATCGCGCAGGTGCTTTTGGCACGTAAAATGGGCAAACAACGCATCATTGCTGAAACCGGAGCCGGTCAACATGGCGTAGCGACCGCGACAGTGTGTGCTCGTTTTGGCTTGGAATGTGTCATTTATATGGGCGTTCAAGATATGGAACGTCAAGCTCTCAATGTCTTTCGGATGCGTTTAATGGGGGCAAAAGTGGAGCCGGTAGAAGCGGGGAACGGCACCCTCAAAGATGCCACGTCCCAAGCGATTCGAGATTGGGTCACCAATGTGGAGAACACTCACTATATCCTGGGTTCCGTTGCCGGTCCTCATCCCTATCCGATGATGGTTCGTGACTTTCATGCGGTAATTGGCGAAGAAACCCGTCGTCAATGTCAGGAAAAATGGGGCGGACTCCCTGATATTCTCTTAGCCTGTGTTGGCGGCGGTTCCAATGCAATGGGACTCTTCTCAGAATTTATTAGTGAACCCTCAATTCGCTTAATTGGTGTGGAAGCCGGTGGAGAAGGCCTTAACTCCCCGAACCATGCTGCCACCCTCACCCGAGGCGAACCAGGTGTCCTCCATGGGGCGATGAGTTATCTCTTGCAAGATGAAGACGGACAAGTCACAGAAGCTCATTCCATTAGTGCCGGCTTAGACTATCCGGGAGTGGGACCGGAACACAGTTATCTCAAAGATAGTGGTCGCGCTGAATATTACAGTGTCACTGATGCGCAAGCCGTGGAAGCGTTTCAGCGTATGTCTCGTTTAGAAGGCATCATTCCTGCTTTAGAAACCGCTCATGCCTTTGCTTATTTAGAGACCCTCTGTCCTCAGCTTTCGGGATCGCCGAGAATTATCATTAACTGTTCCGGACGCGGTGATAAAGATGTGCAAACCGTCGCCAAATATTTAGAAGAACACAGCTAAGGGCAAACGAATGAATTTATCAAAGTTTCAGGTTTGTGATCAAGACCTGTCACCAGAATTACTCAACCAATATTTATCCAGTCCTGCTGTCGGCGTCGATACAGAAACGATGGGCTTGAACCCGATGCGCGATCGGCTTTGTTTGGTTCAGTTGTGTGATGCTGAAGGCAATGTTACAATGATTAGAATTGCCAAAGGACAACAGCAAGCGGATCATCTCTCCCAGTTAATGGAAGCGCCGAATGTCGAGAAGATCTTTCACTTCGCTCGGTTTGATATCGCTCAGCTTTACCATACCTTTGGTGTTATGACAACCCCAATCTTCTGTACTAAAATTGCCAGTAAGATGGCTCGAACTTACACCTCTAGTCATGGTTTAAAAAGCTTGGTGCAAGAATTAGAACAAGTGGAATTAGATAAACGTTCCCAAAGTTCGGACTGGGGAAATGTCGGGAATCTATCCCCAGAACAATTAAGTTATGCCGCCAATGATGTCCGTTATTTGATTAGTATGAAAGAAAAATTACAAGCGATGCTTGAACGAGAAGATCGGTGGCAACTCACCCAAGAATGTTTTCAGTGTCTTCCCATTTTTGCTCAACTTGATCTACAACAATTTGAAAATATTTTTGAACATTAAGTGCCGGGTATTATTCGATCAATTGCTAATCGAAGAAAAAGTAATTCTAATCAAGATTGAATGCATTTGAGAAGAGACAAAAGCAATCTAAAACCAAATATCAATCAGTAAAAGGAATATGATAACTTGATGAATGTAAAATAATTGCTTGACCGCTCTAGATTGTATTCTGTAATATAAACTAGGCAATTCCTTCAATTGAAAATCAGTAAGCTGTAATTGTGGAAATAACGCTGATTGAACAAGAGATTAATGCATTAACGCTCGCTAGTGCAGATGCGAAAGCACTGCTTTGGGAAATCTCTCGAAAAATTGCCCAGAGCTTGTCAGCGGAAGTTTGTTTGTTAATTCCTTTTGACAATTTACCCAGTGCAAGTTGGAGCGCAGTAGAGGATATCAACAGAAATAACTTGATTAGATGGGAAGAAAAATGTAGAGGATTGCTTTGGGAAAGCTTAACAGCAAGCGGGAATGACCAGGAAACTCCAAGCCAAGTTTTAGCCGCTTGGGGACAGAGGTTAGCATTGACGCATTGGGAAGTGTGCCCCATTGCTCGGGAACAACTTCAGGGATGGGTAATTCTGGGCAGTACTCATAATTTAGGGTTAAATCATCACTTAGAAGCCCCCTTAGAAACGGCCTTGTCTTTTGCTCTCAAAACAGCACAGTTACACCATAAGCTCGAAAAAAAAGAGCGCCACCAGTTACTGCAGCAAGCAGTGACAGAGGCAATTCATCATTCTCAGGAGCTAGAGACGATCTTAGAAAACGCGATCGCGCAAACTGCTCAATCTTTAGAAGTGAGTCGCGCAATGCTTCTGATGCTCCGATATTCGGAACCGGTCTTTGGTAACCGTCAAGAAATAAGTGACCCGAATATAGAGGTGCAACTGTTGACACAGTGGGCGCAAACTTCAGCCTTAGAAAGTCCAGTCACTTCTTTTTCTCTCAGCAACAGTCGTCTGTGTTTAAAAGCCTGGCAACAAGCCCCGGTTTCTCTGAGCCATGAACAGATGGATGAGAGCAACCCCCTACATTTTTTGGAAGATTCTCCACCCATGTCAGCCTGGTTGATTGTCCCCCTGATGGGGACAAGTAGCGGTCATCCTGAATCACAATTGGTGTTAGGCTTTTTACTGTTAGAAAACAATGAACCCCGAGTCTGGGAAACAGAAGAGCAAGCATTAGTGAGTTGGGTGAGTACCCAAGCGAGTACAGCTGTGATCCACAATAAAACCCTACAACGGGTGCAGTCTCTAGTTGATGAACGTACGGCACAATTACAACGCAGTTTAGATGTACAAGCCAGACTCTACGAAACGAGTCGCAATCAAGTGGAACAGTTGCAAGAGCTTAATCAACTCAAAGATGAGTTTTTAGCAACGATCAGCCATGAATTAAATACGCCTTTAGCAACGATGAAAATGGCGATTCGGATGTTACATAATCAGGAGCTTTCCCCGGCACGTCAACAAAAATATTTGGGCATTTTAGAACAGGAATGGCATCGGGAATATAACCTAATTAAAGACCTCTTAACCCTACAAAAAATAGATGAAGAAGGAATTCCCTTAACAGTAACTGCCATTGATCTCGAAAAACTATTAAAGCAACTTGCAGACGAATTTAACTCGAAATGGGAAGCAAAAAAATTAGACGCAACCTTAACGTTAAATCAAGTCAAGGGTTCACCAGAAGCCTTGACCATTCATAGTGACCGAGAAAGTGTGCAACGCATCTTTTTAGAATTATTGGGTAACGCCGGTAAGTATTCTTATGCGAATACCACAGTAGAAATGATGGTTTCTGAAGCAACCCGGAACTGTCTGACGATTAGTGTGAAGAGTCTTGGTTATGGTATTTCTCCTGTAGATCGGAAGAGCGTCGTGTAGGGAAAGAGTGTAGATCTCGGTGGTC
>CAZAYV010000081.1:0-18580 GCA_964489465.1 uncultured Dactylococcopsis sp. | reverse complement strand
CCTATATGATGCTTCAGCCAATTCATTTAATTTGTATAGATAAGCGAAGCAAAAACTTATTTATACTTGCTGGAAACGATGAAGAAATAGAATTTGAAATCACCCCTAACGGAAAGATACTTTAATGAGTAACAGTAATTACCAAACCATGTCCAAACAGGAATTGAGAAAATATTTTCTTGAACATCGAGAAGATCAAAAAGCCTTTCAAGAATATTTAGCTCGCCGCCATCAGGATTCTGAACCGATTACGACAGCCGATGATCCCTCATTTGACAGCAAGATACAAGAAGCAATCATTCAACAAATTAATCAGAAAAAAAGACCATCATAATCCTTGAAATAGGTTCACTCCCAAAGGCGATTGCTGTTTTTGATTAGAGGAAGTAGCGCGATCAAATCAGAGAAAATGCGCGATCATTGTTTGAGTAGAGTGATCGTTTTTTAATATCTAACAAGTCCTGTCATTATTTTTCTTCTGTCGAGTTGATCTGCTGAGAACCATGAAGAACAGCTAGAATATCAATTTCCTCAGTTTTAATATAATAAATAATACGGTAAGAACTTTCAATGATTGTAACCTTGTAGGGCGCGATCGCTGTTTGAGTAGGGTGATCGATTGTTGAGGGCCCGATCAAATCGGCTTCATCGGTTAGGTTGACAACGGAAAATACAACATGATAGATAACTTTCAAGCCCACTCCTTGATTATTTTCCTACTATTCCTGAATCCACACGATTATTATTTTTAATGAAGTGTGATCCGATCATCTCTTGACTCCCAACCCCAACTCAACCTAAGCAATGGTGATGGATATTAATAAAGCGATTAAAGAATTAGAAAATGAGAAAAATATTAGATTTAATCGTTTAATGACAATTACTGAAAATTTTTTGGGTAAATCAAGAAATAAAGGCTCAAGTCATTATCCCTTTAAAGTCCCTTGGCAAGGAGAACCAAGAATTAATCTTCAAAAAGGAAAAGATGGAAAAGCAAAACCATATCAAGTTAAACAAGTTAGATTAGCTTTAATCAAACTAAAGGAAATTCAAGAAAAACAAAGCAATGATTGATATTAATGAGTATATAAAAAAGTATTCTTATCTGGTTAAATATTCTCCAGAAGATGAAGCCTATTTAGCCAAATGTATAGAATTGGGCATTATGGCACATGGAGATAGCCACGAGGAAGCAATTAAGGAAATTAAAGAAGCAGTTAGAGTTCATCTATTAATGTTGTTAGAAGATAGTGATGAAATTCCAGAACCTAAATCAATTTTAGTTAGCTAATTAATTATTAAGTAATCTAATGGGGGTTGAGCAGTGATCGTCGTTTGTGGGTCGGATTTTGTGAAAAGGGAAGGGGAGCGCGATCGGGTCCTGTGAAAAAGGAGAGGGAAGCCCGATCATGGTTTTTAGTGGAAGGGATTTCGATTACTATTTTTGCTACGATCAATTAAAAAAGATCTCCCTCAAAAATTTTGTTCAATGCCTACTCATGAACAAGCCATTGCTTCTGTCTGTGTCTGTGAATCTTTATCAGATATGTTATTTTCCGCCCTAAACGTACAAATTAACTTTGTAGAGTGATTTTCTTAGTGGCGCGATGCACTACAGGCTACGCCTACGCGGTTTTTTGAGGGAGGGAGAGGGAGGCGAGATCGGCTTTTGTGAAAAGGGAAAGGGAGCGCGATCGCTGTAACTAGACTATTTTTGGGAATAGATGCCAACATCTTTAGGGATACGCGCTCGCGCTTTATGAAGGGGTAGCGCGAGCGTTATCAGCCAATTCATTGAATTTGTACAAACAAGAACAATCTCAAAGAAATCGGCTTCGCGAGACGCCAATTTGATCAATCAAAAATTTCGGATAAATCTACAACCAATCCGGACAGAATCTCTTCACCTGAGAGAGTCAAAGGATTATTTAATACTTCTTTTTTCTTCCCCGGGCGATAAATTTCGACTTGTCTATCATCGGGATTAATTAACCAACCTAAGTTGACTCCACAGTTTATGTACTCTTTCATTTTACTTTGCAACTCATCGAGATCGTCAGCAGGACTCATCAGTTCGAGGACAAAATCAGGGTCGATGGGAGCAAATTTTCTTCTTTGTTGTTTGGTTAAACTGTTCCATTTAAAATTAGCGACCCAGCTAACATCAGGAGAACGAACTGCACCATTAGATAATTTAAATCCACCAGAAGAGTCAAAAACTTTTCCGAGTTTATTTTGCTTATTCCAGTTCCAAATTTGTGCCAATAAATCTGAATTTCGTTCGCTAGTTTCACTACCAGTAGGAGACATCAAAATTAAATGACCTTCACTATCGGTTTCCAATCGAGCATCAGGATTATCGCGGGAAAGAGCTTCTAACTGGCGATCGCTAATGCTATCAACTAGAGAAGAAAGATTCAATGTAAGTGCACTCATGGAATCGTTTTTGGGATTGGGACACGACTATTTTAGCTTAGATGCCTTGGAGAGCGCGAATCACGGTTTTTGGATAGAGGAATGGGAGACGCAATCGTTGTTATGAGGGTTAGCGTGATCGACTTTTGAGGGCGTGATCGCTGTAACATGGTCAAGAAAAACTGAGAGGAAGCGCGATCACACGATAGGCACTGCCAGAGGCAATTACGATCCTACCAGCAATCAAGCAGACTGCAATTTAACGATGCCAGCGCGTTTTGCCTCCCGGTTGGTCAATTAAGGTAATCCCCTGCGCTTGCAGTTCATCCCGAATGCGATCCGCTTCCGCAAAGTTTTTCGCTTTCCGGGCTGCGGCACGTTGTTCAATGAGAGATTCTACTGCTTCGTCACTGAGAAGACCTTCAACTTCTCCCTCTCCGGTTAACGGTTCTTGAAATTCTACTTCGGGTTTCAAGCCGAAAACAGTGGCTAACTCAACCAGCGTCTGCCATTTCACGCCTAATTCTTCTGCAGAAGCCTCAGTGGTTCCCTGATGGACTAATAAGTTTCCTTCCTTGCGTAACTCTTTTGCTAATTCAAACAAAATGGCGAGTCCACCGGCAAAATTAAAGTCATCATCCACAATTTCCGCAAAGCGTTGCTTCATTTCTTCATTACTGTCCTGCGCCGGATGTTCATTCCAACCCAGTTGCTTGCCGTAATGCTCATTAAATAATAATCCTTCGCGGAGGGTATGCCAGCCATTTCTAGCCGCTTCTAACCCTTCATCCGTAAAGTCAAGGGGTTTGCGATAGTGAGCTTGCAAGATAAATAACCGTACCACCATCGGTTCAACTTTGTCTAACAAGTCACGCAGGGTAATAAAATTTCCGAGTGACTTCGACATTTTTTCCCCATCAATTTTTACCATGCCATTATGTAACCAATAGTTGGCAAGGGGATGTCCCGTTGCTGCTTCCGATTGCGCGATTTCATTTTCGTGGTGGGGGAACATCAAGTCACCGCCTCCCACATGAATATCAATGGTATCGCCCAGCTGTTCTTTCACCATTGCCGAACACTCAATGTGCCAACCTGGACGACCTTTACCCCACGGTGAGGGATAAGAGGGTTCCTCAGGTTTGGCGGCTTTCCAAAGGGCAAAATCAAAGGGATCCCGCTTCTTAGCGGCATCGGGATCAGCTTCTTCTACTCGCCCGCTTGCCCCGGCTTTTAAGTCTTCTAATTTGCGTCCCGAGAGTTTGCCATATTCCGGAAACTTCCGCACCGAATAATACACATCCCCATTTGCCGGATAAGCATAGCCTTTACTTTCTAAGGTGGAAACAAGACGTTGAATGCCATCTAAGGTATGAGTTGCCCGGGGATAAGCATCCGCTTTTTCTACCCCCAAACGTTCCATATCTTCAAAGTAAGCCTCAATAAAGCGTTCCGCAACGTTTTCCATACTCACGCCTTCGGCTTGGGCGCGTTTGAGGATCTTATCGTCAATATCGGTAAAGTTTTGCACGTACTGCACGTCATAACCTCGCCATTCCAAATAGCGTCGCACCACATCCCACACCAAACAAGTGCGTCCGTGACCCAAATGGCAATAATCATAAACAGTAATGCCACAGCAATACATCCGAATTTTACCCGGTTCAATGGGCGTAAACGGTTCTTGGCGATGGTTGAGGCTGTTGAAAACGGTTAAGGTCATAGCGCGCTTAAGCAATAATAGGAAAGATGAAGTTATACGTTATTGTGTATCAAGTTTATTATGGCAACCGTAAATCCGCAGAGTAACGCTACAGAACAGATGGATGCACCGAAGTTAGGTTTACCTGTCACTATCATCACAGGTTTTCTAGGCAGTGGCAAGACAACGCTTCTCAATCATATTTTAAGTAATAATCAGGGGCTGAAAACAGCGGTTTTGGTCAATGAATTTGGGGAAATTGGCATTGATAATGAGCTGATTATCCAAAGCGATGACAGTATGGTGGAGTTGAATAACGGTTGTATTTGCTGCACCATCAACACCGATTTAGTAGAAGCGGTATATAAGGTTTTAGAACGAGAAGAAAAAATTGATTATTTAGTTGTCGAAACCACCGGCTTAGCCGATCCGTTACCGGTGGCATTAACGTTTCTCGGTTCGGAATTACGGGATATGACCCGTTTAGATTCAATCGTGACGGTGGTTGATTGTGCGAACTTTAGCTTGGATTTATTTAATAGTGAGGCAGCGTATAGTCAAATTTCTTATGGCGATATTATTCTTCTCAACAAAACCGATCTCGTGCCAGAAGCGGATGTAGAAGCCTTAGAAAATCGTATCCGCAAAATGAAAGAAGGGGCAAGATTGATTCGGACTCAAAATGCGAATGTTCCGTTGCCGTTGGTGTTGAGTGTCGGCTTGTTTGAGTCGGATCGCTATTTTCAACAAGTGGATCATGATGACCATGACCATGACCATCATCACCATCACCATGATCACGACCATCATCATCACGATCATGACCACGACCATCATCACCATTCCCACCATTTAGAGAATGATGGCTTTAATTCTTTATCATTTCGCAGCGATCGCGCGTTTTCCATTCGCAAGTTTCAGTCTTTTCTCGACAATGATTTACCGGAAAATGTCTTTCGCGCCAAAGGGATTCTCTGGTTTGATGAAAGTCCCCAGCGTCATATTTTCCATCTCAGCGGGAAACGCTTTTCCATTGAGGATGACGAGTGGAAAGGGGAACCCAGTAATCAGTTAGTCTTGATTGGTCAAAATCTCGACACTGAAAAGTTACGTCAGCAGCTAGAAGGGTGTCTTTCTAAAAATTCCCCGACACGCGGGAAAGGGTTTGGTTAAGTTTTTTGCCTAGAATGCCTAGAGGGGGCAATGCGCCCCCTTGGCCTGACAAAGATGATTCTTGAAGTGACTATTTTTAGCAATCAAGAACTAATTTTTAAAATGGGGCTGAATCCGAATCAGTTGATACTCTCCCTGTTGACCTAAAAAGGTTACTTCTTGTGCTTTGGCAATGAGAGAGTCTAGCTTACGCGGATGACTTAAAATAAGGACAGATTTCTGGTCAAATTCATCATTAAGATAGCTGATTGCCTGTTTGGTTTGATCCAGAAAAATGACCTGATGTTGTGTGTAAAAAGCAACACTTGGTTTTTCCATCCCAATCATCATTAATTCTTCATCGGGCTTTCTCACAATTTGCTCTAACTGCGCTAATTCTCTTAAGGGCTTTTGTCGCAATTGATCCACTAAAAAAACCGCTGGTTGCAGAACAAAAACAAAGGTTAACAGCATTGCTAATAAGTTAATGCCCCAAATCCAACGCCGGTATTGCTGCGTTACTAAAGCAAGACCAATCAAAATCCCTGCCCCCAACCAAATCACTGTTGCTCCTAAATGTAAGCCCGCTTGCGCGTAAATTTCTGATAAATTGGGGGCTGCTGGATCATAACCAATAAAGTTGGGGCTATAGTAAAATAATGCGCCTAAAGCAAAGACAAAAATTACATTTACCCAACCATTAATTTTTAAGGCAAAGTTCGGCATTACTTGTTGATAACGACTCCAAAATATTCCTACTAAAATTGCCGCAGCTGGAAGTAAGGGAATCACATAACTGGGAAGTTTGGTAACTGCAATGGTAAAGAAAATAAAAATCATTGCGAACCAAAAAAATGCGAATAGTCCTAATTGTTCGGTTCGGGGTTGCTTTTGCCAAAATCGTCGCCGCCAAACTTGCAGTTGCGCGATCGCGCTGGGTAAATAAACCGATAAAGGGGCAAAGCCAATTAGTACCACTAAAAAATAAAAATACCAGGGTGCATCATGATCATTGACTACATTCGTGAAGCGTTGAAAATTATGGTAACCAAAGAAAGAATCAACATAATTTTGTCCGTTTTCAGCGATCACTAAAACATACCAAGGAACGGTTAAAACTAAGAAAATAATGAATCCAGAAAGAACCCGCATTTCCCTAAAAACCACCCACAAATTGCCCTGATAGAGTAAAAAAACAATAATAATTAACCCTGGTAAAACTAAACCCACCGGACCTTTAGCCAAAACCGCTAATGCTGTCAAACTATAAAAGCTAATGTACCAAGCTGAAGGTCTGCCTAGAGTAAAAAGAGGCGGTTTAGTTACTTTTTCGGAGTGGACATAGCCGATAAAAAAACATAATAAGGCACTGCCCATACAGCCGGTTAGTAGCAAGTCAGAAACCCCAGTTCGCGCCCAAATCATAAACTCTGGGGTGAGAGCAAGGGTAGCAGCCCCAATCACGCTTCCCCAGCGTCGTTGCGTCAATTCAGGAGTAGGATTGAGGGGAGAAACGCCAAACTGAGCGAGCACAAAAAAAATAAAGCCAGTCAACCCAATTGCACTCAGGGCAGAAGGAAGACGCACCGCCCATTCATTAACTCCGAAAACTTGGTACCCAATTGCCATTAACCAGTAAACCAGAGGGGGCTTATCAAAACGAGTTTCGCCATTGAAATAAGGGGTGATCCAGTTGCCCGTTTCCACCATCTGACGGGCTGCTTCGGCAAAAAGAGGTTCTGTTTCATCAATGAGTCCAATACTGCCTAAACGCCACAAAAAAGTGATGAAGCAGAGACCCAGAATGAGGACGAAAGCGATGGGAAGGGGCAACGGTTGCGTATCTTGGGGATTGCGCCACTGACGAATTTGATCGAAAACGGGTAATTTCATTCAACAATTGACAATTTTCTTTGTTAATTTTCTATTGTCTGTTGTTCATTGTCCATCACTAATCTACTCTACGGCTTTTTCAGCAAGAAAATGACGAGGCAAGTGGATGCCCACTTGATTGACGGCTACTAACTTTGTCAGATTGCCCTTCTTATCGGAAGCCCCAAATTTTAGCAGTGCGATATCTTCCCAAATGTTGTTAGCGGGGCTTAAACACAGTTAGCTTCGGTGTGGGCGACCCAAGGTGGTGATATACAAAACCGCTTCATCTTCAGGAATGCCTAAAACTTCATTGACTTGGTTATCAAAAAAACCAGCAATGCCACTGACGCCCAGTTGGAGATAAATGGCTGCTAAATTCAGGCGTTGTCCAAGATGTCCCGCGTCTAAATGCAAGTAACGATAAGCGCGATCGCCGTATAATTGAATCGCTTGCTTTAAATCAGCGGTATGAAAAACGACCGCTGCTGCATCTCGTCCTAAATCTTGCCCTAAACACAGATAATGCAATTCTCGACGAAAGTTTTTAAAACGAATTTGTCGTAATTCTTGAGTTTTCGGAGCGTAGTAATAACAGCCTTCTTCTAAATTTGTGACTCCCGAAACGGCGACAAACGTGGAAATTAAATTTAAATCGAAGAAGTCAGGATTGGCATCCAATCCTTGTTGCCAATAGTCTTGAGTTTGATAAGTAAAACTTAGCAGTTGTTTGAGTTCGTTTAAAGTGATGTCTTGTCCATTCAAGCCACGAGTAGAACGACGTTTTAGAATGGTTTCTTGTAACCCTTGTAATCCCTCTCCCCACTCAATTGGTTCCTCTTTTGTGGAGATTTTTAAGCAAAAAGGAAAGTTATATTTATCTTCTTTCTCACTCTCTTTAATCCCTTGGCTTACAGCTTTGGGTTCAGTTTCAATCTTCGTCAATTGATGAAGATAAGGCAGTAGTTCCCCATCAGGAATATGGGGAGGAAAACTCTGATTGGCTGCAGAGGGTAAAGCAGTGATCATTGGCGATAAATTTTGTTTAATTTCTAATACATCCGCTAAAGCGGCAACAGTGATGACCCCTTCTTCTTGAGGATTAAGATAGAGCAATTCATTCATGCCATCATCATTAAATCCGCCCATGAGATGAGGGCGATAATCACATAAACTGCCTGCTAACTCAAAGTTCCCTAGTAAATGTCCAGTATCGAGAAAAATACGTCGGTAAGCCCGGTCTTCATAGCGCCAAGCTGAACGATAAAATACAGCAGAAACAGCAAGAGCAAGTTCTGTATTGTCTAAAGTGGAATGCCAAAAACAAGCGGCTTGTAAATCGGACCAAACCGAATCTTCCCAAAAGTGAACTAAGGAATGGGTTTGACACTGATAATTGTATAAACCGGGTGGTAAAAAGGCTAACCCTCTCACAATTAGATACACTTCCGCTGGATAAAGTCCACCGGCAGAAGGCGCAGACCGCAGAAGAATTTTATCTCCAGAAGGCGTCTCTAATCTTGCCGTTACACCATAAGACAGTAATAAAAAGCGGGACAGTCTCTGCCATTTTTCCCAGTTTTCTTTTTCTCGCGGTGGATCATTCAAATAAGGTTTTAAATCGTAGGTGGTTCCCAGTTTATAGTCTTTGTAAGGAACGGGTTGTTGATCCCAATTAAGAGAACGCGCCTTTTTAGCAATGGTTTCTGGATCGTATTTTGTACGTTCGTGATAGTGTTGGGCGAGAGTGGGTTGCCATTCGGACATCAGCTTGTAGAGGTTAACGCCTATCCCAAATTATAGAATGTTTGTTGCCCAATTCTTCTCGAAAGCTCTCTTGAAAATTGAGCAGTTTACAGTGAAATGACTAAACACAAAGTTCGGTTGACCAATCCGTATTTCCCCGTCCGGGATAGCATTTTTGCTGCCGTCCCAGCCAAAGGAGTTGCCAACCTTGTTCATGAGAGGTAAACTCAGCGCGATAGCGCATTCCGGCAACCGAATCATCCAGTAACCCGGTTTTGGTCAGTGTTACAAGAACTTGGTTGCTATCGGTGCAACTGACCTCAATTTCCTGGTTTTCCGATTCTTGCATCTGAGAGAAGCCAAATTCTTCTAGTATCGTTGTTTTTGGATCATCAACAATGATTTGATCGGCTTCATTTCGATTGAGGTTAACACTATTATTAACAATTGTCGATAAATCAATGGCTGTGTAATCACTGCGATTTTGCTGATCAACTGGGTTATCACATTGAGAAGATTGATTTGTCTGTTCTGAAGTTTCTGGGGGAGTTGGATTTGGGCTACAGCTCGTTAAAATGAATCCCATTAGGATGATTCTTGAGAGGAAAGGGTTCATCAATGTCTTTATTCTCCGTTAGCATAAGTTATGATCAGTTGAGGTTTTGATTTCGTCGTGTGTATCCTGCTCAGTTTTTTCAAACCTGAACGATCAATTGATTCCTGACTCGAAAAAATCCAAGATGTTTCAACTGCAAAATGTCGTTCCTTGGGGGCGTTCATTTCAAGACTATCTCGAAATGTTTAACTTAACTTCAGAAGACTTGCAAGGGTCAATTCTGGATTGTGCTGGCGGACCAGCGAGTTTTAATGCCGTCATGAAACAACAAGGAAAAACAGTGATTTCCTGCGATCCCATTTATCAATTTACACCAAAACAAGTTCAGCAGAGAATTGACGAAACTTATCCCATTATTATTGATGGGCTATACCAAAATATTGACCAATTTGTTTGGGATAAAGCGGGAACGCCAGAAGCATTAGGAGAATCCAGGCTAACCGCAATGAATGCTTTTTTGGCTGACTTTTCCCAAGGAAAAGCAGAAGGGCGGTATCGTGAGGTTGGTTTTCCTGAATTACCCTTTGCTGACCAAACCTTTGATTTAGCCGTTTCTTCGCATCTTTTGTTCACCTATTCGGAGCAATTTTCTCTGGAGTTTCATCTACAATCGATCTTAGATTTATGTCGAGTAGCGAAGGAAGTGCGGATTTTTCCCTTAGTTGAAAATTTTACGAGTGATCAATCGCGACATTTAGACGCAGTCTTAGCGGCACTTCCCAAACAAGGTTATCAAACTACTATTGAACCAACGATTTATGAGTTTCAGCGAGGAGGGAATGAATTGTTGAAGGTGAGGCAGGAGTAGTTGTCTAACAGTTGTGAAATGATGGGATAAGGGAGACAAGGAGACAAGGGAGACAAGGGAGACAAGGGAGACAAAGATCAGTTCTTCTCATACTGGTGGGAGTTCGATACACTAAGTAAGGTTGGTAATTAGGTACAAATGACACGTGGGCAAACTGTATGGTATTAGTGTTGGCACCGGCGATCCCGAATTAATTACGATAAAGGGATTGAAGTTTCTCCAACAAGCCAATATTGTCGCGTTCCCAGAGGGCATCAAAGGGAAACCAGGAATCGCCGAACGAATTATTACCCCGTGGTTACAATCCCATCAAATGTTGTTGCCGCTGAAGTTTCCTTATGTGCAAGATGAGAAAGAATTAACAGCAGCGTGGCAGATAGCAGCACAGACGGTTTTACCTTATCTGCAACGAGGAGAAGATGTCACTTTTGCGTGTGAGGGAGATATTAGCTTTTATAGTACGTTTACTTATTTGGCGCAAACCTTGCAACAGCTGGATCCAGAGATCGTTGTGGAAACCATACCGGGGGTTTGTTCTCCAATGGCGGCAGCTTCGGAGTTAGGGATTCCTTTAACAACGCGATCGCAGCGTTTAATCATTTTACCCACCCTTTATCATCTGGAAGAACTGGCAACAGCTTTGCAAGAGGCAGAAGTGGTGGTATTGATGAAATTTAGTTCTCTCTATCCTCAAATTTGGGAACTGCTGCAAGCCAAAGGTTTACTTGATCGCAGTTGGATTGTTGAGAAAGCAACTATGCCCGAACAAGTGGTTTATCAAGATTTGCGCGATCGCGCTGACCTCAAGTTATCTTACTTTTCAGTCATGATTATCAAAGGGTCTCTTGGGATAGAATGAATTCCCTTGCTATGTTCCAATTCCCCTAAAACGCTACATTGGAATAGAGCCTGTAAGCTTAACACCTAATTAAAAGTAGAAGTTTTTATATTCAGTTACCTGTTCTATGTTTGACGCACTATCCGAAAGTTTAGAATCTGCCTGGAAAAAACTCCGGGGTCAAGATAAAATCACCAGCAATAATATTAAACCGGCCCTGCAAGAAGTGCGACGCGCCCTGCTTTCTGCAGATGTGAACCTGCAAGTCGTCAAAGGGTTTATTGCCGATGTGGAAAAAGCAGCAGAAGGGGCAGATGTCATCTCTGGGGTGCGTCCTGACCAGCAATTCGTCAAAATTGTTAACGACGAACTCGTGAAGGTGATGGGGGAAAGTAATGTTCCCCTCGCCGAAGCAGAAACCCCTCCCACCATTATCCTTATGGCAGGGTTACAAGGAACCGGGAAAACGACAGCAACGGCAAAACTTGCCTTGCATCTACGGAAACAAAACCGTAGCGCCCTCATGGTGGGAACAGACGTTTATCGTCCCGCTGCCATTGATCAGCTAAAAACCCTAGGGGAACAAATCGACGTTCCTGTGTTTGAAATGGGAACGGAAGCCAACCCAGTGGATGTTGCCCAAAAAGGGATTGAAAAAGCCAAAGCCGAAGGCATTGATACGGTCTTGGTTGATACCGCCGGACGCTTGCAAATTGACCAAGACATGATGCAAGAATTGGTTGCGATTAAAAATACCATTTCTCCCCATGAAGTCTTGCTGGTTGTGGATGCGATGACCGGACAAGAAGCCGCTAACCTGACTGATACGTTTCACCAACAAGTCGGTGTCACGGGTGCCATTTTAACCAAGTTAGATGGGGATACCAGGGGGGGTGCAGCTTTATCTGTCCGTCAGGTTTCCGGACAACCGATTAAATTTATCGGGGTGGGCGAAAAAGTGGAAGCCCTCCAGCCGTTTTATCCCGAACGGATGGCATCTCGCATTTTAGGGATGGGCGATGTGGTTTCCTTAGTGGAAAAAGCCCAAGAAGAAATTGACATGGCAGATGCCGAAGCCATGCAAGCCAAGATGCTAGAGGCGCGATTTGATTTTAATGACTTCCTGAAACAGATGCGCTTGCTGAAAAATATGGGATCCTTTGGCAGTGTGATGAAAATGATTCCGGGCATGAACAAATTGAGTGGATCAGATATTGAGAAAGGGGAAACCCAACTCAAGCGCACGGAAGCCATGATTAATTCCATGACGAAGCAAGAACGGGAAGAACCGGAATTACTCGCCAAATCACCGAGTCGCCGCCGCCGTGTCGGAAAAGGATCGGGACATCAAGAAAAAGATGTGGTCAAACTGGTGAATGACTTCACCAAAATGCGTTCCATGATGCAACAAATGGGTCAAGGTCAAATGGGAATGCCTGGTATGGGCGGTGGACTCGGCGGTATGTTTGGCGGTGGCGGCGGTATGGGCGGTCAACCCCAACCCGGTTTCCGTCAAGCCCCTGGTAGTGGCAAGAAGAAGAAGAAGAAAAAGAAAAAGAAAGGCTTTGGTGACCTTTAAGACAGTAACTGATGACAAATAACCAATGACAAATGACAAGTTATGCACAAACCTGATGAAATTCGCTTTTTAGTCCTCGGTTTAATTAAAGATCGCGATCGCGTTTTCCTCTCTGAAGGCTATGATGCAACAAAAGAGGAGTATTTTTATCGTGCTTTAGGGGGAGGAATTGAATTTGGTGAAACCAGTCGCGATGCCCTCAGGCGCGAGTTTCAAGAAGAACTCGATACTGAAGTCACCAACATTCAATATTTAACTTGCCTTGAAAGTTTATTTTCTTTTAATGGCAAGCCAGGACATGAAGTGATTCAGCTTTATCAATGTGATTTTGCTGATCCTGAATTTTATAGTATTGAAGAAATCACGTTTAATGAGGGCAAGCGACAAAAAATTGCCCGTTGGGTCGATTTGGAAAAATGTCGGTCTGGGGAATTAAAGGTAGTTCCTGAAATGATGGTGGAGTATCTTTAATTAAAAATAAACCGTGAGTTCTTGAGGATTGCTAACTGATTGCACTTGCCAAAGTTTTCCCTTTTTGTGGCGAACCGCTACCTGATAGTTTTGCGCTTGCAAACTGTCTAATAAGGATTGAAGTGGACGAAAGACATAAATTTCTGTATAAGTTTCTGGAATTTTCAGCGCTGTTTGTTCATTAAAAAAGATGAACTTGGTTTCTGGTTCTAGATGATGGCTTAAAGATAAAGTTCGTGCAATTCGAGCAACATCCCCCACGACTAAAGGCTGTTCCGATTGATTAATGATATCGGCAACTTCTTGGTTATAGTAGCTACTGTATTTATTCCACCAAGTCGTAGCATTGTGCATCATTAAACTAGAAAAAATGCTAATGATAAATGTTGCGACAAAAATAATCTTCCAGAGATTTTTCCGATTAAAATTAACGGCAAATTTGAGATAAGTGCCTAAACAATAAGCGAGAGCTAAATCCACACCTAGGTGACACGCGATCGCGTAACGACCAATCGTTGAACGTTGTCCCCCACTAACTAAATCCGGAACGACTAACGCTAACCCTGTTGCCCCAATTAAAGTGACAATAAACCACCATTGTTGTTCAGTTCCTTGACGATATAAAAAGTAAAAACTGTAAGCTATTAGTACTAAAATTAAGAGTAAAAAATAAACCCAAATTTGCGTTAAACTTAACTGAATATCTTGAAAATTTTGAATATCAAATAACCGCTCGGCATAACCAATTTGTAAATCATATATTGATCCTACAGTATTAATAACCAACCGTTGTATCAGTAGGGGAAGAGAAAGATCTTGCAAAACCCAACCTCCCATCCCATCCTCATTGAAAATAAAAACTAAAATCCAGGGAATAAAAAGGATTAAACCTAAACCTGCATATAAACTATAAATTAAAACAACCCTATTTAACCGCCACCGCTGAGTAAGTAGGTCGGCACATTAAAATAGCGCTATTTTACGTTTTGTAAATCAAACCAAAAGCCGCCCAGAAAAGTAAATCGAGTTAAGTTTACAATCTGTAAGGAACAATGAAACTATAACGCCGACCTACTTAAATAAGGCATAAATGCCATGTCCAAGAGAGACTAAACCGGCGAGCGGATGTGCATATAAACCTAAAGCAACGGTTCCACTATAAGCCAACCAACTTGCAGGCGTCGGGCGACGCATTGCCCATAAAAAAACAGCGCTCATTAAAATAATCATCACCGTAAGTAAGCTGTATTCTCTTGCTTCTTGGGCGTAGATGATATGAAAGGGAGAAACAGCAACTAGCCCGAGAGAAGTTTCAGCAATTAAAATGGAGGAAAAAATTTCTAAACTTAACCAATAAATTGCAGGTAAACTAAACAAACTAATGACAGTGGCCACTCCTCTAGTAAGATGGATTGAACTGCCAAAAATATCCATACTGCAACGAGTAAGGATATAATAAAGGGGAGAATGCTCACTAGAGGCAATTGTTTTTATACTTTGCCAAAACGATGTTGCAGCATCAAGTTGTTGATAGTTTTGTAAAAAACTTAAATTGAGCACAGCCGCCAAGGGAGTTTCTTCGATCAGCATACTTTCTGTATATCCTGCTGATCTTAGAGAAGTTTTGACTTCATCAACCCAATAAACTTTTCCGTCGAGATTCGTAAAGCGTAAATAAATCCCTAAAATAATCAAAATGACTAAACTGATCCGCCACCAATTCAGTTGTTTCAATTGCATAAAAATCAAATAAAAAATAAATCTAAATTTTTGTGATTCAGTAATCAATAAAATCAATAACAGCTTATCATTGTTAGAAGAAGGAAAGAAAGAAGAAAGAAGAGTTATTGCAATGAATGCTACGTCGAATGTTGCTGATTTACGTCGCAACTATACTCGTGCCGGTTTGAACGAAACAGAAGCCGATTCCAACCCTTTTACTCAGTTTCAAACTTGGTTTGACCAAGCCTTATCCACTGATTTACCAGAACCCAACGCAATGACACTGGCAACCGCGACAAAAGAGGGCAAACCTTCCGCCCGCATTGTTCTCTTAAAAGGCTTTGATGAAGATGGGTTTGTATTTTATACCAACTATGCCAGCCAGAAAGGACAACAATTAACCAATAATCCTTGGGCTTCTTTAGTCTTCTGGTGGGCAGAATTAGAACGACAAGTGCGCATTGAAGGGCGCGTGGAAAAGGTATCAAAGGAAGAGTCAGAAACCTATTTTGCTAGCCGTCCTCTTGGTTCACGCTTAGGGGCATGGGCATCTCCGCAAAGCCAAGTGATTTCCTCACGGGCGGTATTAGAAGACAAAATTGCCGAATTGGAAACCAAATATGATGACGAAACCATTCCCAAGCCACCCAATTGGGGAGGGTATCGTCTGATTCCAACGGAAATTGAATTTTGGCAAGGTCGCCCCAATCGCCTCCATGATCGGTTACGCTATCGTCAACAAGAGGATAAAACTTGGCTGCGAGAACGGTTAGCGCCCTAGTCGTCCGTTAGTTTTGAAAGGATGGGTCGAGGTGGGACAAGGGAGAGGGGGCGAGAGGGTGACACTTATCCCTCAAAACAAATTTGATAGCCTACTAGTCGGTGCAAATGATACAAAATCTTAATGATTGGCTCGTTATCATAAAATTAGACGTTAAGTTTAGTTGCAATTTATAGCCGTTGTTAGAAAAAACTGCTTACCTTTTGGTCTATCACGGGAGTCGCGACCCGCGCCCCCAGCAAGAAATGGATCGATTAGCCGAACAGATCCAACATCAACTTGCTGAAGAATTTGTGATTTCAGCACAGCCGGGAATCCGAACAGCGGTTTTAACGAAGCCTCCTCAGCCGCTTGTGTATACAGCAGCTTTAGAGTTAGCCCCGTTGTCATTAGAGGATGCGATCGCGCAGTTGAGCCAACAACTCGCATCAAAAGGCATCACAGAATTACAAGTTCTTCCCCTTTTCCTCCTACCAGGGGTCCATGTGCGAGAAGATATTCCCGAAGCAGTCAAAATTGCCCAGCAAGCAGTCGGTCATCAAATGCGGATTACCCTTAAGCCTTATCTGGGACAATCCCCTTTAATGGCAAAACAATTGCAGGCTGCCTTCTCAGATGCAACCCACTCCGCTAAAATAATAATTTCGCATGGGAGTCGTCGCCCAGGGGGCAATCAGCCGCTGGAACGCTTGGCGCAACAAGTAGGACTCAAACCCGCCTATTGGTCAGTTTCTCCGACGTTGAGCGAACAAGTGACGAGGTTAGTGCGCTCAGGGATACTGGCGATTGAAATTGTGCCTTATTTTCTGTTTCCCGGTGGCATTACTGACGCGATCGCGCAGCACGTTGACACCCTACAAGCCCAATTTCCACAAGTTCAGTTACAGTTTGGACGCCCCTTAAGTCGTCAACTCTCCCTTGCCGATCTCATTATCAAAGAAATGATTGTATGACCCATCAACAACCGCTTGGTAAAGTCTATTTAGTTGGCGCTGGACCCGGGGATCCCGGATTATTTACCCTCAAAGGGAAAACCCTTCTCGAACATGCCGATGTCGTCATTTATGATGCCTTGGTTAGTAGCGCTATTTTAGGCATGATTAATCCCCAAGCGGAAAAAATTAATGCAGGAAAGCGACGGGGACGACATTCCAAGTTACAATCCGAAACTACCCAGCTTCTGATTGAAAAAGCACAGACCAATGCCATTGTCGTGCGCCTTAAAGGAGGGGATCCCTTCGTGTTTGGGCGTGGGGGCGAAGAAATGGGCGATTTAGTCGCTGCTGGTGTTCCGGTAGAAGTAGTCCCCGGAATTACCTCTGGTGTTGCCGCACCGGCTTATGCTGGCATTCCCTTAACCCATCGCGATATGAGTTCCTCAGTCACTTTTGTCACCGGACATGAATCAGTAGGAAAATATCGTCCCCAAATCAATTGGAGCGCGATCGCGCACGGTTCGGAAACCATTGTAATTTATATGGGGGTTCAGAATCTCAGCCATATTATTGAACAATTGAAGCGTGCTGGCTTAAGCGGTGAGACACCCATTGCTTTGATTCGCTGGGGAACTTGTGTGGAACAACAAGACCTCATTGGTTCTCTCGATACCATTATCAAGCAAAAGGAAAAAGAAAATTTTTCTGCACCCGCGATTGCTGTAATTGGCAAGGTCGTTAATCTGCATGAGGTATTACAGACTCAATGAGCATAATTAGTTGTTATCAGCAGAATCAATTTGCGGATAATAGCTAGCGACTAAAGCCACCATTAACCACCAAAGGGTGCTAATTTCGGGGCGATACCATACGGTATCCACTAACCCATGGGTTAGCATTCCTGCCATGGCAGCGATCGCGCCAATGACCCAAAAGCCTTCTCGTTCGCCAATTGCCCGCAAAGACCTGATTTTTTGCCAACCGTGATAGGCAACGGTTCCCAGTAACCCTAAAAACACGCTAAAACCGATCAAGCCCGTTTCAACCATAATTTCCAAGTAAATGGAATAGGCACTCAAAGCGGTATAGTTTGGGCGTTGATAGAGGGGATAAACGGCGTTAAAAGCCTCATTTCCCGGTCCAATTCCTAGCCAAGGGTGATCGCGAATCATCTCCAAGACGGCATACCAAACCGTCAGTCGAAAATTATTGCTGCTGTCTTCTCGTCCCGCAAAAATACTCATCACTCGCAGTCGCAACGGTTCCACAAAAGTAATTGCTGCTAAGATTAAGCCCGCGAAAAACGCAAAGACTAATGGCAGTAACCAGATTCGCCAAAACTGCGGTAAGGTATCGCGATACCAGTAATAGAGGAGTAAGAGATAAATCGTTAATAGCCCGACCATTGCAATCCAGCCGCCACGAGAGTCCGTTGCATAGAGACAGTAGGTATTGGCTAACAAAGCCGTGAGGGCAACGCCTTTTTGCAGCCAAGTCTGCCAAACCCAGAGTGCAGAAAGAGATAGCGCGATCGCGCTCAGTAAATAGCCAGCGAGTAAGTTGGGATTGCCTAAATAACTGTAAGCCCGTGTAGATTCGGCTAATTCCGATTCCGGATCATTCCAAGTCGCCAATTGTTCCACGCCAAAAATTTCTTGCCGAATGCCATAAACACTGATGACAAGGGAAACTAACAGATACAGCGCGATCGTCCAATTGCGAAGGGAAGGTGATCTTAACACCCGTGCCGAGAGAGCAAACCATAATAAATAGAGGGTTAGCTTCACCCAACCGCTAAATGCCTCGGCTTTCACCGGAGAGAAAGCAACTGCTACTGTTGCAACTCCCCAATACAGCAAAACCAAAAGATGAATTGGAGTCAAACCAATAATATTACGTTCGGATAAGGTTAAAATTCCCCAATATCCTGCCCCTGCAATTAG
>CAZAYV010000080.1:0-18633 GCA_964489465.1 uncultured Dactylococcopsis sp. | reverse complement strand
ATGGTTTACCTATTGATGGTTCGCATCGATCGCGCACTTTTTCAGCAAGCCCTAAGTATAACTATGAGTTTTCCCTTTTGATCTAAAAAGATCACAATTAGTAACGTTAGCGGTGAAGGATGAATTAGAGGAAGTTGTAATTTTCTCAGTTCAGTCTCCTCTCTACACAATTGAACCCTCATCAAATTCAAGAGCGAAAACTTTTTATCAGTACCTTTTCAGATTACAGTAAAATTGTTAGCAAACGCTCAGTTGGATCTAGACTTTGAGGACTTGAACAGGAGGTTGTTGATGAAATGGATTGCTAATCCGCTCCATTACCCGATCGCGGTGTTAATTGGCGGTCTGGTTTTAGTGCTTGGTGTGCGGTTGTTGGGTTTACCCAGCTATATTATTGTTCCAGTCTCGGGCGCGATCGCGACAGCCGGTGCGTCTTTTCAAAAATCACGAGCCCCCGCCCCCGTGCTGATTGATAACCCCGCCCTAGCAAAAGATTTAGCTGCAGTACGCCATACGGCAACGGCGGTTGCAGAAAAAGCAGAAATGCTGCGAGAAGAAGCCGATCGCGCTTTGTCCGATACCTCTTTATCATTAGATCTCCTCACCCAAGTGCAATATGCCTGCGATCGCGCTCAAGAGTTACCGACCCAAATTGAAACCCTGTCTCCTCAGTTCCAAGGGTCAGATTCTTTACTCTCGGTCTCGGAATTAGAACACCAACTCGCGGATATTCAAACAAAATTGCCTAAAGCTTCTGGTGCCTCTCGTCAGCAGTTAGAAAGCCTCCAAGCCAGTGTTCAGCGTAATATTCGTCTCGCCCAGCAAGGAGAAGACGCCCGACAAGCGCAAGTGATTGCCCTCAATACCGCGATCCAAAACTTAGCCGGGGTTTTACAACAGCTACAAAATAAATTACGCAGTGCGGATTTAGCCGATGTCAATGAAGTGACGGAACTCCAAAATTTGAGTGCAGAACTCAATAGTTTGCAAGAAAACGTGGATATCTTAACCAGTAAAGCACCATGACTAGCACTCGTGAGACGCAACAAAAGCAACAAAAAAAGAACACTTGGATTTCGATCGCCGTTATTGTCGCTTCCCTTGGGGCGAGTTATATTCCCTTACCGGGTTTGAATAAAACGGTGGTTGTGGTTAGTGGGACAGAATTAAAAGAACCGTTAGAAACGCTGGAAACGACCTTTGAACAAACGCATCCCCAAATTGATCTCGAATTGAAGTTTCAGGGGTCGCAAGATTTGGTGAATAATTATATTGACCAGCGCAATGACTTTAACCCAACGGTTTTAATTCCTGCCAATGGCCAGATTTTAGAACAGTTAGCCGAACGTTGGCAGGAGGGAGAAGCCTTTTATGAACAACCCAGCGCGATCGCGAAGACGATGTTAGTAGGGATTGCCTGGGAAGAGAGAGGAAAGATTTTATTTCCTTCCGGGCGCTTTGACTGGCGACGTTTAGAAAATGCCATGCAGCAGGGAAATTGGGGTCGGATTGGGGGATCTGCCGATTGGGGAAGTTTTGATTTCATCACCACCAATCCCACCCGTTCTAACAGTGGTCAGTTGACCCTCAGCTTGTGGGCGCAATCCAAAACTGGAGACCCTTTATCGCAAGCGCTGCGACAACCGGAGACAGAATCTCTATTTGCTTTAGTCAAGCGTTCAGTTTATTTACCCCCACGTTCGACGGATATTCTCCTGCAAGAATTTATCACTAGAGGTCCCAATGATGCTGATGTCGCGACCGTTTACGAAAGTATTGCCTTACATCGTTGGGAACAAGCGCAACAAACCCGCAACCAAAGTTACCAAATTTATTATCTTGATCCCACGATTGAAACGGTTTCCACTGCGGGGATTGTCCGTCGCAATATAGATCGAGGAACAGCCGAAGCAGGGAAAACATTTATTAATTTTCTGCGCCAACCCGAACAACAAGCGGTATTTGTTCAATATGGTTTTCGTCCTGCCATTTCTGAAATTGATCTCAGTGCAGTTGCCAATAGTCCTTGGGGACAAAATATTCCCGGTGCCGCAGTCAATCCTGCCAACCAAGCCTTATCGACTCCCAAGGCGCAAGAATATAGCTGAGATTCAACGTTTATGGCAAAGGGTGCAATAATCACCCACCCAGCAATTAGTCAATTTCTTGAGATTGATTGAATTTTAACTGAAGCTCGCTTAATTTCGTTTTTAAGAGTCGACTTTCCTCCGTTTGGCGTTGGGCGATTGCATCTAAAAGTTCTGTGAGTTGTTGTAAACACTCATTTAAATTTTTAATTTGTTCTTGATTGGAAAACTCCTTTGCTGCTAGTGTCTGCTGCTGATGGAATTGGTCTTGAATTTTAGAGAGTTGGGTTTGCAGGGCTTTTAATTGATTTTCTTGAGTGCTTTTGAATTGATGATAGTCAGAAACTTTTCCTTGAATGTCTTCCCAGTTTTGAGTGTGCGTTTCTTTCCACTCAGTTAATACCTGTTCAACGTCTTGAATTTGCTTTTGTAAGTCTAAGAAGTTAATTTGCTGATTTTCTTGTTCGGTTTCACTACTTTGCAGTAAAGTTTCTAGATGATGAGAGCGATGTTGCTGCGATCGCTGCTCTTTTTTCCAATTCAGATGGTTAATAATCAGCGCGATCGCGATCGGAATGAACCCCCAAGCAATTTGCTGTGTTTGAATTGCAACCGTCGTTCCTGCAATCACTGCAATCAGTAAAAGTTTCTCAAGAAAATTTCTTAAATCATTGGGCTTTGACGTTAACTTTTTCATGACGTTTCCCGACCCAAACAAGTGTTGTCGGATATCTTAATTTCTCCCGAGACAAGGGGGATCAATATTTAACTATAACGATTGAGAATTGCCTGTAATCCGCCTTCATAGCCTTGACCCGCTGCACTCATGCGCCATTCTCCATCTTTTCGATACAGTTCTCCCATAATCATGGCCGTTTCGATGGAATACTCTTCGGTTAAATCGTAGCGAAGTACTTCTTCTTTGGTTTTAACATCAACTAAACGGACAAAGGCATTACTCACTTGTCCAAAGTTTTGTCCCCGTTTTTCACCATCATAAATTGTGACGACAAAGGTTATCTTTTGCACATCTTCTGGAACTTTCTTCAAGTTAATAATGACGACTTCGTCATCCCCTTCTCCTGCACCGGTAAGGTTATCGCCCATATGTTCCACAGAATTGTCAGGATCAGGACTCTTTAAATTGTTATAAAAAACTAAATGATTATCAGAAATCAGCTTTTCATCACTACCTAAAAGAAAAACAGAAGTGTCTAAATCAAAATCGCTTCCGCTATCCGTTTGATTCACATCCCAACCTAAACCCACAAATACTGCTTCTAAACCGGGAGATACTTTTTCGAGCGAAACCCGTTGTCCTTTCTGCAAAGAAATTCCCATATTTTACCTCTTTTTGACTGAATCAATTCTGTTGGGATCACAAGTTTAGTCTAACAAAAATGAGGATAATGCTCGCGCGACAAGCCAGCATGACTTACCTCTAAACCTAATTTTCTCATGCTACCGTTTTCTTGAGCAGGGTTAATTTTCCTCAAAAACAGCAAGATAATCGACAGCCGCCTCCAACCGAGACGAATAACTTTCCGCAAATTCCTCAAACCAAAATCCTTCATCAGAATAGGGATCCAGATTTTCTAGCCAGGTTTGGGCCTTCTGGGTTAAATATTTGCGTTTTTTCTGTTTTTGTTGTTCGGCTTTGATGATTTCCTCGCGATGACGTTTGTAGTCCTCTTCGTTGTGCTCTTTTTTTTGCCTGTGATGTTGGGTTTTCAAAGCATCCAGTAACTCATCGGTGCGAGAATCACTCTTTTGGGCAGAAGCACCTTGTTTCTGCTGTTGATAACGAGATTTGATCTCGGCTAATGAGTCTTCTTCACTCTCTTGAGAAGGAGGAGACGCATTTTGAAACTGAGATTTGAGTTCACTGAGAGATGATTCAGCAGCATTGTCCTGAGAGTTTTGTCGAAATTGAGACTTCACTTCATCCACTAAGTCATTATCCTCAGTGGAATCAGATTGTTGCTTAAACTGAGACTTTACTGCTTCTAACAATTCATCAGTGGGATCAGTGTTTGAGTTTTCTTGAGACATGGGGGATGACTTGTTTTGATGTGCCGATTTCAATTGATTGATCTGTTCATCAAGATTCGATTTTTCGGGTTGGCGATCATGCATCATCTTAAAAATTGGCGAGCAAGAAAATTATGGAATTTTCAGCAAGCAACAAGCCATCCTGAACAACTCTCCCTAATAATTAGTTTCTTCTTCGTACTCAGGTTCTTTCTCTTTTTCCTTCGTTTTGTCCTTCGCTTTTGGTTTTTCAGGAAGATCAACTTTTGGCGGGACATAGGTTTCATCCTCATCTCGCCAAACATCTTCTTCAATTTCTTCATCTTCTAAACCATTAAGCGGTTCCGGTTCATACTCAGGTTCATCATAAGGTACGTCAGCATCTCCCCAGTTGTCTTCTTCTAAAACTGCTTCTTGATAGCGAATCGACTCTTCTTGACGAGGAGGAGTTTCCGGTTCTTCCCATTCTTCTTCTGTCCAGGCTTCTTCATAAACCGGTTCTTCTTCATAAACGGGTTCCCGAATCGGTTCACGCCGTTCAACGGGTTCTTGGCGAATGGGAGGACGTTCCGGTAAGCCGGTTCCTAATTGATTTTCCGGACGAGCAGTTGGCGGCGTATAGTAAAGATCGTCCTCGTCTTTTTCCCAAGGCGCTTTGCCAATTCCCAGCCTTTCTAAGAGACCAACAGTTAACTGCGTGAGACGTTCTTCTGCGCCTTCAAAGACAATAATCCGGTTAGGACCACTGCTAACAATTTCTTCAATGGGGAGTTCGTAGGTACTGAGAATTTGATCCGGAATTTGCGGATATCCCCAAGAAGCAATGATCAAAGACGAGACTTTGCCATCCTCCATATTGAATTGAAAGTCACGGACCCGCCCCAGCATTTCTCCGTCTTCCGTGATGACTTCACAGTTGATTAATGCACTCAGTGCTTCGATGTCAACATCTTCGATCACTTCTTCATCTTCAACTAGAATGACATCCCCACTTTGAGTAATGTCTTCTAGATACATATAGCGTGGCATCCCTGCAACGGAGATCAAGTTGTCTCTTAACCCCAATGCCACCACTTCTCGCCGATCTATATCAACGAGCATTTCTTTGACTACGCCTAACCGCTTTCCGCTGTTACGGGTGATGACTTGGGTATTGATAACTTCAGAGCGTAAACGATTGAATTCAGTTGTCATTGTTTTGTTCTGCTAGTCCTTGATCTCGCAGCTTGTATCAGTAAATTAGGAGTTGGTTAATCTATACTTTTGTGGTCGGAGCGGGTTAACCGCGTCTTGCCTACTAATCTTATCGTATCCAATGTAAAGACTTTAGAGTTTAATACCTAAAACTTGGGTGTACGCGCCTCTGGCTTGGGTGACGCCTATGGTTCGCATAGATGCTTCGATCATCGGTCGCCGTAAACTAACGACAATAAATTGGGCTTGCTCGGCTTGCTGTTTGATCATTGTAGCTAATCGTTGAACATTTGCTCCATCCAAAAACATATCCACTTCGTCAAAGGCATAGAATGGCGAAGGACGATAGCGTTGGAGCGCGAAAATAAAACTAAGAGCGGTTAATGATTTTTCTCCGCCAGACATCGAGTGTAAGCGTTGAACCGGTTTTCCTTTGGGATGGGCAATGAGATTAAGGTTAGCGTTACTAAGATCATCGGGTTGATCCAGTTGTAAGTAGCCATCACCCTCGGAGAGGGTGGCAAAGATGGTTTGGAAGTTTTCGTTGACGGCGTTAAAGGCTTCGTTGAAGGCTTCAAGGCGACGGGTGGTAAAGGTTTCGATGCGCAGCAGCAGTTCGTTCCGTTCGTCTTGGAGGGTGGTCAGTTTTTCGCTGAGGTCATCCAAACGGGCTTGGGTTTTCTCATATTCTTCTAACGCCAACATATTGACCGGTTCCATGTCTTGCAAGCGTTTTTGCATCTGGCGCAGTTCCTCTTGCAGGTGGGTGAGTTGTTCGCTGTAGTTAGCAAAGGTAATGGTTTCGCTGGGCGTTTCTTGCACTAACTCAGGAATTTCGGGAAGTGGTTGCGGGAGGACATTTCCTTTTTCTTCATACTGACTTTGGAGAGTGGCGAGTTGGTCTTGCTGTTCACTGAGGGTTTCTTGGAGTCTTTGCTGCTTCCAAGTTTGCTTGTCTTGTTGACGTTGATGGGAACGGAAGATTTGATCAGCGCGATCGCGCTCTTCTTTGAGTTTACCGAGCTTCTCTTGTAATTGGGCAATAACAGTGTCTGTTTCGGCAATTTTCGCTGCAATGTCTTGCTTTTGCTGTTCAACCGTCGCTTTTTGTTGGTTTGTCTCTACCACTCGCTGTTCATATTCCGTTAACCGTTGTTCGGAAGTGGAGATTTTTTCCTGTAAGCGTAATTGTTCGGTTTCTAGCTGCTGTTGTTGCTGTTTCGCTTCATTAAGGGCGGTTTCTGCTTGCTTTAACTCTGCTTCCTGCTGTTTAATCACCTGTTGAATTTCTTGCCATTGTGTGTTGCTGTGACTGGCTTCTAATTCCGCCAGTTCTGCTTGTAGTTGCACTAACTCTGCTTCTTGTTGGGGGATACTATTCGCGAGGAGTTCTAAACGCCCTTGCAGTTGCATCAGTTCAGTTTCGTTTTGACTCAGTTGTTGAGTCACTTGCTGTTGCTGTTGGCTGAGACGTTCAATTTCCTGCTGCGTTTGTTTATACTGCCATTGTTGTTCTTGGTGCTGTTGGCGGGTTTCATTGAGTTGTTCGCTTAGACGTTGATTTTCAGTATTCGCTTGTTCAATTTTGGGTTCACAAACCGCTAAAATTTCGTCAATTTCTGCTAAACGTCTTTTTAACTGTTGAATTTCATCAGATTCGGTTTCGGCGGCTGTGCCAAAATGAAGACTAGAGCGCGTGCTGCGACTGCCCCCACTCATCGCACCACTGCTTTCCAGGATTTCCCCCTCTAACGTCACGATACGGGTTTTCCCCAGATGCGGACGGGCATGTTCTAAGGTTGTAAACACCGCCGTATTACCAAACACATAAGCAAAAATCACCTGATAACGGGCTTCACACTCAATTAAGTTGGCTGCATAATCCACAAAGCCATTGGCATACCGTAACGCAGCGGTCATATTTTGACGCGGGGCTTGAATTTTATTGAGAGGGAGAAAGGTTGCACGTCCGCCGCGTTTTTCTTTCAGGAGTTGAATCGCTTTTGCCCCCACTTGGTCATCTTCCACCACGATATTTGCCAGTCTTCCTCCAGCTGCCGTTTCCAAAGCTAGTTGATAGCGGGGTTCCACTTGTCCGAGTTGGGCAACTAACCCACAAACACCGGGAAGATTAGCCTGTAAAATAATTTGGGTGGCATAGGTTCCTTGCGCTTCTTGTTGGGCTTGTTGGGTGGCTTCTAGTTTATCTAACTTCCGTTGTTTATCCCGTTGTTCTTGTAAAAGACGGGTTTGGGTCGACTGTTGCAGTTTCTTCTCTTCTTCGGCGTTACTCAGTTGTTGTGCGAGAGTTTGAACTTGTTCTTGCAGTTGATTAACGGCTTGTTCTAACTCTTGAATGGTTTGCTGTTTGTTTTCTAATTCGGGGTTCAGAGAAGCAAGGGTAGTTTGTTGTTCCTCTATTTTCTGCTGGAGTTGGGTTTCTCGTTCTTGCAGTTGCGCTTGTTCGGTACGCTGCGGGTTAAGGCTATTTTGGAGTTGGTTAATTTGTTGAGTGAGTTGCGTCTGTTGTTGAATCCATTCTTCGGAGGCTGACGCGATCGCGTTGGCTTGTTCGCGACTGTCGGCTAGTTTGGCTTGTGCTGCTTCAGTTGCTTGCTGTAACTCTTGGATTTTTGTCTGAGTGAGGTTTTCTAGTTCCTGTTGCAGCGTTTGTAAGCGAGACTGCTGTTGTTGGCGTTGCTGTTGGGTTTCTTCCTGGGCAGTTGCTGTATCTTGGAGAATCTGATTCAGTTCTGCTTCTCGTTGTTGCAGTTGTTCTTGTTGGGCTTTTTGTGTCGCCAGTTTCGAGGTGGCTTCTAACTGTTCATCTTCTCCCAAGGCTTTCACTTGCGCATTCAAATTATCGAGAGTTTGACTGGCTTCTTGAATTTGGGTTTCCGTGGTTTGAATCGTCTGCTGCAGTTGAGTTAAGGTTTGCTCATTCCCTGTAATTTCTCCCTGTAAGGTATCAATTTGCTGTTTCAGGGCTTTCCACTCCAAAACCACTTCCCATTGCTGTTTCTCTTGAATTTCCGCTTTCAGTTGACGGTATTTCTCCGCTTTGTTGCGTTCACTGGCCGCGCGATCGCGCGTTTTAATCAATTCTTGCTGGAGAATCTCACAGCGTTCCTCTTTCTCTTTTACCGTCTCCAGCGTTTCCTTCGCTTTGGCTATTTTGCGGTCAAACTCAGCCACCCCTGCCAACTCATCAATAATTTCACGCCGTTCCCGTCCATTCATGCTAATAATGCGGGTGACATCCCCCTGTAACACGACGTTATAGCCTTCAGGATAAATTCTTAACGCCCGCAGTTGTTCGTGGAGTTGACTTTGCGTACAGGTTTCATCATTAATATAGAACGTAGAAGCATAACTGCCCTCTTTCGTCACCCGTAGCCGACGCGCCACCGACCATTCCGTCTCATCATCCAGTTCAAACGTAACTTTAACCGTGGTCTCGGCTCGTCCTTTCCCATTACTCTGATTATGATTGACGAGATCAGGCAATCGTTCAGCCCGCATCCCTCGGGAACTGGCTAACCCCAACGCAAACAGTAGCGCATCGAGAATGTTCGATTTCCCCGACCCATTGGGACCCGAAACGACAGTAAAACCGGTTAGCAGCGGAATTTGTGTCGTCTGACCAAACGACTTAAACCGCGACAATTCTAAACGCTTGACATGAACCATGACGTTATTTTAGCGGCACTAAGGGCAGATTAGTCCACCGTAATAGTGCTGATAGTTTAGCAAAGAAGGCTTGGGATATTTTCAAAGATACTCACAGCAACGATTACTAGCACTTCCTCCTTGATTGCTTGGCGGCTGATATTTTGAGCTAGATTAAGTTAAGGAATTAATCATCCAAAGGACTTCTCACTCCTAGACCGCCACGATGCAATACATAGGTTTAGATCGATGAAAAGAGCAAACTTTGCTCATTATCGAAGATTTGATCGCTCAAAAGACTTACGGTAAGGAATCTTGGCTGTAAAAATCCCAATTTAAATGCGCATCAGCTTACTAGAGAGCAAACTGCGGCAAACGTAACGAAATGTGTTTTTTAAATAGTAAAGCGCGGTTTTTGCAGCTTATAATGAATGCTAAACTGCACAATGCAATGATTTAAGCGTTAGATGTGCGCTAGAGGGCAGAGTGCGGTTGAATTAATAGTAGTTCGCTTAGCATCACCCAAAACGGGGATGGAAATTTCAACTTCATATGTGACGTTTTGAAGTTAATGGGATAGTTCGCCATATGTGTACGCGGATTTTGTGGAACACCAACGGTGTGGTGACGTCTGTCGGGCGAACCATGGATTGGGCGGAATCGACTGAACCGAAGCTCTACGTATTTCCCAGAGGCATCTCGAGGGATGGCGGTAGGCTCGGCCCGAAGGAGGTCGTCGAGGAGAATCCGGCGAAATGGACTTCAAACTACGGATCGGTCATTGTTTCCGCCTATGGCCTCGCTTCGGTTGACGGGGTGAACGAAGCCGGGTTGGGAATGCACCTATTGTTCCTCACCGCTACAGATTTTGGACCTCGCGACCCGACTAAGGCGGGTGTCCACGCGGGTCTGTGGGGGCAATATCTGCTCGACAATGCTGCCACTGTCGAGGAGGTGTTGAGGCTGACAAAAGACATTCAACCCGTCATGGTCGAGTACGCCGGTTTTAAGACGTGCTTGCATCTGGCGGTCGAAGACGTGACAGGAGATTCGGTGATCATTGAATATGCGGGTGGGGACCCGAAAATCTACCACGGGCCCGAACATCGGGTGATGACGAATGACCCACCATACAACGAACAATTGCTGGAACTCGAGAAATGGAATTTCAAGGACGCGACTCGTGAGACACCACTGCCGGGAAACGTCAATCCCATTGATCGTTTTGTGCGGGCCAACTACTTCCTCCAGACACTTCGCAAGCCGGAGAATGAACGAGCAGTGATCGCGACTGTATTTTCAATTGCTCGCAATGCCTCAGTGCCTTTCAATGCTCCCTACAAGAAGGTGGGAACGATCTATGACACTGAGTATCGTACAGTCGCCAACTTGGACGGAAGGAGATACTTCTTCGAGTTGACGACCAGCCCAAATGTCATTTGGGTTGACCTCACAAAGCTGGATTTGTCGCCGGACTCTTCCGTGATGGTTCTCGATCCAGACAATATCGAGCTGTCGGGAAACGTGAATCAGCAGTTTGAAACGGCGGTTACGTGCCCGTTCTAGGTTGCTGAAAGCGAACAATGCGATGAACCAAAGTCGCGATAAGCGAAAGACGTCTTTCGCTATGCAGAGACCATGCAAGTGTATATAGCTCAATTCCAGAAACTCTTGACAGTGCGTTTTTACTAATACTCGGATATTTCTTTGGGCAATCGATGAGCAAAAGTTCGACCACTGATAATAATTAGAGCAACTGAGGAAAGGGACACACTATGCGCTATGGCCAGCTATTCTCTAGTCAAAACTATGCTTAGAATTTGTAGGCAAGCTACTGAGCAGCAGGTGAGCAGCAGACGATGTCTAATGCTGACCGTTAGTCACACTGAAGTCGTCCAGACAAATCGCGATCGCAGAACTGAAAAGCGCGATCATTGTGGTGAGGTAATAATGACTAACAAAGCAATGCAGTAGACAGAGGCGCGATCAGTGTTTGGGAAGGGAGGAAGGGAAGCGCGATCGCGGCTAGAATTCAGACATGAGTGCGCCTGCCTAGAGACGTGTGATATTCTTAAACCGTTGAGTGACCCTCTGATATCTACTTGCACTGACTCATGAAGCCAACATCTGCACAGACTGAGCAACTTTATGAAGTAACTCACTGGCTTACAGAATATCTCAAAGAACCAATCACCATTGTTAGGATAGACGAGAGACCGCCACACTACTTATATGTCCAATTTGGTATTGAAGACGAGCGCTTTTTTTTAATTACTGTAAAAGGAGACGTGCTATCAGATGGCTAATCCTAAACCTAATATTAAGTCCATGACAAACCAGCAGCTACGAGCCTACTTTCGAGAAACACAAGACGAAGAAGCGTTTCGCGAAATCTTAAGCCGAGGACTTGACGAAAACGATAAAGCTGCTGCTCGTGCTTTCAAAGCCTGGCGAGAAAGCGAAATAGAGAATAAAAACATTAATTGATTCCAGACCTTAAAGTCTCTGAACTAATAATTCTAATAACTTTTTCGCCAACCCAAAAAGCGCGTAGGTCTCCACACTGAGCCGTAGAGCCTCGCTGTTTGGAGAAAGGGAGGAAGGCACGATCGTTGTTTTTGAGAAGGGGAGAAGGCGCGATCATTGTTTTGGGAAGGGAGAGGAAGCGCGATCGCGCAGATTTAATTGAATCATACCTTGATTCAGCAACGCCGCGACGTTGTTCAAGGGACTGTTAAGCTTGCTATTCGCTCAGCAGGTATTCCGTTACCTTGAATCAGCTTTCAAGTTCGTCGCGTAAAGTATGGTGAGACAAGACAAGGGAAGGATTAATTCGCTGTACATCTAGCAAAAATTCAATTTGGTAGACTGAAAGTATTGATCAGGCTAAGTTGACCTATGGCTCTTGCGATCAACCAGCTAACCCCACAAAAGTCGCTCAGCTTTGACGAGTTCCTTGTCCAGTATGGTGGCGATAACCGCTATGAACTGATTGATGGAGAGGTGTTCGACTTGGAACCAACAGGTCAGCATGAAGAAGTTGCCGCTTTCATCACCGCAAAAATCTGTGTCCAGGTCGAGGGAACAGGCTTACCTTGGTTTGTGCTTCAGCGAGGATTATTGCGCCCTTCTAATGCTGCTATGACAGCGTTTCGACCTGATGTTGCCGTTGTTGATCGAGATGAATTGATTAAAGAACCGTTTTGGTCTGACCAGTCAATTCTAACTCTAGGCAGTTCGATTAAATTTGTGGCGGAAGTTGTGAGTAGCAACTGGCAAAATGATTATGCTCGTAAGGTCGAGGACTACGCAGCTTTAGGGATCCCAGAATATTGGATTGCTGACTACGCGGGATTGGGGGGTACTCGACACATTGGGAAGCCCAAACAGCCGACCCTTTCCATCTGTTCGCTAGTGGATGAAGAGTATGAAATTCAGCAGCTTCGAGGCCGTGAGATTATCATCTCTCCAACTTTCCCAGAGTTGAGACTAACGGCTGAACAAGTTTTGAGGGCTAATAGGTAACGATGCGGCATAACAACCCCAACGCAGCGGACGGGCGAAAGCTGCTGGTGCTGATTCAAGAGTTGTCTACTGCCGCTGATTGGGAACGTTAGTCATACAGAAGTCGTCCAGACAAATCGCGATCGCAGAACTGAAAAGCGCGATCGTTGTAGTGAGGTAATAATGACTAACAAAGCAGTGCAGCGGACAGAGGTGCGATGTTCGCTACGCGAACCGGCGAAGTCATCGCGATTTAAGAAGTAGAGAAAGCGCGATCACTCTTAATGATGGGAGCAGAGGCGTGATCGCTGTTTTTGGGAAGAGGAGAAAGCGCGATATGATTGATAAGGCAAGAAATATTTTTGATTGCTGAAGAAAAAAATGACTAATTTATTAACAGAAGCCTTCAATAAAGCCCAAAATTTGCCAGAACATCTTCAAAATGAACTTGCTCAACAAGTGATTGAAGATATTGAAAGTGAGCTTCAATGGCAGGAGACTTTATCTCAACCTCAAAGTTCCTCCCTAGATCAATTAGCCCGTCAAGCCTTAAATGATTCTCTCGAAGGGAAAACCAAGGAGATGGGCTTTGATGAACTATGAATTCTGAACTAACTAATGATTTCGTCCAACGTTTTGCTCAATTACCAGAGAGAGTTAAACAGACGGCACGGAAGAATTATAAACTCTGGAAGGAAAATCCAACACATCCGAGTTTAGAATTTAAAAAACTCAACACTCAAGAACCTTTGTATTCGATCAGAGTCGGAATCGGTTGGCGGGCTGTCGGAGTGCTAAAAACATCAAATAAAATCATTTGGTTTTGGATTGGTTCACATAGTGAATATGATAAATTGCTGAAAAATTTATAAAGATAGGCTTGATTAAAAGCTATCATTTTCCTTGGAATAGCTGAGCGCGTGATCAGTGTTTTAGGAAGAGTAGAGAGAGCGTGATCGTTGTTTTTGGGAAGGAGAGGAGGCGCGATCGCTGTTTGTGTAGAAGATGGAGGGAGGCGAGTGAAAGTGAGAGATTTAGAGATAGGATAAGCAGCAGATAACACAAAGTATTTTAATGACAGTAATGCCAACCGAGTCACAAATGCTAAAATGTATAGCACTTTGCCAAGTCTTGTCCAACTGCTACCGATCAATTCAATTATTTCGTTATGATCAAGAAAGAAGAGAGATCTTTTTGATTGCTGGCGAACAGGGAACTATTGAAATCACGATTTTTGAAACAGGACAATGGAGGTATGATGTCACAGAAACCTAATTTCATTCAAATGAGTCTTTCTGAATTAAGGTCTTATGTCTTGGCTAATAGAAATGATGAGGAGGCTTGGAAAGAATTTACCAATCGTCCGCGTCCAAATGCAATTTATTTTGATGCTGATCTTCCTCTCTCTGAAGAGAAGAAACAATTACAGGAACTCATAGAAAATTCAGACAAAACTAATTAGTCGAAAGCGCTTAGGTCGGAAACTGAGCCATAAGCATTGCTATTTTGAGAAGAGTAAAGAGAGCGCGATTAGGCTACACCTATGCTTAGCAAACGGGCTTAGTCTTGATTAACAGATACTGAGGGTTTAAAGTCAATTGTTAACCCAACCGCTTTGAGAATAGAAGTAAGCGTCATCAGATTAGGACTTTCTTTTTCCCTGAGAATATGCTTTAATTCTTCCTTAGAAATATTCGCTTCTTTAGCAACTTCTAAAGCCTCTTTTCTGGCTTCAATTACATTATTTAGAGCCAATACAAAAGCCTCCATATTTCCATCTTCTAGAGTTTCATCAAAAGCAGCTTTAAGATATTGTGACGAATACTCAGGATTAGTAAGTCTCACTAGCAAATCGTTTTTATAACTTCTAACTGGCATTAAATTATTATCCTCTGTTTTCTTTTTTATAAGCAACCCAAAGCTCTTTCGCAACTTTAATATCTTTATTTTGACTCTTTTTAGAGCCACCTGTAAGCAAAAGGATTACTCGTCTCCCTCTAAGGGATAACTGATCGCGCGATGTTTGCTACGCGAACCGGGGAAGCCATCGCTGTTTGGGAAGGTGAGGGAAGCGCGATCAAATCGGATGTTTAACATAGAGTGAGGAGGCGCGATCGCGTATTTTGTAGAAGTTAGAAAGCAGCGCGATATGATCGAATATCGAATTGATCAATATTTGCTACAAATTGCTTTTACTTGTGCTTTGCCCTTATTTATAGATTCTTCCCATTCCCGTTCCGGATCACTATCAGCAACAATTCCTGCCCCCACTTGTCCCCAAACGGTGCCTTCGGCAAATAAGAGCGTCCGAATCAAAATATTTAAGTCGAGATTGCCCCGCTGGTCTAAATAACCGCAAGAGCCATAAAATAAACTCCGACGGAATGATTCTAACTCCTCAATAATCTCTAAACAGCGCACTTTTGGACAACCCGTAATCGTACCGCCAGGAAATAAAGCCCGGATTAGATCAACACTACTGGTTCCTGGTTTCATCACACCTTGAACATTACTGACCAAGTGCATCACATGGCTATATCGCTCAATGGTCAATAACTCATTAACCTTTACGGTTCCCCACTGACAAATCCGACCGAGATCATTCCGTTCAAGATCAACCAGCATAATATGTTCCGCTTGTTCCTTAAGATTGGCGCGGAGTTCATGGGCAAGTTTGGCATCAGTGGTTGCAGTGTCTCCTCGAGGGCGAGTCCCTGCAATGGGACGGGTTTGGCAAAGATTTCCTTGTTTTTGCACCAGTCGTTCCGGCGAACAACTGATCATCGATCCCCACGGGGTACGCCAATAGCTGGCAAAGGGGGAAGGATTAATCTGTTGTAGGGAGTGGTAAATTTGCCAACTGTCTCTTTGGGTTTCCGCTTGGAAGCGCAAGGATAAGTTCGTTTGAAAAATATCACCAGCATAAATATATTCCTTGGCTCGACGGACCATTGCCTGATAGTCTTGTGCCGAAGTGAGAAATTGGGGCGGAGAAACTTCACTGGTTGCAGCAGCAGGAGAATCAGGGAGAGATATTTCTAAGCAACGTTCTAACGTATCGAGTTGGTGATAATGGCTGGCTGCTAACCACAGCATTTGTTCTTGGTGATCCAAAACTGCAAACGTGTCGGGCTCGTACCAATATGCCCTCGGAAACGGAAGTGGATCATCATTAATGTGCGGTAAACGTTCAATTTCCCAAGCCAAATCATAGCCCAGCCAGCCTAAATACCCGCCAGTAAACGGCAAGTGACTGACTTCAGGTGGAATATCTGGAGAACAGCGGTCATGTAGTTGCTGCAAACAAGATAGGATTTTACCAACAGGTGGCGTCCATACTTGTATTTGCTGGTCAATTTGACGGGGATTACCGGCGCAGAGAGAATATCGACATAATTGAAATTGATCGCTAAAGGTAGGACTTTCTAGAAGAACAGCGTAGGACGGATTGTCGCCAAAGAGATGCTGAAAAATATCTGACCCCGTCCGCTTTTGTAAAGGCTGTGATCGCCAAACCCATTGTTTTTGTTCTCCCATTTTTAATTTCCCACCTGCGGTAGTTGATACTATCTTATTAAATTCTTATGCTCATCCTATGAGATGTTACTGTTAGAGCAGAAACTATAGCAAGAAATGACCGAATCCTCAATAGTAATTGAAAATACGCAAAAGCATCATTTTCTAAAAGTATGTTGGCAAATCGTCAAAATAGCGACAAAATCAACTTGATAATTCTGTTAAACAAATAAATCTAGATTATTACTTTCAAAGTTATTGCAGTACTATTCAAAAACCCTAGGTAATAGGGGTTACTCAATCTCAATTAACGTTAAACCCTTACTTTATTTACTATGACAGACATTAAACTAATGACGAGCCAAGAAACGAAACCTGATGATTCTTTAACGCCAACCGAGGGGATTGAAACTTTACTTTCTCCCATAGAAGAAACTGAGGTTTCGGCAATGCAATTAGTTGAGGTCGATTTTTCTCAGGAAGAAACCAGTGACCTCAATTATTCTCAAAAAAACAAATATGAGGATACGGTAGGTGCTTTTTTCAAAGAAATGGCCCGTTATCCGCTGCTGAAACCGGAAGAAGAAGTGGAACTAGCTCAACAAGTTAAGTTAGCTGCCGATATAGAAAATAAACGCCAAGAATTAGCGGAAACATCTGGTTCTTCTCCAACCAAACAAGCACTAGCAGATGCTCTGGAAATCGGAGTCAAGGAGTTAGAGCGTAAACTTTATCAGGGACGAGTTGCGAAACGACGGATGATTCGATCTAATTTGAGATTAGTGGTTTCTATTGCCAAACGCTATCTCAATCGAGGTGTTCCCTTTTTAGATTTAATTCAAGAAGGAGCAATTGGTTTAAATCGAGCTGCAGAAAAATTTGATCCCAATAAGGGGTATAAATTCTCGACTTATGCCTATTGGTGGATTCGCCAAGCCATTACCCGGACCATTGCTAATGATGCTCGTACCATTCGTCTGCCCATTCATATCGTCGAAAAACTGAATAAACTCAAGAAAGCTCAGCGAGATCTCAAACAAGAATTGCAGCGTAATCCAACAGAAGCAGAATTAGCCAAAGCGTTAGATGTATCAGAGTCGCAACTCCATCAACTCTTGCAACTGCGTCGTCAGTCTCTCTCTCTCAACCATCGTGTGGGAAAGGGAGAAGATACAGAGTTACTGGAATTACTCGAAGATCATGAAATGAGATTGCCTGAAGATCAGATGAATGAAGCGATGATGAATCAGGAAATCTCAGATGTTTTGAGCGATGTTCTCACCGAACGAGAAAAAGATGTTATTTCGATGCGCTATGGCTTAAATGCTAGTCAGCCCTACACGCTAGAAGAAGTTGGTTTTATGTTTAATTTATCTCGGGAACGCGTCCGTCAAATTCAAAGCAAAGCGATGCGGAAGTTACGACGCCCCCAAGTAGCACGTCGATTGAAAGGGTGGTTATAAGGATCAAGCAAGCAGTGGCATGATGGATCAGGTCAATTCTGTCCGCGTTCGAGCAGCAAGGCGCAATGATGTTTCTGCCATTATGGGGTTAATTGAAGCGTTAGCTGCTTATGAACAACTTTCCGATGCCGTAACCGGAGATGCAGAAACCTTAGCTGAGCATTTATTTGGCGAAACGCCCTATGCGGAAGTGGTTGTGGCCGAGTGGGAGGAAACAATCGTTGGTTTTGCCCTATTTTTTACCAATTATTCCACCTTTCTTACCCAACCGGGTTTGTATCTCGAAGACTTATTTGTCTTGTCAGATTATCGCGGTTTTGGCGTTGGTCGTGCTTTATTAAGTGCTGTTGCTGCGATCGCGCACCAACGGGGAGCAGGACGCTTGGAATGGAGTGTCCTCGATTGGAACCAAAATGCCATTGCCTTTTATGAGCAAATGGGAGCGCAAGTGTTGCCCGACTGGCGGATTTGTCGAGTGACAGGAACCGCAATTGCGCAACTGGCTAACCCCCTGAATTCTGAAATTTTGTTGCCTTAATGTCAAAAAAAGTAAAGAAATTCAGCGTTAAACAGAGAAACTTTAACCTGAGCTAAAAGTTTCCGCATCACAGCTAATTCTGTGGAAGAATAGGAGGGTAGGCAAATCTAAAGTTGTGATGTTACCCGGATCAGGTCCAAAATTTACACTTGCTGGTTTGCCCAACCCTAATGATGAACACTGAAAAGGAGGAAAAGATTATGACGATTTGGGTCAATGAACAACTCGATCCTTCCGGTTTGCTTTACGCCTGTATTGCATCCTGCAATCAACAAGCAGCAGAAGATTGTCATCAATCCTTTCAACAAAATTTGACAGAAACTCAAAAAGCACAAGGTTGGGTTGCCCGTCTCCGAACTGTCCATTCTTGGGAAGAGGTTCCTGTCAACGCCCTGAAACTCAATTAATTAATTGTTGGCTTGCCCATTTGCCTTTTCAGTTTCTCCTGAAACAGTAGAGTTAGCCGCAGCAACAGTGGAAGGTGCGGCAGGCTTTCCATTTTGCGGTTGCGGCTTAAACTGAGGGGGAATTGAAGTGGTGGGACTGACAATTCCAGCAGAAATTAAAACTTTGAACGCATCCTCTACTGAAATTTGTAAGTTAATGACTTCTTCCTCGGGAACCATGGCGT
>CAZAYV010000079.1:0-18716 GCA_964489465.1 uncultured Dactylococcopsis sp. | reverse complement strand
GTGGCGAAGGAGGAGAAGGTTCCGAAGGGGGTGAAGCCAGCACCAAGAGTAACCTTGTCTTTGGTAGCAGCGGTGACGATATTATTCAAGGAGGCGAAGGCACTGACGACGTGCTCAGTGGTGATGCTGGTAATGATGTTGTCTTCGGCAGTTCCGGCAACGACCTGCTAATGGGAGTAACCGGAAATGACATCTTAGTGGGCAATCAAGGCAACGACCTCTTTGTCTATGGCAATGATGATGGCACCGATGTCATTGCAGACTTTGAAGTCGGCAGTGACAAAATTGGCTTAGTAGAAGGAGAGTTAACCTTCGCTGACTTGAGCTTTAGCCAAGAGGGTGAGGATGCAGCCATTACTGTGACCGCAACTGGGGAAGTACTCACGACTTTAACCGGTGTCGAAGCCGCAGCGTTAGATGATGCGAGCAACTTCGAGATTGTTCCCGATATTTCCGCGCTAGAAGAAGCCCGAGAAGTAGTCAGTGATGAAGACCCTGTAGAAATTCAGGGAACGGATGAAGCAGACATCCTTCTGGGTGAAGGCGCTGAAGCTGGCGAAGCCGGTGAAGGCTCTGAAACCTTAACCTTTAACCTCCTCGATGGGGAAAACTATGGGGTGGATTCTGAAGCGAATCAAGCCAGCCTCACTCTCAATCCTGCCGAAGAGGATGGAGATGGTGAAGGTGAACAACCCGAACCCCCGGTTGACGATGGTGAAGAAGGTGATTTAGAGCCTGTTGAAGTTGAAGTTATCAGTAATACAACTGATGACGGTTTAATCGATGGCTTCTCTTATGACACAACACCGTTTAGCGAAGATACTCAAATCTTTACCCAGTTAGCCGCAGATCCCCAAGAACTAGGAAGTGAGGCTGCTTTTGCTAACTTGATTGGTTTATATGAAGTGGCTAATGCGGATGGTCAGATTAATCTTGACACCGATGATGATGGAGTGGGTGACACACTTCTTAATCCTGATGATCCAGATTATGCGAGAGCAGCGATTGAAAATCGGGTTGACGGATTCGAGATTTTAGCAGGAGCGAATGGTGATCCTGACTTCAATACCAATACCGAGGAGTTCGGAGATGTCGCACTCTCGGGTGGTAAGTTCTATGCACCGTTCGTTATTGCCAATGGTGGCTCAGAGGGCTTTGAGGGCTTTATTGCCAATGAAGATGCTGAAGATAGTGTCTTTAATAATGCTGCTGAGGAGTTCGGAGATTTAGTTGCTTACTTCGCTTTTGTAGGTGCCAACCCTGATGGAGTTGAACACTTGCAATCGCAAGGTGAGGGAATCTATGGCTTTGAAGATTTACCCGGTGGCGGTGATATGGACTTCAATGATGCTCTATTCCAGTTGAATTTCCTTGCTGAGAGTGGAACCGAATTAGCGTAAAACCCAACTCGCTGAAGTCAGCTGTACTCCGCCGTGAGACGACGGAACGGGGTTCACAAGCGCCGGAATTCAATTCCGGCGACGACCCCTTGCCTGCGGCTGACCGTTGGTCAGGTCAAATGTACTAAAGGTATAGTCTGGCTTCAGTTTATCCCAAGCTCTGGCTTAAGCAATTGGCAATTATTTTGTCACCTAAGTTGGTCGCGAGAGCGCGATCATTTTGTTCTGTCCAATCACTTCTTTACCTTGATTTTCGTAGCTTAATGACTGGTCTTAGCGCGATCGCGCCTTCACAAAATCTGGCAACTCTAGTAGCGTTATTAACCTATCGTGCCCAATTGCAACCCGATCAAATTGCGTTTACTTTCCTCAGCGATGGCGAAACGGAAGCCGGATGTTTGACCTATGCTGAATTACATCAGGCAGCTTGTCGATTAGCGGTGCGATTACAAGAACTGAATTTAGCCGGAGAACGCGCACTGATTCTTCATTCTCCTGGCTTCAACTATCTGATTGCGTTGTTCGGTTGTTGGTATGCAGGAGTAGTGGCTGTTCCCGCTTATCTCCCACGGAATCAACGTAATGCGGGGAGAATTCAAAGCATTGCCGTAGATGCTCAAATCTCAGGCGTACTGACAGAAGAGACTTATTTAGCTCGTCAGTGGTTAGAGCCAGTTTTGGATCGGGAAGGGTTGCATTGGTTGATACCGGAAGCGAGTACACCAGCAAGTGCTGACCGGTGGGAAAATCCGTCGATTGATTCTGATACACTCGCGCTTTTACAATATACCTCTGGCTCAACGGGAACGCCAAAAGGGGTGATGCTCACTCATGGTAATTTATTGGCTAATTCCCGAGTGATTGCCAAGGGAATTAAAAGTTCTGCGGAAGATGTAGCGGTGACTTGGCTTCCCCCCTATCACGATATGGGTTTAATTGGCGCGATTCTCCAGCCCATTTATGTGGGCTGTCCCTGTATTTGGATGCCCCCAGTTTCATTTTTACAGCAACCCTATCGCTGGTTAAAAGCGATTTCCGATTATCGGGGAACGATGAGTGTCGCTCCTAATTTTGCTTATGAATTGTGTCTTGATCGAATTTCCCCCGAACAACGACAAACCCTTAACCTCAGCAGTTGGCGCATTGCTTTAACCGGGGCGGAACCCATTCGTGGGCAAACTATAGACCAATTTACTCAAACCTTTGCTGAGTGTGGGTTTCAAGCAGAAAGTTTTTATCCTTGTTATGGGTTAGCTGAAGCAACCTTAATGGTGACAGGAAGTGAGGCAGAAGCACGACCGGTGATGCAAGATTTCAACATTGCTGCACTCAGTCAAAATCGTGCGCTTCCCACAGATAATTCTACAGATAAACAAACATTTGTTAGTTGTGGCAAACCACCCCAAGAACAAGAAATTGCGATTGTGAACCCAGAAACTTTAACGCGGGTGCAGCCTGATGAAGTTGGAGAAATTTGGGTTGCAGGGGCAAGTGTTGCCCAAGGGTATTGGGGAAAAGAACAGGAAACAATCGAAACCTTCCAAGCCCGTTTGCCAGAGTCTCCAGAAACGTTATTTCTGCGCACAGGAGATTTAGGAACCTATCAAGACGGGGAACTCTATGTAACCGGCAGACGCAAAGATCTCATTATTATTCGCGGTCAAAATTATTATCCCCAAGATATTGAACAAACTGTTGAACAAGCCCATGCTGGATTAAGAAAAAGCTGTGGTGCAGCGTTTGGCATCAATGATTCTGATCGCGAACAGTTAGTGGTTGTGCAGGAAGTCGAACGCAGCTATCGTCGTCAGCCGCTCGATCCGGTCATTCGCACGATTCGAGAAGCAATTTCTCAAGACCATAATCTGCAAGTATCAGCGATTATTCTGATTAAACCCACGACCATTCCCAAAACATCCAGCGGTAAAATTCAGCGTCGGGCGTGTCGCCAAATGTTCTTGGCGGGAGAGTTAGAAGTTTTAGCGCAATGGCAATTGGAAACAGCCCAACCGACGACCGCTTCCCACTCCATCACAGATATTCAAAGTTGGTTAGTCGCAAAATTAGCCGAAAAACTACATTGTTCTCCACAAGAAATTGATATTCATGCGGAATTTGCCAGTTATGGTTTAGATTCAGTTGCCATAGTAAGTTTAAGTGGGGAATTAGAAAATTGGTTGGGAGAACGATTAGACCCCACCCTCGCCTATAATTATCCCTCGATCGCGTCCCTTTCTAAATATCTAACCCAGCGTCATTCCCTTCCTGATGCAAGGAAAAACGTACCTTCTGTAAAACAGGAACCCATTGCCATCATTGGCGATAGCTGTCGGTTCCCGCAAGCTGACACCCCAGAAGCGTTTTGGGAATTAATACGCAGTGGACAAGAAACGGTTACCGCTAACCCCAAAGATCGTCCTGAAATTAACAGTCCAGGGAGTTTTATCAACGATGTCGCTGCCTTTGATGCCCCATTTTTCGGTATAGCAACCCGGGAAGCCCAAGCCCTTGATCCCCAACATCGCCTCCTCCTAGAAGTGACTTGGGAAGCCCTAGAACGGGCGGGAATTGCCCCTTCTTCTCTTGGTGGAAGCAAAACTGGCGTTTTTATTGGCATCAGCAGTAATGATTATTTTCAACTCCAGTCTGCAAATTGCCTCAATGCTTACACTGCCACGGGAAATGCCCACAGTATTGCTGCGAATCGGATTTCTTACTTCCTCGATTTACAGGGTCCGAGTTTTGCAGTTGATACGGCTTGTTCTTCTTCTTTAGTGGCAGTGCATTTAGCCTGTCAAAGCCTGCAGCAACAAGAGTGTGATTTAGCGATTGTTGGTGGCGTTAATCTCATGCTGACTGAGGCAATGAATCGGGGACTGACTGCGGGGAATATGCTGGCTGAAGATGGACGTTGTAAAACCTTTGCTGCAAGTGCGGATGGGTATGGTAGAGGGGAAGGCTGTGGGGTCGTTATTTTAAGACGGCTTCGTGACGCAAAACGCGATCGCTGCCTTGCCGTAATTCAAGGGTCAGCGATCAACCAAGATGGGCGCAGTAACGGCTTAACTGCCCCTAATGGTCGATCACAGCAAGCCGTCATTCAGCAAGCCCTAGTCAATGCGGGGGCAACGGCTGACCAATTGGGCTATATTGAAGCCCACGGTACGGGAACGCCCTTGGGAGACCCGATTGAGGTAGCAGCGTTGCAAAGTGTTTTATCCTCAGCAAAACGACAACAGCCCTGTTTGCTGGGTTCAGTAAAAACGAATATCGGTCATCTGGAAGCAGCAGCAGGGATTGCTGGTTTAATCAAAGTCGCACAGGCGTTACAACATGAAGAAATCCCCACACATCTGCATCTAGAGGAATTAAACCCTCATTTACAACTGGAGGCGAATTTAGTTGAAATTCCCAGGAAAAATTGTCGCTGGTCGCCCGATCAGCCCTTGATGGGCGTGAGTTCCTTTGGTTTCGGCGGAACTAATGCCCATGTTATTGTTGCACCCTCCCCACCCCAAGAAGAGAAAGAAATCGAAAGAGATCGATCGCGCCATCTCTTGACTCTCTCCGCCAAAACAGAAAGCGCCCTCCAGCAACTGATCCAACGGTATCAAGACTATCTGCAAACCCATCCCCAAGTCTCGATTGCGGATCTTTGTTATACCGCCAATGTGGGACGTTCTCGGTTTAAGCATCGCATTGCGGTAACCGCTGAGAGTATCGGGGAACTACAACAGCAATTAGGTGAGGTTTTGCCTCACAGCAGCGATCGTCAAACTCCGCCTAAAATCGCCATGTTGTTTACTGGGCAAGGGTCACAGTCTTCCCATTTAGGTCGCCAACTCTATGAAACCCAACCCATTTTCCGAGAGATCTTAGATCACTGCGATGACCAGTTAAGAACCCTCTTACCTCAATCCTTACTGACTGTTCTCTATTCAGAAGATACCTCTCTAGTTCATCAAACCGAATACACCCAACCCGTCTTATTTGCCTTTGAATACGCCTTAGCGCGATTGTGGCAATCTTGGGGCGTTCAGCCTGATATCGTGGGTGGACATAGTATTGGTGAGTATGTCGCAGCCTGCTTAGCGGGGGCGTTTAGTTTAGAAGACGGGTTAAAGCTGGTGACAGCGCGGGGAAAACTGATGGCGAGTGTCTCCACGCCAGGAGAGATGCACGCCGTTTTTGCTGCCGAAGAAACAGTTAAGGAAGCAATTAATAATGATTCAGATGTTGCCATTGCTGCGATTAATACCCCACAACAAATTGTTATTTCAGGAGAAGTCAATGCAATTACTGTTGTTTTAAAACGACTTCACGACCAAGAGTTCAAGACCAAACCTCTCAATGTTTCACAGGCATTTCATTCTCCGTTAATGAATCCTATTTTAGAGGAATTTAAAGCGGTTGCAAGCGAGATTCAATTTTCTCCACTGACCTTACCGTTAGTCTCAAATATAACGGGAACTGTACAAGAACTAGGAACGATTTTAGATGCCGATTATTGGTGTCAGCATTTACGAAAAACCGTTAACTTTGCTGCTGGCATTGAATCTTTCCAAGCCTGGGATGTTGATATCTTTTTAGAAGTGGGATCGCATCCCACATTGTCCGGATTAGCGCAGAAAACATTACCGCAAAATGCAGCACTTTATTTATTTTCTTTGCATCGCGATCGAGACGATTGGGAACAATTATTAGAAACGTTAGCCCAACTCTATTTACAGGGTGTTTCAATTAATTGGGAAGGCTTTGACGCGCCTTATTCTCGGCAGAAACTGATTTTACCAACTTATCCGTTTGCGAAGACTCATTATTGGTTAGAAACAACGCCGACTTCCCGAAAGTTTGCTTTCAAAACTCTTCAATTTGAATTAGAAATGAATCCAGACCAATTTGATTCTGGATCAGAGTTACCGTTTTCGATTTATCAAGAAATTGCACAACAAGCAGGGGATTTATTCTTTCAAAATCAGTCCTATCAAATTCAGGATTTAGTGATTCAAACACCATTAGTTTTAGACCAAGAGAAAACGGTTCAAATTATCGTTACCCCTGAAGGATCAGAAAAAGCTAACTGGGAATTATGGAGTCAGGAAAATTCTTTATGTCATGCGTCTGCTACGTTGGTTTCTACGACTGAAGAAAAGCAGTATAATCTGATTTCTCCTGAGATTGTGCGCGATCGGCTCTGCCAGCGCCCTTCGCGCGATGGCTTTGCCGGTTCCCGTAGGGAACATCGCGCTACCCCTTACATTTCCGAACTCAGCCAATTTTACCAATTAAAACACTATCAAGAAATTCATCAACAGCTTGAAGAATTAAGCGTTCGCTATATCTTAAAAGCAATCCAAGATTTAGGAAAAACTTTCCAAGTTAACGAGACTTTTTCCACTCAAAAACTGACTGAAAAATTAGCCATTGTTCAACAACACCAGCGACTGTGGAAACGTTTACTCAATATTCTAGCTGAAGCTGGATTTTTACAAGCAACAGCAAACGGTTGGCAAGTTATTAAAGCCCCTGAACAAATTAATCCAGAAACTCAAATTAATTCCCTTTTCCATACCTATCCAGAAGCAAAAACAGAACTCACCCTTTTACAAACTTGTGCATCCAATTTAGCAGCAGTTCTACAAGGCAAATGCGATCCCTTACAACTGATTTTCCCGAATGGCGATGTCAGTCTTGCGACACAGCTTTATCAAGATTCACCACCCGCAAAAGTGATGAATCATCTATTACAAAAGATTGCCCAAACCGCCCTAGAAACAATTCCGAATACGCAAACTATTCAAGTGTTAGAAATTGGCGCAGGAACTGGAGGCAGCACGGCATATTTATTACCTGATTTAGCCCAACGTTCCACCCAATATACGTTTACTGATGTTTCCCCTTTATTTCTCCTGAATGCCAAACAAAAATTTCAAGAGTATTCCTTTCTTTCTTATCAACGCTTGGATATTGAACAGGAGGTAACCACACAAAATTTCCCCACTCATCATTACGACATAATTGTCGCAGCAAATGTCCTTCATGCCACCGAAAACTTATCGGTCACCCTTGAACACATTAAACAATTATTAGCCCCCAATGGACTCCTAATTTTATTAGAAGGAACTGCCCCCACGCGCTGGTTAGACTTGATTTTTGGCCTAACCACGGGTTGGTGGCGGTTCAATGACCAATGGCGTGATAACTATCCCTTACTCTCAGCATCGCAATGGCAAACCCTACTGGAAAATTATGGCTTTCAAGAAGTCAGCACGATTACACCAACTGCCCAACAAGGGATTATTATTGCCCAAAATGAGGACTTTCAACCCAGTGCAACAACACAGACGAAGCGACAGCAGTGGCAAATAGAACAAGAAGAAGCCCAAGCCTTTCTTCAAGCGTATCAAAGTGCAGAGGAGGAGAACCGTCGCGAGTTACTCGAAACCTACATTCGCAGCAAAATCGCGAAAATCCTCCGCCTTCCTTCTCCTGAAAGCATTGATATTAATCAGCCGTTTTTGGAATTAGGAATGGACTCCCTGACAGCAGGAGAAGTGGCGAATGATCTCGAAGAACATTTGAACATTTCTCTCGCTTCTACTCTCGCCTTAGAATATCCCACGATTAACGCTTTGGTGGGAGAACTGGAAACTAAGTTATCGGCAACCCCCGATCAACCACCGACTGTTCCCGCGTTAACTGAAACGTCATCACCCAATCAAACCGAAGCGTTAGAACAGCTTTCCGAACAACAACTGGATGCCCTCCTGCAAGAAGTAATGCAAGAAGAAAACGAATCGTTATGACTCAACAACTGCCACAAGAGATTGCCCACTTATCCGAAGCCGAAAAACGCGCCCTGTTAGCAAAACTGCTGGAGAAAAAAGGTAAGTCAGTGCAAACGTTTCCTCTCTCGTTTGCCCAACAGCGACTGTGGTTTCTTTACCAAATGGAACCCGAAGACTGTGCCTACAACATTCCCGTTGCCGTGCGTCTGACGGGTTCTCTCCAGGTAAAAGTTTTAGAACAAAGCGTTAATGCTGTGATTGCACGCCATGAAACCCTGCGCACCTCCTTTAACACCATTAAGGGAGAACCGAAACAGGTGGTTGCGCCAAAACTCACCCTCTCGATTCCTCTCATTGATCTGCAAACCCAGTTACAAACCGAAACCGAAGCCACAGTCGTTAATCAGTTTGCCCGTGAAGAAGCACAAACGCCGTTTAATCTCAGTCAAGCCCCTCTGCTACGGGTGAAGTTACTGCGGATTCATGAAAGGGAACATATTGTCTTACTAACCATGCACCATATTGTCTCTGATGGTTGGTCGATGGGGATTTTAGTACGAGAACTGGCAACCCTCTACGAAGCCTTTTCCCGAGGAAAGCCGTCTCCTTTACCGGAACTGCCGATTCAATATGGCGACTATAGCGTTTGGCAACGTGATTACTTGCAGGGAGAGGTTTTAGACTCCCTTCTCTCCTACTGGAAACGGCAACTGGGCAGCAGTCCTCCCGTTCTGCCCTTACCCACCGATCATCCCTTAGCAGAGGCAAAAACCACCCAAGGGGGAACGTTATCCTTTCAGTTTCCCGCAGAACAATTACAACAACTGAAACAGCTTTGCCAAGAAGAAGGGGTAACGTTATTCATGTTGCTGTTAGCCGCGTTTAAAACTCTGTTATATCGCTATACCGATGCGGAAGATATTGCCGTGGGAACCGATGTTGCAAACCGCAATCGGGCGGAAACAGAAGCCCTAATTGGCTTTTTTGTCAATATCCTTGTTTTACGAACGGATCTCTCGGAAAATCCTACCTTTCGAGAACTGTTGCAACGGGTGCGAAAAGTCTCGTTAGGGGCATACGCCCATCAAGATTTACCCTTTGGCAAGTTAGTGGAGGAATTAAAACCGGAACGAAAAGCGGGACAAACGCCGTTATTTCAGGTGTTATTTGTTTTACAAAATACCCCATTACCTGAGTTTCAAACCACTGATTTGGAAGTAGGCGCGATCGCGATTAATGATCAAACGTCTAAATTCAATCTGGGGTTTTTCCTTGGTGAAAGAGACAGCGGCTTGTTAGGAACGTGGCGTTATCGTTCCGAACTCTTTAATCAGCAAACCATTGAAGAAATGTCAGCGCGATTTACCGCGTTATTAAACAGTATTATTGCTAACCCGGATACCCGACTAAAACAACTTAATATTCAAACACCATCCGAACAAGAACAGAAAATGAAACAACAGCAAAAACGCAAAGCGAGTGGCTTTAAATCATTCAAAAAAATTAAGCCAAAAGCCGTTAATGTTAACCAAACTTCCCTTGTCAAAACGGATTATTTAGATACCAATAATCTTTCACCCTTAGTCATTCAACCTGCCGTTTCTAATGTTGATTTAGTCAGTTGGCTGCAACAACATCGTGACTATATTGAAACAGAATTAGTCAAACATGGAGGAATTTTATTTCGCGGTTTTAATGTCCTAACCGCCTCTGATTTTCAAGCCGTAGCCGAAGCCATTTGTCCCCAGTTATTTGATGAATATAATGACTTACCCCGAGAAGGGGTTACCAACAAAGTTTATGGGGCAACCCCTTATCCAGCAGACCGCCCGATTTTATTCCATAGTGAAAGTTCTCATATGCACCGCTTTCCGCAAAAGATTTGGTTTTTCTGTTTGAAAGCAGCGCAATCAGGTGGAGAAACGCCAATTGTCGATTGTCGCAAAATTTATCAACGACTCGACCCAAAATTACGAGACAAATTTGCTGAGAAAAAACTGATGTATGTTCGTAACTATACTCAAGATTTAGACGTTCCTTGGCAAGAGTTTTTCCATACGAATGATCAAGCCGAAGTAGAAGCCTTTTGTCAGCAAGCGGGAATGCAATGGGAGTGGAAAGGAGAAAATACCCTCCGCACCTCTCAAATTAGTCCCGCAATTATTGAGCATCCTAAAACGGGAGAAAAATCCTTTTTTAATCAAATTCAACTGCACCATGTTTCTTGTCTAGATGCTGAAGTGAAAGCGTCTTTACTCTCTCTCTTTTCAGCAACAGATTTACCGCGGAATGTTTTTTATGGTGATGGAACGCCCATTGAAGATGAAGTGGTACAAGAAATTCAGCAACTTTATCAAGAAGAACAATGTGCTTTTCCGTGGCAAGAAGGAGATGTTCTCATGCTCGATAATTTATCCACTGCCCACGGTAGAAATCCTTATGTTGGTGAGCGAAAAACGGTCGTTGCTATGGGAGAGATGATGAGTTTTGGGAACAGGGAATAAGTTGAAATAACTTAGGTATAACTTTACTTTTTAACTTCTCGATTCCTCACATTTATCAGCAGCTAATAGCAAATTATAGAGTTAGTAAAAGATGAAAATGCGGTCTTTGCGTAAACTCCACCGTCGAGTTGCGCCAATTTTATTCCTTCCCCTATTGCTTAGTGCTAGCACTGGCGTGTTATTTCGTGTCGCAAGAAGTTGGTTTGGTGCATCTAAAGAAACTGGAGAAATCATTATGTATTTCCATCAAGGTTCTTTTTTCGGCCATGAATTAAAGGTTTTTTATGTCATTCTTAATGGTTTAGGAGTTCTTGTTATGTTGTCAACCGGAATAATGATGACAGGGCTGTGGAAGTCTGACTCTAAGAATTAAGTCAACTGTCCCCCATTCCCCAATATTTCCTAAATACACAATCAATTGAATTAGGAGCAATTATGCAAACACTTGAAGGTTATCAACTTTCTTTTCAACAAAAACGACTGTGGCAGTTACAGGAGGAAGGTGAACCCTTACGCACCCAAATTGCTGTTAATTTACAGGGCAAGTTAGATCCTGAAAAACTAAAAACAGTCATTGAAACGATTATCCAGCAAACGGATATTTTACGAACTACTTTTCAACAAACAGCTGGCATTAAGTTTCCGTTACAAGTCATTCAAGATACGGCAAAAATAGATTGGGAATTTCTTAATTTAGAAACCAAATCGGCAACGGAACAAACACAAAAAATTGAAGAAATTTGGCAGTGGCAACCCCTCGATCACCCCTTAAAAGCAACGCTGATTCAGTTCGCAACCGAACAGCATTTACTCCTTTTAAAGCTGCCTCGTTTATGTGCCGATAGAACCACTTTAGAGTTGTTAGTACAAGCGATTCGCGATGGCTATGCAGGAGAAGCGTTTCTCGATGCAGAAGAGATCGTTCAGTATTTACAAGTTTCAGAATGGCAACAGGAACAATTAACTGATGCGGATACCAGTTATTGGTCACAACCTCAGTTCACGCATCCGCCACAGTTGAGGTTACCGAACCAAACCGCCGACTGGGGAACCGAAGTTGCTTGCTATTCCTTTGAACTCAATCCCACTTTGCTAGACAAACTCGAAACCGATGATCTCGAAGGTTGGTTGTTAACCGCTTGGGAAGTTCTACTCTGGCGACTAACTCAAGTCTCGGAACTGGTTATTAACTATAGTAGCGATGGACGACCGTACGAGGAATTGGCGGAGACATTTGGGGCATTGCAAAAGTGGTTACCGCTTTCGGTTTCTTTATCTGGGAATTTAGGTTTTCAGGAGGTGTTAGAACAGACTCAACTCTCGCGTCAGGAAGCCTTAGACTGGCAAGAGGAGTGGGATTGTAATCCAGACTTAGAACCAACAGTTAGCTTTACGTTTCATGAATGGTCCTCCCTAGCAGATGCCGATGGTGTCCGGTTTTCTCTTGAACAGTTACAAGTAGACGATCATCCCAAGCAATTACAACTGGCGTGCGATCGCGCAGCTAATGGATTAACTCTGCGATTCCAGTACAATGCCCAACAGTTCACTAAAACTGATATCGAACGGCTTGGGGAAGAATATGTCACCCTACTGGAAAGTAGCCTCAACCAACCGCGAAGTACGATTGCCGATCTCGATATTGTCGGAGAAAAAGAACTGAAGCAACTGCTGGTGAACTGGAATCAAACGCAACAGGATTTTGGTAAGGAAGACTGTCTTCACGAACGGATTACCCAACAGGCTGAAAAGAATCCTAGCGCGATCGCGCTACGCTTTGGCGATCAATCTTTAACCTATCAACAACTCAATGAACGGGCGAATCAAGTTGCCCACTACCTACAACAGCAAGGGGTGACGACGGAAACCTTAGTCGGCATTTGCTTAGAACGGTCTTTAGAGGCAATCATCAGCTTTTTAGGGATTCTCAAAGCCGGCGCTGCTTATGTGCCCCTAGATCCGGGGATGCCGAAACAACGGCTGTCTCTAATGTTAGAGGATGCGCCTGTGGCAATGGTGTTAACGCGATCGCAATGGCAAGATACCTTACCTGAGAAGGTGACCTCCGTTTGCTTCGATACCCACGGGTCAACCGTTGCGCAATATCCGACTCATAACCCAACCGCGTCAGTTCAACCGCATCATCTAGCCTATGTCATCTTTACCTCCGGTTCGACAGGAAAACCCAAGGGGGTAGCCGTAGAACATCGCGCCATTTTGAACTATGTGGATGGCATTAGGGAACGGTTACAACTCCCCGCAGCGGCAAGTTACGCCACCGTTTCTACCCTTGCAGCCGATTTAGGGAATACGGCTGTCTTTAGTGCCCTTACTACCGGCGGAACCTTACACATCTTCTCCCAAGAACAGGTCAGTGATCCGGCTGCGTTTACTGCCTATTGTCAGACTTATCCCATTGATTGCCTCAAAATTGTCCCCTCTCATTTAGCGGTTCTCTTAGCCACCGGAAATGCAGCAGCAGTTCTCCCGAAACAGCGTTTAATTCTAGGCGGAGAAACCGCAAATTGGGAGTTAGTCAAGCAAGTGCAAGATATTGCGCCCAATTGCCAAATTTTTAATCATTATGGTCCCACAGAAAGTACGATTGGGGTTCTCACTTATCCGGTAACCACCGAATCAACTCAGGGTAAAACCGTTCCCCTCGGTCGCCCATTACCGAATATCGAAATTTATCTCTTGGATCGCAACCTCAAGCCTGTTCCCATTGGCGTTCCCGGTGAACTCTACATTGGTGGTGCGGGATTAGCCCGAGGCTACTATAATCAAGCGGAACTCACCGCCCAGCGGTTTATTCCGCATCCTTTCCAAGAGAACGCCCGTCTCTATAAAACCGGCGACAGGGCTTGCTATCACCGTGATGGCACTTTGGAATTTTTAGGACGAGTTGACCAACAGATTAAAATTCGTGGCTTCCGCATTGAGTTAGGGGAAATTGAAGCCCGACTGAGGGAACATCCCCAAATTGAAGAAGCAGTGGTCGCCCTGCAAACGGATGAATATCAGACGCAGCATCTCGATGCCTATTTTTCTCCGAGTGGCTTGAGTTGGGAGGAGATTCGGACTTTCTTGCGCGATCGCGTTCCCGATTATATGATTCCCGGCACCTTTACGCCTCTCTCCGCCTTACCCCGTACCGCCAGTGGCAAAGTGGATCGCCAGTCGTTACCGGAACCTGATTTAAGCAGTGAAACCGAGGAGTATATTGCCCCTCGCAATTCCATAGAAAGCGCGATCGCGCAAATTTTTGCCGAACTCTTGCACTTAGAAGAGGTGAGTGTCACCGCCAACTTTTTTGATTTAGGCGGACATTCCCTCCTCGCCACGCAAGTGATGTCGCGGTTACGCAATACCTTTGCTGTGGAAATTCCCCTGCGCTATCTTTTTGAAGCCCCGACCATTGCTGAGTTAGCAGAACTGATTACCCAAGAAATGGCAAAACAAACCGACATGGAACAACTCTTATCTGAATTGGAGGCGGACTCATGACACAATCCGACATTGCCCAACGCATTGCTTCTCTTCCCCCCGAAAAACAAAAACAACTGCTGCAACGCCTACAACAGCAAAAACAGACGGCTGACACGATTCCCCAACAACCGCGCAGTGAGAAGAATGCTTTTCCTCTTTCTTTCTCGCAACAACGGTTATGGTTCCTCCATCAACTGGAACGGAATAACGCCTTTTACAATGTCCCTGGCGCAGTCCAAATTGACGGCGAGTTAGATGTCACGCTGCTAAAACAGTGCTTTGAACAGATTATTTCTCGCCATGAAGTTCTCCGCACTCATTTTGAATTGCAGGGAGGGGAACCGCGACAGGTGATTAATCCCCATTCCGAATTAACCATTCCCATCACCGATCTCCAGTCGCTAACAGAAACAGAACAGGAAAAAGAAGTTCAAAGACACATTGCAGAAGCAGCCAGCCAACCTTTTGACCTTTCCCAAGCCCCCTTAATGCGGGTGAGTTTGCTACGATTAACCCCGCAGCGCCATATTTTGCTCTTTATTCTGCATCATATTGTCTCCGATGCTTGGTCACGGGGCGTGATGCTGGAGGAATTAACGACACTGTATAACCGTTTGCGCGGGAATCAGGGAACAGAGTTACCCGAATTACCCGTTCAGTATGCTGATTTTGCGGTTTGGCAACGGGAACAAGAAGCAAAGTATGACCACCAACTTCAGTATTGGCAACAACAACTCTTTCCCCTTCCGCCACCACTAGATTTACCCTGTGATTATCCGCGACCAGAGGTGCAAACCTTTCGCGGTGGACAAGTGAAGCTAACCCTTCCTAAGCAGTTAACCCAGCAACTACAAACCCTCAGCCAACAAGAAAATGCCACCCTGTTTATGGCGCTGTTGGCGGGATGGCAAATTTTACTCTCTCGTTACACTGAACAAACGGATATTGCCGTTGGTTCTCCTATTGCTAATCGCGATCATTCAGCAATCGAAAAATTAATCGGCTTTTTTACCAATACCTTAGTTTTACGAACCGATTTATCCCAGCATCCCAGTTTCCGTGAAGTGTTACAACGGGTGCGAGAAACGGCGTTAGGGGCATATTCTCATCAAGAGATTCCTTTTGAAAAACTCGTAGAAGCCCTGCAACCCGAACGGGATCTCAGTCGTCCACCTCTATTTCAAGTGCTGTTTTCCTTCCACGATTTACCGGTGTTACCCAACCTTCCCGACTTAGACTTAACCCTCTTAGATGCTGATAGTGGGACTGCAAAATTTGATTTAAGCCTGCTGATGCGCTTAGATCCTGAGGAAGGGCTAGTGGGGATGTTGGAGTATAACAGCGATCTTTTTGCTGAAGAAACTATCGTGCGAATGGCGAATCATTTACAGACGCTGCTGCAGCAATTGGTGAATCATCCGGAACAGCCGATCACCGGTCTCTCCTTTCTCACGCCAACGGAAGAACAGCAGTTCGCCCATTGGAATCAAACCACCGTTGACTATCCTGAAACCTGTGTCCATGATTGCTTTACCGAACAAGCTGCAAAAACGCCGAATCAAATTGCCCTGATTGCAGGAGAACAGCAATTAACTTATCAAAGTCTCAATCAATTGGCGAACCAACTCGCTCATTACTTACAACAACAGGGCATTCAGCCTCATGATGCCGTTGGCATTAGTCTCGGGCGCAATCTGTTTCTCCCCATTGCTGTCCTTGCAGTGTTGAAAGCAGGCGTAGCTTATGTTCCCTTCGATCCCAATTACCCTGAAGATCGGCTGGCGTTTATGCTGGAAGACTCGCAAGCAAAAGTGGTGTTAACCCAGTCAGACATCAGTGAACAGTTACCGCAAGCAGTCTCTCAACTTGAACTGGATACGCAGTGGTATAACATTGAAAAGCAATCCCCAGAAAATCCCAACGTCACCATTAACCCCGAAGCCCTAGCTTATATTATCTACACTTCTGGCTCAACAGGCAAACCCAAAGGCGTTGCCATGCCCCATCGTTCCCTAAATAATTTGATTCAGTGGCAACGGGATCAGTCTCCAATGGGGCTGAAAACCTTACAATTTGCTTCCCTTAGCTTTGATGTCTCCTTCCAAGAATGCTTTGCTACTTGGCATAGTGGAGGAACTTTGGTGATGGTGTCAGACAGTCAACGGCGCGATCCCGATCAGCTGTTAGCGACAATCAAGGAACAAGCAATTGAACGACTCTTTCTTCCCTTTGTCGCCCTTTCTCAGTTAGCAGAATCAGCACAGCGTCAGGGTTTTGTTCCCACGTCTCTTAAAGAAGTGATTACGGCTGGGGAACAGTTACAGATTACCCCAGCGATCCGATCCTTCTTTGAAAATCTTCCGCACTGCAAGTTAGTGAATCAATATGGTCCTTCAGAAACCCATGTAGTGACCGCTTATCCGCTTCCGGGAAACTCAGAAACCTGGTCGCCCTTACCCCCAATTGGTCATCCCGTGGGGAATGTCCAAGCGTATCTCCTTGATGAAAATCAAAATCGGGTTCCGCTTGGTGTGACTGGAGAACTGTATATCGGGGGAATTGCCCCAGCGAACGGCTATCTCAATCGCCCAGAATTAACCGCAGAACGCTTTATCACGAACCCCTTTGATCAGACCTCTCGCCTTTACAAAACTGGGGATTTAGCCCGCTATCTCCCGGATGGAAACTTGCAATATTTAGGACGCAAGGATAACCAAGTGAAAGTGCGAGGCTTCCGGATTGAACTGGGAGAAATTGAAGCGATTTTAGTTCAACATAGCGCCATTACTGAAGTAGCAGTTACCGTTAAAAGCAATGATTCAGGAACCTCTCGCCTCTTTGCCTATATTGTTCCGAAGACAGACGTTACCAATGAGGAATTGAAACAATTTCTCAGTCAAAAACTTCCCAACTACAGCATTCCCTCAGGATTTATTGTTCTTGATTCTCTCCCCTTAACCCCGAGTGGAAAAGTGGATCGTCGGCCTCTTCCCGAACCGCAAATAGCGCGATCGGAATTAGCCACCACCTATACCCCACCTTCGTCTAATTTAGAGCAGCAAATTGCCGATATTTGGCAAAACCTTTTACAAGTGGACAAAGTCGGGATTCACGATAACTTCTTTGATTTGGGCGGACATTCCTTACTAATTGTGCAGGTTCGCAGTCGCTTAGAAGTCCTTCTCAACCGCGAGGTTCCACTCGTAACCCTCTTTCAATATCCCACGATTCAAGAATTAGCCACTCACCTTAATCAACAATCACCCCACCCATCTCATCTACAAGCAACCGCCAACCGAGCGCAAAAACGTGCTCAATTCACGGCACAACAACGCCAACGTCGTCGCGGTTTACCTTCTAACCGTTCAAGTCAATAACTTAACCCTTTCGATACAAAACTTAGAAGAAAAAAGGTTAAAATAATATAATAAGTATGATTATTTATCTTACTAAAAAAAGCCATGAGTAATCGGTCTTCCTCGCCATCCTCTCGTAAGCAACGCATTACAATTACCATTGATACCTCTTTGCTTAAACAAGTGGATCAACTCAGCAATAACCGTTCTGCTGTTGTCGAAGAAGCGTTACGTCTATGGCAAAAACAACAAATCGAAAACCAATTGCGTTCCTTTTACGAAAACCGTTCTTCCAAAGACCTTAATGAAGAATCGGTATGGGCTGATCAGACACAAGAAGCTGCAATGATGAGTTGGGAAGAGTCTCCTTGGGAAAATACTGATTGATCAATGAACACAAAATGACGAATTCTTCTAAGTTTCCTCGTCAAGGAGAAATCTACTTATGCAAGGCGTTACGTCAGTCGGGAGATACGAAAAAGCGTCCTGTTGTTGTGATTTCGATTGATCTTCGTAATCAGTACAGTTCAACTGTATTGGTGGTTCCGTTTTCGTCAGATATTTCTTCTTCTAGTATCAATCCCTGTCGTCCACTAATTGCTAAAGGAGAAGGCGGATTAGAGGTAGATTCGGTAGCAATGTGCGATCTCATAACAACCATTGCCAAACGATATTTGGAACAAAATCCTTACGGAACAATTACTCCAAATTCCTTAACTCACATACAAACTGCGATACAAATGGCAGTTGGATTATTCTAAGCTAAGAATTAATTTTATGATCACGGACAATCTTCGTCTCAGTAATAAATGTTCTCTATTTTATTAAAAAAGATTTGCAATATTATGTCATAATTTTCTTTAAAGCAAAATAAGGCTTCCCTGTTAATAGATTTAATTTCTAATGATCAAGGAAACTTCTCTCATCAGAATTGATTATTTAATGACAATTTTTATATATAACAAGTATAGAGAAAGCCTTTGAGAACAGAAAAAATTGCCATGACTTTTATCGTCGAAATCAATGAAACTGGAACACTGCAACTTCCTGAAGAAGTTTTACAAGCAATTCCCCCTCATACTCGCTTTCAAGTAGAGGTGACGAGTGATAATCGGCTCATCTTATCACCCTTGCCACCAGAACAGCCCTTTTGGGCAACGGCGACTCCAGAAGAACGAG
>CAZAYV010000078.1:0-19094 GCA_964489465.1 uncultured Dactylococcopsis sp. | reverse complement strand
CATCTCTAGTTGCAAATAATCCTGGCTGGAAATGAACCTGATTGCTGGTCGGAGGGTTTCTTATTGCTGGCTGCTACAATTAATCTCTTTCAGAGTCGGTTGGTGAGTAGAGAACCGCTCAACCACATCCAAGGGAACACCGTCCTCGTCTAACCCGAAGGTCTCAAAAACGAGTTTGTAAACGATAGAATAGTCATTGCTGTTGATGTCAACAGTTTGCTCCCCTTGTACTTTGGTCGGTTCAGGGGAGTTCTGCTTTTGGATAAACTCAGCGAGTGACGTACATCCTAAAGTTTTGAGAACAGCATAACCATGTTTGCAGCAGCCTCGTTTGATTCCTATGTCTAACTGAGTCGCGTAATCGCCACAGGTACAGCTAACGCGATCAGGGAAGACAGCCACCAAGTATTTATTTTTAACTCGGTAAGTGTAAGAGTTAACGGGTTTGACATCATCAATCTTGAGTCCAAGTTGGCGACGATGTTCAGCAAAATGCTGCTTAAACAATTTCTTGTCAGCCAGATTTTGAGAACCGTCATTAAAAGTTATAAGAACGTTACAGGGACGTTCTTCAACCTTCACAACTTTCTGACCAAAAAGACGACGCGCTGCACTAATAGAATAAATGTAATCAGACATCATTTTTGACTCCAAAAAAGGTTTACTTTATGAGCAGGATTTCCCTAGTCCTTGCCAGCTGGGAGCTGATTATTGGTTCAGCGTGACCGATTCAGTTTTCGTGGTTCAGTTGCGCGTTTTCTTAACGCTTAAGTATATTATAAACCAACATACACGTCGGAAGCAAGTAATTAATAATAAAAATCCCGCCTTGATAGACGGGAATAAAGATGTTATATTTTCTCGGTTTTAATCGGAATAATACTTCTTAACGGCTTCGGCTAAAACTTTCCTAATAAACTCATTTTTATTCGGGATTTCGCGCAGTTTCTGATCGGTTTCTTCATCTAACCGAATGGTCATTGTTTTCTTAGACAAAGGTTTCTCACCAATCGGTTTACTCCTAATTCTTCCCTTAGAATCTCTCTCTATGTTCGGTTCCATATCTGATTTCTTGAATAGCTACGCTTCTTTAGCTTAGTTTATAGAATCCGAAGTGTCTATCGGTTAAATCTGATTTATAGAATTGAAGCAGCCAGAAAATTAAATCAGGACAAATCAGCAAAGCAAATTCCTTTACTAGAACCTCTAAATCCGATGTGTATTATGGTATAATGAAATTATTGAAACTAAAAAATGAGATGAACATTTGCTTTTCAGGTGCTAGAAAACTAACCCCTACCCAGCGCGATCGCGCCCAAGCTATCCTTACCACCATCACCATCCCTAGCCAACAATGGCACGTTGGCGATGCAGCGGGACTGGATGCACTGGTGAGAGACTACAACCCAGAGGCGACAGTACACCGCATTCAAGGAAACCAATCTTGGCACTTTGCCGAACGAAGTCAGCGCATGATTGACGCTGTGGGTGCCGGTGGTGTGGTATATGCTTTCCCTAACAAACCCTGCCCTCCTCAATGCTCGCCCAACCAACCGTTTAGCGGACATGGAAGTGGAACCTGGGGAACCATCGCTTATGCAAAAAAGAAAGGGCTAGAGGTAGAACTGCACCCACTGACAGCAAACGCAAAAACACCAGACTGGTTAGGACAACTTAGCCTGTTTTAATTGGGTTGCGCCCCTCGACCTCCGACCCAGCCGGAATCAAATTCCGGCTGGAAAGCGGAGGTGGATTCCCCACCGCGACGGGGGCGCGATTCGGCACAGTGGTTTTCTATGCTGGAGGCGATGGGCTGGACCATGCGCCAACCCCTACCCCCCCTCTTCTTCCTTCCTTTTCCTGATGTGCGGAGCGCGACACCCACTAAATTTAGAGAAAGCACGCCCCAAAGGAACATTTAGCCCGTTAGGGCGATTTAGCTGAGCCGGAGCTTTAGTGAGGAGCTTTGCCGACGAAGCGAAATTAAAAGCCCAACCGCAAAGAATGCGAGTGGAGGCAACTTAGGGATTTCTGGGTTTGTGTAATGGCAGTATTGCCGGAATCGAGCCAAACCAAAAAAGGGCTAACCACTTGTGACGACCCGGAGCTTTAGTGAGGATGTGCTAAACTTTCCCGTCTGTGGAGCGCGTAGCACCAAAAGACAAAAGCCATACGGGGAGGGACTTTTTAAGGAATTTGATTTCAACTGCTCATTGGAACGTAGAGGCGTAGCGACAATCAGCGTTAATCCGTGTGGCAACATACGCTTCTTTTAGCCACCTCTGTGGCAAAGTGCAAGCAATAGTAAAGGGGGCTTTGCCCCCACTGAATGACTTATGTGCAGCGTGATCGCGAAATATCTATTCCTGAAAGAGTGCTTTGGAGATTTTAAAGTATGGAAATTCAAAATCAAGGGATAACTCGCTCTGGTGAAAAAGTTGATTATCTTCCCATGTCCTTAGAACAACATAATCCAGAACAAGTTGCTCGCTTAATTGATGAGTCATCACCCGAGTTATTTTCGCTAATGTTTGGTTCTCATGCGATTCAGAACCTTACTCAACTCGTCCAAGGGTCTGAGAATCGATTTAGCTATCAGTATGTTCGTGTTGCCCAAATCGCCGAGCAAGTGGTGGGGATGGCTATCATGGTTCCTGCTAAAAAGCTGTCTGTCAATAGTGACTTGAAAGCCCTAAGTTACCGTCAACAATTACGGTTAGGATTGATGAAACGCTTCATTCTTCCTTTAGTTTTACAGCAGAATTATCCGCAGGGGAGCTTTTACATTGGTAATCTGGCTGTAACTTCCAAATATCGCAATCAAGGGATTGGTCAACAGTTACTCTCAAATTGTATTGATGAAGCTGCTACTCATTCAGACTCAGTTTATATCAGTGTTGATGTTGAGAATTCGAGAGCTAAAAAGCTATATGAATCAATGGGCTTTCAGCCAGTGCAAGAGAAAGTGATCCGCTTTGGAGAATTTAGAGTTGGTTCTTTGGTTTTAGCGTTATCACCTTGAAGGGTTTGCGCGATGCCCGTAGGGCGGTGGCTTCGCCACATCGCGCCTTTCCCTAAATCGCTGCAATTTCCGCCTCAAGTTTCCAAACCAGTGCATACATTCTTCTCCCTCAACATATCTAAAGGACACACACCAAATTTCTTAGCCTTTAGAAACACTGAGTCCAAAAAAACTCTTATGATTAATAAAAAACTTGCTTTCGGTTTCATCGCTGTTGTTGCTTTCGCCACTCCTGCTGCTGCCCAACAATCTCAACTGTCTGTCCAAAGCGCCAACACGCAAAATGCGGCAGTCAACGGTTCAACTGCGATTAGCAATACTGAACTTCACAATCAGCAAATTCAGTTAGAACGCGATGGCTTCTACAATTACGAGCCGCAAGGCCAAGTTTCGATCCAAGAGTCGAACACGAGCAATGCTGCCGTTAATGGCTCCAGTGCTTTTTCTAACACTGAGCTGAACAGTCAACAAATTCAAGTGGAACAGGACAAGTTCTATTCACCCTACTTTGGCCACTAAGTTTTCTGAGGGGGGAATAAAATACACCCCTCCTCAACCCAATTCCAGAACAACTTAACAATGACCAACGGTCATCCGCAGGCTCCGTCCTCTTACGGCGGAGTACGGATGACTCGACCTGTTCAGAGGTCTATATAAGTAACGCGCTAGACACATACACAAACTTGATTAATATGATGTCTAGCGCGTCTAGAACATCTAAACCTTTTCATAGCAATCCTTCCCACGTTAGACACCTCCCAATTGAGAATGACTAACTACCGAGAGAATTAGGATTTTCGGCTTAACCCTTTTTACTTTCAGCGTCTGGACTTAATTCAGCAGGAGCTTCTGGTTGGGCTTGTTCACCTTCTGGGGCTTCACTCGTAGAAGGAGCACTGCAAGCGGTAGTGACAAACAAGAAAATTCCCGCAACAAGTACAATCAAAAGTTGTCGTAGTTTTTGCCAATTCATAGACTTTTTCCTCTAGACGTTTTAGGCGACACAGACTTTACTTTACCTTCCAGCCTTAAATAAAAACGGTTCAAATCAAACTGTACTGTCTGTGCCATGCTCCCTGTGTTGTCAGAGGTCAAGTTGACCGATAATAGCAGGATACGAGCCTCGCCCTTCTAGGGCGACTTCATTTGCTGCTTTGGTTTTCAATGTACTCCTTAATCTTTTTAATCGGTGCGCCTCCACAAGAAACAGCGAAATAACTAGGCGACCAAAGATGTTCTTGGTGAGGTGTCAAGGTTGGGAGTACGTCACCATAAATAGTATCTTTCAATTATTGTGACTGATGACGCAAGAAGCGCGATTGCGCATAATGGAAAAAGAAGCGCGATCATTTACGGAATCGAGAGAAAATGAGATTTCAAGAAATTATTGAATCAATTGAAAAACTATCAGTTGAAGAACAAGAGTATTTATGGGATTTAATTCGGAAACGGCGAATTGAACAACGCCGAGAAGAAATTGGTGCTAATGCTGAAGCCTTAAGAAACGAACGGAAAGAAGGAAAAGCAAAACAGGGAAGTGTGGATGATTTAATTGCCGATTTATTAGAGGATATTGACCTAAAACTCCCTGCCATCGGGCTTTAACGATTATTCTTCAATCTCTTCCAAAGCCTCATCGAGTAATAACCGCACAATGTCAGCTTTCGTCCTTCCCGACTTGGCTGCTAAAATTGAGAGTTTGCGGTGAGTCGATTCCTTTAAATCAACAGTAAATCGTTTCGTGGCTTCTTTTGATTCGGCTTGTAGTTTATCCATTAGCTTTGATTTTTTCTTAATTGGAGGATCTGGTTCATCCGAGATAACAGGATGATCGGGTTTAGGGTCTGATGATTCCGTTGACTGAACCTCTTCATCAGGCGTATCGTCAGAATCATCCGAGGCGTTCCCAAAGACAAACTCTTCGGCTAGAGAATCATTCAGAGATTTTCGTTTCTTGCGTGTCATGGCAGTTGTTTGAGCATCTCCTTAAATAACTGGTCATACTCTCTGGCTGCATCGTTCGCGGATCGTCCCGATAAATTCCACACTGTTTCTGATTGACCGGAACTATCGGCAATCACTTGTCTCTGGTGGATGATACTTTTTAGTAATGTCCCTACTGGGTTTTGGTTCAGCAGCGCGATCGCCTCTTCTTTTAAGCGGGTTCCCTTCACGGCACGACTCAGGAACATCACCGCTTTGGGTCGTCCTTCCCGAACGGACTGCGCCTGCTTCACCAACCGCATCGCATCCGAAGCCGAACGCAAATCTACCCCAGTCGGCTGGACTGGAATACAAGCTAAATCGGAGCGGAATAAAATCGCCCGAGTTGCTTCCGATAAACTAGCGGGACCATCCACCACTAAATAGTCGTAATTGGGAACGAGTTCAGGAATTTGTTCGAGTAAATCATCTGGGGATTGCAAGACCTGACACGGAATCTCACACGCTTCCATGTTTTCCACCCAAAGCGAACTAGACCGCTGTCCATCCGCATCAATCAATAAGATGTTTTGTTTCTGCTTCGAGATTAACCAGTATGCCAAATGAACAGAGGAGGTAGATTTGGCTACCCCACCCTTTTGGTTGATAAAAGATATGACTTGTCCCACTTGCTTACCTCATTAAATAATTGCATACTTAAAGCCTTACTGCGTTACTGACTTACTGCATTACTGAAGTAAGTATAACAATTCCAAATAAGCAAGGCATTACTTCTTTACTTCATCTTTGCAGCACTTGATTGAATCAGCATATCAATAAGTATTTACTGTCTTACTGCATTAATTACTGCAATACTTAAATCAGTTAGTGCTTTACTTTCTTTTGACTGGTATTGATTCAGGCGATCTGCTTTAATTGTAGGGTGATCGCCCACCCAAACCTAACCCAGCTTGACTAGTCCTGTCGGACCAAGAACTGGGCCCCTCGCAGAGCAAGCTAACACAACAATCGGAAAGCATACCCATTGGTCAAACGCAAATCAGAACCAGAACAGCCAAATTTCGGCTCTCCTCAATCGCTTTCACCCGGTGCTAGCGAAGACTGGCAAACAGCAATTGACAATACGACTCAGAGATTTAATCGCGAATACCGTCAAGAAAATTTTGCTCTCCCAGCAGAAGTCGAAGCAATGTCTATTTTCGAGCAATGGCAGGAGGGAACTCTCCAAAACCGCATTGCTTCTCAATTTTGGGAATTGAAAACTCCCAAGAAAAAGGAAGCTTGGTTAGATATTGGTTGTGGGTTGAGTTTTTTAATCTATCCCTGGTCCCAGTGGGAGGCTTTTTTCTATGGACAGGAAGTGAGTACCGCAGCACGGGAGATCTTAATGAGTCGGGGACCCCAACTCAATTCCAAACTGTTTCGTGGGGTAAAATTGGGTGCAGCTCATCGATTAGCTTACGAAAACAGCCAGTTTGATGGTGTGATTGCTACGGGTTGGAGTTGTTACTATCCTCTCGATTACTGGAAACGGGTTCTAGCTGAAGTCAAGCGCGTGCTCAAACCCAAGGGCAGCTTCATTTTTGATGTGATCGATCCCGAAAGTCCTCTCGCTGAAGATTGGGCGATTTTGGAAACTTATTTCGGTGCAGAAGTTTTATTGACGCCGCTGAGTGAGTGGCACCGTCTCGTGCGCCAGGCTGGGGGGAAAATTCTCAAAAGCTCATCTGGCGAGTTGTTTGGGAGTTGGCAAGTCAGTTTTTAAGGTTTTGCTATTGATTTGATCCCAAAAGACGGGGATCAGCTCGTTAAGTTTGGACCAAAACCCCAAGTAGTTGTTTGACTTACTAATTTGGTTTTAGTCTATTCGCTGGCGCGATCGCGAATTGAAGCTGTCTCAAATCTGTCTCAGTTGTATAGCGCAGTCAATTCTTCAGCAGGCTACTTGTTGTAGGAGAAAAGCGAGGCGACCCTAGCAAATGAAGCAACGCAGCCGAACATCAACCTTCTATTGATGCCTGATAGTGTGCTAAGGATTGGATAAGTATTCTCGTATCTTATGCCTTGGCATTTCTTGATCAAAATTAGGAAAAATTGCTTGAAATTCTTCTTCAGTCAAAACGGTATATTGATACTCTGGACAAAGATTATGAACGGCATCATGATGAGCAAATATTACTAATAATAAGGCTTGCTTTTGTTTTGGGATATTAGAATCTAAATCCCAAATTTTTGGAAAAGTTTTTAATAATGCCAAGGAAGATTTTTCTAATATTTCATTACGACTATATCCTTGATCCAAGTAGCGACAGATTGACTCTTGATGGGGAAGATAATCAATCAAAGTATTATAGATATCTTTTGATTCAGCTTTGAAACTCCCTGGGAACCAAGAAATCATCAATCCCGAGACAAAAAGGATCCTTTTAGCGGTTTGAATAAGCATCGATTAAGGAAGAACTCCTCATCCATTTGTCTGAATGGCAATAACAATATTACCTAAGCAAGCAATCGTTCTAAAAATTAACAAATAACTAGTAAAAAAAAAAGAATATTTTTACGGTTATGGATGGGAGGTGTGCTAAGATTTCTGATCAATTCAGAAAAGAATTGATATTTATAGTCTTCCCACGAGAAAAGAGAGATCATTCAAATTCACTACAGAATCCCTCGTTTTCAAGTAATCATGATCAACTCAGGAATTAGCGGGAACTTTTGCTCCTCAAGAATCAGCTTATGAAAACGTCGGTGAGCCTTGCTCGCCGCCTAATGGCAAGGGGTAATTTGTTCAATTTCTTGACCTTCCTTTTGTTGAGCACGATAAAGTTCCCAGCGTCTTTGGAAATTTAACCAAAAATCAGGAGTTGTCCCAAAAAACTTGGCTAACCTTAAAGCCGTTCCTGGTGTGATCCCCCGTCTGCCGTTAATCAAATCATTGACTCGTTGATAAGGAACGTTAATTGCTTTGGCTAACTCAGTTTGACTCATTGCCATTGGTTCGAGAAACTCTTCTAAGAGGATGATACCGGGATGAGTCGGTTGTCTATGGGTGGGAACTCTAACCATAATTTCCTTAACTGTGATAATCAACAATTTCTACATCTTCGGCGTCTTCTCCCAACCACCGAAAACAAATCCGATACTGATCATTAATTCTGATACTGTACTGGTCGGCGCGGTCACCCCGCAGTTTTTCCAGCTTGTTGCCAGGAGGAACACGTAAATCATCTAAGGCAGCAGCAGAGTCAATTAAATCCAGTTTTCTGGCTGCTTTTTTAATCAAGTTTTGAGGACACTTTTTTCGAGCGAACTTAGTTAGCTTACCCTGGAAAATGTCTTCTGTGCCTTGATCGCGAAAGGAAAGGATCATTTAACATTTACTATGATCATACAATAATACAGATACCATGAAAATGTTTAAGCTTTTTTGCTGTTACATGACCAACGGTCATCCGCAGGTCTTCACTGCGTCGCGCAAGCTCCTCGCTCCAGCCGTCGTCTTACGGCGGAGTACGGATGACTCTTGGCCAATGTAAGTTGGTGTGTTACCGGTTGAGATCACCTTAAATGTCAGATTTTTTTACTTCCTTACTCTTCCTGCACTGTCTCATCGGTAGCATTGGCGCTCTCGTTGCGGCTAATAAAGGTTACAGTCGTCTAGTTTGGTTACTTTTCGGTTTGCTAGGAGGAACCTTGACGTTTGTTGTGGCTCTAACGCTCGATCAGAGGGCAAAACATTAAGGTTATTGTCAGCCGAAGAGATCAGGGGCGGGAATCACCTTGAGAGCGAGCATAAGTTAACTAATCATAGTGGTTAAGCGGACCATCATCTAGTCACACCCTTCGAGGAGTGAGTGCTGTGCCGGGCACACTGCACTCACTTGAGTAACGTAAAAAAACACATAGCATGAACTAAATCTTTCTATCAATTTGTCTCTCATACATATTGCCAACAAAAATAAACTGAGTTATATTATGTCTGTACCATATATATGCTACAGACATGAGTGAATACGAAAGCCAGAACCAGCACAAACTCAATCGCGCCATCGATACCCTCACCGAAAAGATGGCATCTCGCTACGGCGACAACATCAAGCAGGAAGCGCGCCAGCAGTTCAGCAGTAAACTCCAGGTGAAAATGGAACAAGCGGCACGAGAAGCTTGTGAGGAAACTTGGAGTGAAATTGTTAGTGAAGCGAAACATATTCTCGCGGAATTAACGCAAGCGCAAACGTCTCGTTGTCTGGCTTATGAACGAGAAACGCATCCGGTTTCTGAGTTTGAGGCTCAACTCCCGGAATTTGAAAGTTTAGACGAGAAATTAATTGCCGGACGAGAGAACACCTCTCATATGCGTCTCATTGGTGGAGAAACTTCCACCGAACAAGACATCTTTGCGGCTTACTCCATTGGCATGACCCCTCTCGAAATTGCTCATCAACTGCAGTTACAAGAAACCGAAGTCAAAAAAGTTCTCAATGAAGTGGCTGAGGTTTAATTGCGATGACTTATTCTCTGGAACAACTCGAAGAAATTACCACGCTTAACCCCGCGCATCAACAAGCGGTTGAAGCGCTCTTGGGGTTCTATCAATTTGTCCGCAGTACGTGGACCGCCAACGCGATCGCGCAACTGAAACAAGCTCATGACCTCGATTTGCGACGGAAGCAAGACCGCTTGCAACTGGCGCATTTCGCTGCAAGAAGAGAGTTGGATTTTGCGCGATCGTTACCCGAAGGCTTGCAACCGATTGCCGATTTGCCTCAAGAACATCACAATCAGCAATTCAATCAATGCCCAACGGCAACCCCAGAAGCGGAAATCGAGTCAGCTAGTGAACGCTATGCCCGTCTGGAAAAGTTTACTCTCCTTTTGCTTACCGGACGCATTCTCCCCTCTGGTCCACCCTTAAATGGCACACAAGAAGCCCCAGCGATGCGAGTGTTAGGTAGTCCGAAAACCCTCACCGAATTGGAAGCCAATTACAAACAACTGGTTAAACACCATCATCCCGATATCAGTCCCTTCTCCAACGAAGAAGCGCAAGCAAGATTTACCTATATCCGCAAACTCTATCAACTGACCCGTAAATGTTGGGACCAACTCAAACCCACAGCAATTATTTCTCAGCAGACTTTGCAACATCGCTTGCAAGCGCGAGTGCCTTATTCTCCCGAGAGTTTCTGGTATTGGCTGGAGTAGCAAACAAGCACAAGACAGTTGCCAAATTGCAAGCAATAAGAGAAAATAAATAAATTGCAAGAGAAAATGACGCAAAATTGTAGAGAGTTGCAATGGAATCTGAAATAGATCGCTTTCCCGTCAAATCGTTAATGGAGCGATATAACATCACGCGCAGTGTGCTGTATAACCGCTTCAAAGGTTTAGGCATTATTCCCACTAAGTTTGGGCGACAGTCCTATGTCACGGGAGAAGAACTGGCTTTGCTGGACCAGTTGCATGAGTATATCCAAGCGGGGGGCTATATTACCGGCTTTATCCGCGAGTTCAAAATTGAGGAAGAAACGGAAGCGTTGCGCTCGGAACAGGAAACTGAACGCAATGGCAATCATTCAACAGCAACTATCAAGAGAAATGGTAATCAGTTAGCAACTCAAAACTCATTGATTGAATCGCCGGAAGTGTTGGAAAAGGTGATTGAAACAACTGTCAGTAGCACCGTGAAGGCGATTCGAGCCAGCAACGAAGATACGCTAGAAGATTTGGAGACGTTGCAACGGATTGCAGATAACGGTTGGTTGATTCCGACAAAAAGACTGGCGCAAATTATCAATCGTGCGCCTTCGACGTTGGCGAGGAAGCCCGAGGTGCGGTATTGCGGGTTTCGACTGATTCGGGCGCACCAGGAAGGGAATCAGAGTTTGTGGCGCGTTAAGAAACCTGGATAGTTAGCTGGCAGCGCGATCGCATTGGTCATCAAAATTTCTCTTTCGCCTTCTTATAGCAACGGAATAATTTTGACAGTAGGTGTAGCAGCCAGCAATAAGATCAGATCACCTCCGACCAGCAATCAGGGCCATTCTGAGCCATGATTATCTGCAACTGGGACCGGATTAACTGCAACCAGCCAGCAATAACTTCCTTGAGCCAGAATTAATTGCCACTAAAGGCTTAGCCACCAGAGAGACGAATTACAGAGGCAGTCCAGCAGCCAACATTTGTTCTTCACGACTGGGAAGGAAGTGCGATGTGGCGAAGCCACCGCCCTATGGGCATCGCACTAAGCAGTGACCATAGAAGGGCGCGGTAATTCTTCCCCTAAATCCTCATAACACAAAATCAAGGATTCTAAAGCCTCTTTCCCATTCGCTAAGGCTTCCTCATAAGTATTTCCATGAGTCCGCCAATAGTTACCGGGGAAGTCAGGAAGAGCCACCAAAAAGCAGTGATCTTCCTGTGACCATTCGATTACTATTTTGTATTTTAGGTCACTCATTTTCCTCTACTATCCTGATTGCTTCTGAAATATCTTTTTCTTGATATCGTTTGGCATCATTGCCATCCTTACCAGATAGTGTAACTTTACCAGGATATTTTGGATGTATCCAGTTGGTGTGACTACCTTTTCCCTTTTTCTCTTCAAATCCAGCGTCTCGGAGCTCCTTTTTTAATTCTCGAATTTTTTTAGGCATAAGATTAACTTTATTTTCCCGACCTCAACTCCGCTTTCAACCTTCAAAAGTCTTTCTCTTCCTTACTTTCCCAACTTCTCATTTGATCTTTCTTACCAAGGGAATGACCATAAATTCCATTCCTCCCCCAAAAATCACATATAAATGTGATCAGATGCCAAAAACTTAGTTTAGTTTCCATCCTCGGGAGCTGTTATCCCAATGATACTTCTCCTTAATTTCGTTCCACTTCTCAAGATTCTTGCCAGAAGGTTTGCGCTTGCCTCGCCGCCAACGGTGTAAGCTATCGGAGCTGATTCCGTACTCTTGGGCGATTTCCTTACTGGTGAAGGTTTGATTGGGAGTTAAAATGTTCTCGGATTGCTCAGGGATCGGGTTTTTCTGATTATTGGGAGCTGTATCATTCCGAGGATGGCTAGTTCCCTGGTCATGCTCAGCAATAACTTTCTCGTCATTCGCTTCAATTTCTTGATTCCGATCAACAGCTAAAGAATCGACTTTCGCTTCTAATGCTGCAATGCGCGATCGCAACTCTTCAAGCACTGACTGATTTTGAATGTCAATATTGGGGCAAACGGGAGCGCGAGGAAACCAGCTCTCCAAAAGATGCAAAGTTATCTACAGCGAAAAGCAACCTTGAGGTCGATTGTACCCAAACTGAAGGCTTAAAGACAGCCACAATTACTGAGAAATACAACAACGTTAAGCGAAAGACACTGGAAGGTTAGCGTAATGGGAAGAATAAGCCTATGGGGCTAATGCCAAAACCGTATATTTTGTTCAAAATGTACCCGCTGGTCCTCATACGTAAAAGTAGTGTGATCTTATAAGAGGTTTTAATATGACGATCTACACACCTACAGGAATGCCTATTAGCTTTCCTATGGATTACGCATTTACTCTACTTGCAAGACTTTATCCACAATACAAACCGTATAGAGTTTTGAAGATAGCTGAAGGTATGGATAAAGCCCACGAGTCTGTAGCGTACTTGTTGGCGTTTTTATTGTTTTCACTACATCAAAAGCCTGTAATAATCTTTGCAGTTATCTTAGTCTTACAAGGTTTTTTTAGTTGGATGAAGACCAGAAGTAAATACATTGATTTGGTAGTGGGCTTAGGAGTATTTTTTACTACTTTTGGAAAACTTGGAATAATCTCTATTGGGCTTATAATTTTTGGTTGGCACTCAGTAGGGTTACAAGGGCTACTAGCATTTCTATGTGCTAGGTTCTTTGGAGGTGTTATCAGTATTATTTTTGAAACTCAAGCGAAGAAGCGGTTTCAAGCATTGACAGGGAAGTTCGATAAAGATCTTGAATTTAACAGATCTTTTATAGATGCTTACCGATTTTGTGCGCAAAAAATGGGTGTCACACTTAACATATCTGTTTCGGAGCAGGAAATAAAAAACTCAGACTGGACAAAGATTGAAATTGACTATTATAAAGAGTGTCCAGCGATATTTGAAATGAGGAAGTTTTCATGATTGAATATGATTTGATATGAACAGTGTCTTTGAAGTAAATGGTACGGACGAAATCTACTGTACTCTAAAACGTAGTACAAACTCTCAGGATCAAGAAGCCAGAGACTTTGTTGAAAGGCTTTGGAAAGAAGTTCATAGTTATCTCGATCCAGATCTTCTTCATGAACTACCAAATCAATTCCATCAGCGATTTTGGGAGATGTACTTAGCTGCTTCTATGAGAGAAGCTGGTCTATCTCTTGATCAAAAGAAAAGTCGTGATGGTCCAGATATTTGCATTAAAGTTGGTGAGTCAAGGATATGGATAGAAGCTGTTACAGCATCTTCTGGGCAGGGTAATGATGCCGTTAAGAAAGCTGAATGTGGTGTAGTAAGAGATGTTCCCGATGACCAAATTAAGCTTCGTTTGCTTAACGCATTTACTGAAAAAACAAAAAAGTATAAACAATATCTGGAGAAAAACTGGGTTAATGTTGAAGATCACTACATCATTGCTATTAATGCTGCCCAGGTTCCTTCAGCAAGGCTTGAGCGTGAGATTCCAAGGATTGTCAGGTGTCTCCTGCCCTTTGGAGATCAGGTTCTGCATCTAGATAGAGAAACGCTGGAGTTATTTGATACTAGTTATGAGTACCAACAATATGTTACTAAAGCCTCTGGTTCAGAAATAGAAACTACATCTTTTTTGAATCCTGAGTATTCTGGAGTAAGTGCTGTTATTTATTCCTGTGTGGATGTTTTCCAGTACCCAAAAGAGATTGGTCAATCACTTTTGCTATTTCATAATCCTCTAGCTTCGAATCGCTTGAGCCCAGGTTTCTTGAAAAAAGGCAATGAATACTGGGTTGACTGTCATCTCAGATATAAGAGTTGGAATAGTAATTGAAAATTATTTACTTTTTATACCAATTCTGAAAATTATTGCACTAAATTCATCGGCTTAAAGAACCATGAGCAGTCAACCTAAATAGTGCAGATTTTTGGGTAAATAGTATTTTACTTGGGGTTTTCTATTTGGATCGCGCCTTTTTTGTGTTCGGCAATATTGAAAATTAAACTGATTAGCGCGATCACGTTTTTATAATCGAGAAGTTCACCTCAGAAGAATTAATTGAAGCATTCTTAGCAAGAATCGATGAATTTGAATCCACCTATAATGCCTTTACCGAGTTAAATCCTGATGCCTTAGAGATCGCAAAAGAACTCGATCTCGAATATGAAACTTCGGGTCCTCGTTCTCCCCTACATGGTGTGCCAATTGTCATCAAAGATGCCGTTGATATTGCCGAAGAACGGACAACGGGAGGGTATGAGGGATTTGTCAGCGAAGCAGGTGGCATCGATTTAATTCCAGAATTGGATGCACCGATTGTTTCTAAGTTAGAGGAAGCAGGCGCTGTCATTTTGGGTAAAACCAATTTACCTGCGTTTTCCGCCGATGGAACGAGAGCCAATAGTAGTTACTTTGGCCCCACCTTCAATGCCTATGATTTAACCCTTGCCCCTGGTGCCAGTAGCAGTGGTTCGGCAACGGCTGTCTCAGCTAGTTTTGCGGTGATGGGAATTGCCGAAGAAACCGGGGGCTCGATTCAAAATCCTGCTGGTGCACAAGCTTTGGTAGGGATTAAACCTACTTTTGGTTTAGTTCCCAACACAGGTGTGATTCCTTGAGCTGGCTCCACCCGAGATGTGTTAGGACCCTTAACCAAGAATGTCTATGACGCAGCGGCTACCCTAGATATTCTAGCCGGACCCGATCCGGCGGATCCAAAAACGAGTGTGGCAGAAGGCAATATTCCGCCTGAGGGTTATGTCTCGGCTCTTGATGACACTGCCTTAGAAGGGAAACGGATTGGTTTATTTGGTCCTGGTTTTGAAGATGTCGAACTGACCCCAGAAACACAAACTTTATATGACCAAGCAATTGAAGTCTTGACCGAACAAGGAGCCACGGTAGTCGAAGATCCCTTTGCCGGTAGCGGGTTTGCTGACCTTTCTCCAGAAGACCGGGGGTTTGCTACCTTTCCCTACGACTTGGATCAATATATCAAACGCCTCGGCTCGACAACTGAGATCAATTCAATTGGCGAGCTTCTCGATACCCTCGAAGAACTGGGTTTTGAATCGCCCTTTGCTGAAGAGGGTCAGCTGGATTTTATCGCATCTGCTCCTAATTTTGAAGAGAATTTGGCTAATCCGGATGTTCTGCCCATTGAGAATTTTCTGGAAGTTCGCGAGTCATTTTTAGCAATTTTCTCGGAAGTCCTAGAAAATAACGACCTCGATGCGCTAGCCTTCCCGCAAATGTACGAGCCGATCCCCGATTTATTTAGTGATGAGGGATATTCGGCAACCACAGTATCAGAAATCAATATTCTCGGCACACCAGGAGTAACTGTTCCTGCTGGTTATTACGAAGATGGTTCCCCGTTTAGTTTGATCTTTCTGGACGAGGCGTTTTCCGAAGCAGAGCTACTCGGCTATGCTTATGATTATGAACAAGCAACAATGCTCCGTGAAGCCCCTGAATTAGAGCAAGTGCCAGTTGCTGATACCGTTCCCATCTTTGGCAGTCTGAACAACGATACACTCGAAGGAGGAATCGATTTTGGCAATGAAGAAAGTATCGTCTTTGGCGGTCAAGGGAGTGACCTAATTGATGCGTCTCCAGTAAGCAGTGGCAGCCGCATTTATGGCGGCAGTGGTAGTGATGAGTTACTGGCCGGTGGCAAGACCCGAGTCTTTGGTGGCGAAGGAGATGATTTGCTAGATGCTTCTGTAGGTCAAGGAGAAAACCGTCTCTATGGCCAAGTCGGTAATGATGATTTCTTTGCTGGCAGTAGCGACCGATTGAATGGGAATGAAGGCAGTGATCGCTTTTTTATCCTACAAGGTGGCGGTAATGTCATCACTGGTGGTGCCGATCCGGACCAATTTTGGATCGCAACAAGCGAAGTTCCCGATGCCCTCAACACAATTAGCGATTTTGTTTCCGGAGAAGATGTCATTGGGATTGGTGGTTTTCTGGATCTGAGCTTTGAGAGTCTTAATCTTTCGCAAGCGGGGGAAAATACCATTGTTGGTTTAGAGGAAGACACACCGTTAGCAGAATTATTGGGAATACAAGCTGATAGCCTGACCGCTGATGACTTTGCTTTTGCTACAGCAGTGTCGAGCTAAAAATAAAACCCTAGGGGGGGGTTCAGTCGCAACAAACCATTGCCGCTTCCAGCGGACAGTCCTAACCGATCACACCTCCTCAAACAGTACGCCCCCTTCCAGCGTGAGAGGGGGCAATTTTTAATGAAGGGAAACGAGTCAACAATTAATTAACCTGAATAATCTCAAAACTGCTTTTACCATTGATGCGATAAAAGTAGAAATCTTGATCCAGAGTTAAAATCTGATCTAATCCTGTTTTCTCTGCGGTCAGTACCAAGGTGGCATCAGCTAAATCCATCGGTCGATCTTGATATTGTTCCATTAAAGCTGACAGACGTTCATGATCTTCCTGATCAATTTCATAGAGCATCAGTAAATCATTGGTTATAGTCATTCCAAATAAAAACCAACAGCAGGTAGAATAGCCGATAGTGGGAGAAAAAAATATCAGGAACAATGACCTATAGTCTCGACCTACGTAAACGAGTTGTTCAATTTGTCAAAGATGGGGGCAGTAAAGCTGAAGCCTCACGAAGATATGAAGTCAGTCGATGGTGCGTTTATGGTTGGTGTCGAAGAGATGATCTTGCTCCAAAGAAAGTCCAACGGCGCTCACGTAAACTGGATTGGGGGGCGTTGAAAAGAGATGTTCAAGAAAATCCTGACGCGTTGCTGCGAGAAAGAGCGGAGCGTTTTGGGGTACACATTAATGCTATTTTCTACGCTCTCAAACAAATGAAAAAAACCCGTAAAAAAAACTCTTCTGTACGAACAGAGAAAACCAAGTGAGCGACTGGAATATTTACAAATTCTTCGGAGGTTTATCCTTGAACAAGGCTCAAAAAATGTGATTTACATTGATGAGTCTGGGTTTGAAGCCAGCACGTTTCGACCCTATGGTTGGTCAAACAAAGGGCAAAAAATTCATGGTGAGCGTAGTGGTCAAACTCGTCCTCGTACCAGTTTAATTGCAGGGAAAAGGGGAAAGGAGTTACTTGCCCCGGTTCTATTTGCTGGAACTACCAACTCCAACTGGTTTAATCACTGGCTGGAACATCACTTACTCCCGTTACTCAATCCTCAATCTCTTCTGATTATGGATAATGCTCCCTTTCATAAGAAAGAAGAAATTAGACAGATTGCTGAGGGGGCGGGACATCAGGTTTTATTTCTCCCTCCTTATTCTCCTGATCTCAATAAAATTGAGGAGGATTTTGCGATTCTTAAAAAGCAACGGATTTACGCTCCACCAGAGACCACTCTCGATGAGCTCATTCGAGTGTACGGAACTTAATTGGAATGACTATATATCCCATATCGCAGGCAAACGCCAATAAAGAACTGACAGCACTAAGTTTTTTGCGAGCCGTTGCTACCTTATAATGATCCTGCAATGACGAGCGGTAAGACTGTAATGAGGTAAACGTTAACTGCTTTAACTTTTCTTCCTTTAGCGAGGATAGCAAGGATTCCAATCAGCCTCCCGCTATATCAATGGATTAAGTTAAGAAAAAAGGGAACACTCGTTCAAAATGAACAGGAGAGATATGACTAAACTTACGATTGAAGTTCCAGAACAACTTGCTGAACAACTCAATGATTACCTAAAAGCCCATCCTGAAGAAAGTATTGCTGAACTGCTCGATGAAGCCCTGAAAATTAAACTTACCCCAAAAGACAGTACCAAACTGCTTAATCTAGCTGGTATTGTTACCGATGCTCCGAGAGGCGCTGCAGATCATGCTGAGGACTTTCAAGATTGAAGAAAATTGTACTGGATGCGGGTCCCCTTATTGGTTTATTCTATGCCAAAGATACTTATCACTTTGATTGTGTCAGAGGATTTGAACAGTTGGCGCAACAAAAAACGATCTTGCTGACTCCCATTCCGATTCTTTTTGAGGTGTATAAATGGTTATTGCAACGCACCCAGCCCGCAGTCGCGCATGAGGCTCTGGAAGTCATGCAAGAAAGTCTTCATCTACTGCCCCTAGAACAGGCGGATTTTGAAGAAATACAGAGCCTTGTCGCTAAACTTCCCCAATGGCAAGGTTCTCTGGAAGATGCAACCGTCGTCTTGACAGCGTTACGGTATCGCAGTCCGGTTTGGACTTACAATTTTCGAGACTTCAGTATCTTCAAAGCCTTAGAATTTTGGACTCCTGAGCCTAAATGACCATCCCTTATTTACTGGCGTTTGTCCTGAGTGCGGTTATCAGTTCCCAAAAGATAATTCCCCTAGAGTTCATTGGGACTGTCCTAGTTGTGGGTTTGTTGATGATAGTGTTTAGCGCGATCGCGCTTTAGTTTCCTAATATCCCATTTTTATCGCTATCAAGTCTCTCACTATTAACAAAATTTGCTGTTTTGCAATTATTTAAACATAGCTTTTGGAATCTCTTGTTGTCCTTCCCATAAGCTCCCTGGATAACCCAAATCCCTAGCTCGTTGCGCCAGACCATTGTTGGGATTCCAAACATCAGCATTCCATAAATCATGACAAATTCCCCAGTAGAGCTGATGAGAACCGGAGTTATAGCCTCCAACTTGACCACCAGGGCTTCGATCATGTATGTACAGAAGACCATCATTTGGTGACGGGTCAAAAGCAACAAATGGTTGAAGGGTTGAGCAATAAACCCACTCAGTGCGCTGTTTAGGATCATTTCCATCTAAATAAATTTCTACATCTAATTCATATAGGACATTTTCCTTCCCAGCCAGCCCATTTTGGTGAACACTCTGTCAATTTAATAGATATTTTTCCGTAAGGATTCAGGTGCAAGATTGAGGAACAAGAGAAGGACGAGAAAAATGTCCT
>CAZAYV010000077.1:0-19131 GCA_964489465.1 uncultured Dactylococcopsis sp. | reverse complement strand
CAAAGCTTGAGCTTTCCAGCTAGCGGATGTGTAATTAATTTTGCATGGGTGCTTACTTTTTTAAAGAGAAAGTACATTTTCTTTACTTTAGGAAATAAGTCACAACATTAAATTTGATCGAACGAGGAATCACTTGCCTCTAAATTGATCTTAAATCGCTGCCTAAAATTTGTTAGAGAGTTTTAACAAAGTAGCAACAACTTGTCCGAAAGCGATTCCGCCATCGTTTGGGGGTAGGGTTTGACACCAGTAAGGTTGCAGGTTTTCGGCTCGTGTGGTTTGCACTGCCTTTTCCAGTAAATATTGATTTTGAAAACAGCCCCCGGTCAAAACAATTGTGGGGGTATTAATCCGATGCGCGATCGCGCTAATGGCAGCAATCAGAGTATTATGAAACTGAGCAGCAATGAGACTGAGGGGTCGCTTGGCTTGAACATCCTTCAAAATGGCACGGACTAGGGGTTCCCAGTCTAGACAATCTGGTTGCTTCCCACGACCGGGGATCAACTGAAATGGATAAGTTTGTTCGGTCAGGTTGCCATTGATTGCAAATTCCAGCGCCATCGCCGCTTCTCCCTCAAAACTAACCCTTGGCGATAACCCGACTAGTGCCGCGATCGCGTCAAAGAGTCGCCCCACACTCGAGGTTCGGGGTGTATTCAACCCTTGCTTCAACATTGAGCGTAGGATGCTTAACTCTTGTAGGCTAAAATCAAAACCAGTAATGGCGCTTTCCCCATCCATCTCGTAGAGTAAACCGAGGGCAGATCGACGCGGTTCCTTAATCGCTTTTTCCCCACCGGGTAAACCGAAGGTCCGCCAGTGGGCAACTCTTTGCCAAGTCTCTGGTGTGACTAAAATAAATTCTCCCCCCCAGATTGAGCCATCTAAGCCATATCCGGTGCCATCCCAAGCAATCCCCAAAACCGGCGGTGATAGGCGATGTTCCGCTATGCCAGCGAGAATATGGGCGAGATGATGCTGTACTGGCGTCAACGGCAACTGTTTCTCTGTGGCAAGCTGTTGAGCATATTGACTGGAGTAATAATCTGGGTGATGATCGCAAGTAATCCGGCTGGGTTGGAAGTCATAGAGATTCCCTAGACTCTGCAGAGTTTCGGAAAAGGCTTGGCGCGATCGCGCTGTCTCTAAATCCCCAATATGCTGGGAGAGAACCACTTGTTGGTTTTGATACAGGGCAATGGTATTTTTGAGATGTCCGCCCACTGCCAGAATCGGGGATGAAGGTTGTCGATGGGGAAGTTCCAAACGAGTAGAAAAGGGGGCATATCCCCGTGCCCGTCGTAAGAGAGTTAGCTGATCTAAAATGATGCGAACGACAGAATCATCAACTGGACGCGCGATCGGGCGATTGTGAACTAAAAAGCAGTCGGCAATGCCCTTTAAGCGTTCTCTGGCTTCTGTTTCCTCGGTACAAATCGGTTCGTTCGCAAGATTGCCACTGGTTGCAACAACCGGAAACTGCAATTCTGTTAGTAAGAGATGATGGAGGGGCGTATAAGGAAGCATCACTCCTAAATTGGGATTATTCGGGGCAACAGCAGGCGCAATCGACCTAGTGGCTGTTCTTTGGGTGAGGAGGACAATCGGTGCTGCTGGAGATTGTAAAATCTCAGCTTCGGTGTCTGAAACCTGACAATCGTTTTTCACGCTTTCCAGAGAGGGATACATTACTGCCAAGGGTTTCGTCGGACGCTGTTTCCGTTGTCGCAGTTGAGACACGGCTGACTCATTCCTGGCATCCACCATCAGGTGAAATCCACCCAATCCTTTAACCGCGACAATCTTTCCTTGTCGTAATGCCTCTGCTGCGGCAATTAAAGCCCCATCCCCCTCGACTTTTTCTTGTCCCCAAAACATTAACTGGGGACCACAATTGGGACAAGCATTGGGTTGGGCATGAAAGCGGCGATCGCGCGGATTTTCATATTCTGCTTGACAGGCGGGACACATCTGGAAGTGTCGCATCGTCGTCGTGGCGCGATCGTAGGGTAAACCCTGAATAATCGTGTAGCGAGGACCACAGTTGGTACAGTTCGTGAAAGGATAACGGTAACGGCGGTTGTGCGGGTTAAACATTTCTGCGAGACAATCAGAACACGTTGCCAAGTCCGGTAATACCACCGCTGATTTGGGATTATTGGCGCTTTTCGCAGACGCTCGAATTTCAAACTGCCGGTATCCCACCGGATCAAGCCAGGTTGTCTCCACCGTATCGATTCGCGCGATCGGTGGTTTTTCTGTAAGGAGGCGTTTTTGGAACTGTTCGAGGCGATCACCGTGTCCTTCGACTTCAATAAAAACCCCGCTGACAGTATTACTGACCCAACCCGCAAGGGCTAATTCTGTAGCGAGACGATAAACAAAGGGACGAAAGCCTACCCCCTGCACAGCACCTTGAAGTTGCAGATAGAGACGAGAATAAGAAGCGCGATCGGGTAATTGACTCACGATTATCGTTCAAAGCCAAGCCTTGAGTTAAATAGGGATTCTCCTTTGGCTCAAGAGTTCATGCTTTAGCTCAATTAATGCCCTCTAATCAGTGTAAACTGAAACCCTTACCGAACCACCGTTCCCTAAACATTACTCTGATTTTGATTCAGACAAGATGGCAAAGGTTTTTGATGATTTAACTTGAACAACAACGATTTCAGATTACACCACAGCGATCCATTCAATTAAGGAATTATCGTTATCATGGGAAAAGAAGTAATTGAAAGTCAAGCCTGAGGTGACTATCAGAAGGGATTCCACCAAGAGGAAGAAGGTTGAATATCAGTATAAATTCGACCGAGGGTTCTTGAATCAAGAGGAGAAGATTGTTTAAACTCGCTACCCAGCATTTCATATAAGGCTTGGGCAGAGCTCTCTCCCTTGTTTAGGGGAAATAAGACATGAGCACTATAGTGGTCGCAACCGATTCCTCTCCGTTCAACGGTGCAGATAGCCGGTCGGCCATTCAACTGATCGGCTGTCAAGTAATGGGCATTCCCTTCTTCATACAGAGACTGTAAGCGACTTGCTGTATCCTGACAGTTCTTGAGCGCTTCTGAAGGGGAAAAATATTTAGGGACAAAGTTCAGGACTGGTATATTCTGTGACGAATTTTGTTCTGGCAAATTAGCCATGACAGTGGGAACACGATCATTCACCTCACAGGTGATATTGATGGTATTCGCTGTACTGGGTTTAGCCAATATTCCTAGCGCTCCTAATGCCAACCCTGGCATCACTCCCAAGAAAATTTTGCCGACTTGCTTTGTGTTCATAAGTTTGCCCCTCTCTTTAATTTCATCTCTCCTTTAATCTCAATCAGAGTTAAGAATCGTGATAAGGAACTGCCAGCAGCAAAAATAATGATAACACATAAAAAATTAACTAAGTATAAACTTAAATAGAGTTAATATATCTTTGGATTCAAGATTTCTGATATTTTATGGTAGGAGCGGTCGTCTAATCGTTTGAGTTTTCGGTCGCTCATTGACAGACTGCATGGGGAAATTTTTAGATGAAACCGTTTGCCCGCCAAATTTTAATGACTGGTGTTCTTTCTCTCAGCGGCTTAGTTGCTATTAACTCTGCCCAAGCGCAAATCTCAGCTGATGGAACTGTTTCCACTGAAGTTACCCAGTCCGGTAATGTATTTGAAATCAGAAAAGGCAGCAAAGCCGGCAGCAATCTTTTTCATAGTTTCCAAGAGTTTTCTCTCCCGAGTGGCAATACAGCCTTTTTTAAAAACGGAGCCAACATCACTAACATCATCACCCGGGTGACAGGGGGTTCTATTTCAAGGATTGATGGTTTGATTCAAGCAAACGGTGGAGCCAACTTAATCCTTATCAATCCCAAGGGGATTTCTTTTGGTCCCAATGCTCAACTCGATATTGGCGGTTCTTTTTTAGGCAGTACAGCAAATAGCGTTAAATTTAGCGATGGCACAGAATTTAGTGCCACCAACCCGCAAAATCCTTTACTAACAATTGCCGTCCCGGTCGGCTTGCAAATGGGACCAGATGGAGGGGCAATTCGCGTGGAAGGGCAGGGGCATAATTTCACAGTAGCCGATCCGGTCTTTGCCCCAATTATTAGAGAGAATAATCCCAGGGGTCTGTCTGTGAATGCTGGCAATACCTTAGCGCTAGTGGGTAATGACATTAACCTTGAAGGCGGAATGCTTACGGCAGAGGGGGGAAGAGTTGAGTTGGGGAGTGTCGCCGAAGGATCGGTTAACTTTGAGTCGCTACCACAAGGATGGTCATTCAATTATGACCCTGTATCTGCTTTTGGGAATCTACAGCTGCGATCGCGCGCTTTAGCTGATACCAGTGGGTTCAGGGCAGGATCAATCCAGTTGCAGGGAAAAGACCTTTCCATCCAAGACGGCTCGCTAGTGCTTATTCAAAATCAAGGCTTTGAACCAGCTGGAAATATTACATTGCATGGCTCAGACTCCATCGCTGTCAGTGGCACCAATCAAGATGGTACTTTTCGGACAAGTGTCAATAACCAATCCCTAATTATTGGTCCAGCTGGAGATATCGACATTAGGACTGAGCAATTACTGGTGGATGGCGGCGCCAGTATTGTTGCGACGACCTTTGGTCTCGGCTCAGGCGGTGATATCGCGGTTAAAGCCTCTGAATCAGTACAAATAAGAGGAGCGAGTCCTCTCACACCGCGAGCAGTAAGCTCTATTGCTTCAGCCACTTTGAGCACAGGAGAGTCCGGCAATACAACTGTGTCAACGCAGCGTTTAACGGCGACTGGAGGGGGCGTGATTGCTGCTTCAACCTTGGGGGCTGGTAGTGGCGGTAATCTAAATATTACCGCTACTGATTCGATTGATATTGTGGGCGTGGAACCCAACCTGCTGATTCCAAGTGGCTTGGCTGTGACTAGCTTTAGTAGCGGTCAAGCAGGTAACTTAACCGTCGATACCTCGCAACTTACGGTTCGTGACGGCGCACAGGTAGACGCATCTGCTTTAGCCAGTGGCAATGGGGGGAACCTCACTATCAATGCTTCAGAGTTTGTAGAAGTGAAAGGAAGCAGACCAGAATCAGTTAATGCCAGTTTAATTAGCTCAGCTGCCAATCAAGTGACTGCTAGCGTGCAACAAGCTTTCAATTTACCGCCTTTACCGACTGGAGATTCGGGAAACGTGACCATCAATACCTCCCAGTTAAAAATCGATCAAGGAGCACAAGTAACGGTTAGAAATGATGGCTTAGGGGATGCGGGAATTCTAGAGGTCAATGCCAATTCTATTTCTTTAGACAATCAAGGCGGTATTACTGCAGCAAGTTCATTAGGAGAAGGCGGCAATATTAACCTCGAAACCAATTCCTTGCTGATGCGCCAGAATAGTCAGATCTCTTCCACTGCTGGGGGACCCGGGAATGGGGGCAACATTACTGTTGCTGGGACCAGTCCCGTTGACTTTGTGGTCCTGCTTGAGGACAGTGCGATCTCTGCCAATGCTTTTAGAGGGATGGGAGGAAACATTGATATTGAAACCCAAGCCCTGTTTGTGTGTCCCAATTGTGAGATTACTGCTAGCTCAGAACTGGGAGTAGAGGGTCTTGTCACTGTAGACAGGCTCCAGCCTAATACAGAATTGGAAGTTATTGATCTGCCCCAAGAGGTAGCTGAATCAGAAGAAGTGGTGGCTCTAGCCTGTTCAACAACAGATGGACAAGAGGGGAGCGAGTTTATTATTACAGGACGCGGAGGATTGCCTCCCCGCCCGAGTGACCCTCTCAGCAGCGAAAATCTCGTTAATTTTGATGCTTCCTCTTCCCGCTTAGACAATTCATCCAGGTCTGAGATACCCACAGAAGAAGAAAATACGACTCAATTACCAACCCCAGCCCAAGGCTGGTATGTCAATTCAGAGGGGGTCTTAATCCTAACGGCTCAAACTCCTTCCGCTGCTCCTTATAGTTCTGGCTTAAAGACTCCTGAATGTCATGGTAATTAGAAAACAATCAACTCTCATCCTGCTCTATCATGTTTTTTGCTTCATTTTGGTTAACCCTCTGCCTGGATTAGGACAAACGATTACTCCGGTTCCACCCACTCCGCTTCAACAACCGCAGCCGGAACCGCTTCCCTCGGAAGAAACCCCTTTTGATTTGGATCCAACTGCCCCGCCCACTGAAGACTCAGTTGACATTCCCGGGCAAATTGTTGTGGATCAATTCAATTTTGTTGGGAGCACTGTATTTAGCGAGGAGGAACTGAACGAAGTAACTGCTGAGTTCTTGGGCAAGCCCATTACTTTTTCTCAACTGCTGCAAGCGGCAAATCAAGTCACCGACCTTTATCTGGAAAAGGGATACATCACTTCTGGTGCTTACATACCCAGTCAAGCGATTCAGTCGGGTGAAATTACAATTCAGGTAGTTGAAGGGCGCTTAGAAGAAATTGATGTGGCAATTGTGGAGGGGCAACTCAACTCAGATTATGTGCGCAACCGAATAGCCCTTGCTGCCTCTCAACCACTCAACATCAACCGTTTGCAAGAGGCACTGCAATTATTGCAATTCAACCCCCTCATCGAAAACTTGAGTGCCGAACTGAGCGCTGGCACACAACCGGGCACGAATATTTTGGCTGTGCAAGTAGTTGGTGCTAAAACGTTCAGTGCCACTCTGGATCTCAATAATAACCGTAATCCTAGCATTGGTAGCTTTGAAGGTGGCATCAAGCTCTCAGATGCTAATTTATTGGGACTAGGAGATCAACTGGATTTGAACTATGCTAAGACGAATGGTAGCAATCAGTTTGAAGGCAGTTATACGTTACCCGTCAATCCTCGTAATGGTACCCTCCGCTTCGGCTATCAAGTCTCAAATAATGAGATTATTGAGGATCCTTTTGACGACTTAGATTTAGAAGTGGATTATCGTCAGTACGAATTAAACTTTCGCCAGCCCGTTCTAGCAAGAGCAACTCCAGAAGACAGTAAAGAACTGGCTGTGAGTTTCGGATTTGTAAGAAAGGAAAGTGATAGTTCCCTCCTTGGGGAAGATTTTCCTCTATCTCCAGGAGCGAATGATCAAGGAGAAGTTCGTATTTCCAAACTGAATTTTGCCCAAGAATGGCTTCAGCGCAGTTCTCAACAGGTGATCAACGCTCGCTCTGAGTTTGGGCTGGGGATCGATGCCTTAAACGCGACTGTTAACAACGAGGAACCAGATAGCCAATTTTTTCTGTGGCGGGGACAACTCCTCTATTTACGCCTTCTGAGTGAAAGAAGCGACAATGGTGAGGTTAATCCAACCTTATTAGTTCGTTCGGAATTGCAAGTATCAAGCGCTCCCCTACTAACCGTTGAACAGTTTAGTCTCGGCGGTTTTTCAACGGTAAGGGGCTACCGTCAAGATATTATCCTCAGTGATAGTGCTTTTTTTCTCTCAGCAGAAGCGCGACTACCAATTTTGCAGGTTCCAGAAGTAGAAGGAACCTTACAAATCGCACCCTTTATTGACTTTGGCACGGGTTGGAACATCGATAGCGATCAACCGGATCCGAACACTCTGGCTGGAATAGGTATTGGTTTACTTTGGCAGATGGAAGAAAAACTGAATGCTCGCCTCGACTGGGGGATTCCTTTGATTGATGTGGAGGACCCAAATCCTGAGAGCAATACATTACAACAAGATGGTATATATTTCCAAATCGAATATACGCCTTTCTAAATTATTGTTACTGATTTTTATTGGGAATGATTGATGATGAATCGGACATATCAAAGTATATTCACGTTTATCCTCTTCTTCGGATTGGGATTATTCTCGAGTTGGTGTTTTCCTGTCTGGTCACAGCAAGTAACCCCAACGGAGAAAGCTCTGGAACTGGTACAAGAAGGTCAACGTTACTACCAAGCGGGCGAATTTGACCAGGCAGCTGAGCGTTGGCAACAAGCTGCTGATACCTATGAGCAAGCAGGTGAAGAGGAGGGGATGACAAAAAGCCTGATTAATAAAGCGCAAGCGCTGCAAGATTTAGGATTGCTTCCTAAAGCCTGTGAAACTTTACTGGAAGCGTTAGGGGCTCATCATTCCGATTGCTCCCCAGAAAACATTGAGCAAGTGATTGAAACTCAGTCGTCTAACCAAGATTCACTGGCTCTGTTTCATGCCATTGGCTTACGGAGTCTAGGTGATGTCCTACGACGACAAGGATTTTTAGAGCAATCCCAGTCCAGTTTAGAGTTGAGTCTTGCTGTAGCGGAAGGTTCACCTCAAGCCAGTGCCACTTGGCTGAGTTTGGGCAATACGAAACAAGATTTAGGGAACCAAATGCGCGATCGCTGGGACTATGAAGAAATTACAGCAATTATCGATCAAAAATCTTTAGACACTGCTTTAGAAATTTACCAGCCCGCTTTTGAGAATTACCGACAAGCCGCAACCCTCGAGTCTTCGCCTCCTCTACCGCCCATTCAAGCCCAACTCAATCATTTTCAGTTATTGCTAGATATACAACAGTGGTGGTTAACTCAGACTAATCAGCGCATTGCATCTTGGTCTCGACAAGGGGAATCGCGGTTAATTGAGCGAGCAAAAGATTTTTTATCAGCGTTAGAGTCTAACTTAAGTCAAGATCGAACTGCTTTATCGGCTCAAATTGAGTCTAACTTGACTAACGTTCCCCCGAGCCATGGGGCGACCTTTGCCCGCATCAACTTTGCCCATAGCCTCATGGAACTTGAAAAAACCGATAACAAAGTGGAACGTTTGTTGAAAACGGCACGACAACAAGCGAGAACGTTACAAGATCAGCAATCGGAAAGTTATGCTCTGGGTTATCTCGCTCAGCTGTATACCCAGCAAGGTCAATTGGATCAGGCGACTAACCTGACTCGGCAAGCGCTAATGTTAGCTCAAGAACAGAACATTAATGGCGATGCGAGAGAGATGAGCTATCTCTGGCAATCCCAGTTGGGTCAATTACTCAAACAAAAAGGAGATCCCAAAGCCGCGATCGCAGCTTACGCCGCTGCTTTTAATACACTCCAATCTCTCCGGAATGATTTAAATACAAATGCTAGTGTTGTCCAATTTGATTTTCTGCAAGAAGTTAAACCGGTTTACCTTGAACTGGCAGATTTGCTTTTAAAGTTAGACCTGAGTGATGAAGAGCTCAATGCTTTAATTTTGTCTAATCCCAATACTGCTGCAGAAAAGTCAGCCAGAAAAATGCCTAAAAGTCGTTTAGCTTTGGCAAGAAGAGTGATGGAATCTCTGCAGCTAGCAGAATTGGATAATTTTTTTCAAGATCCCTGTTCTCAAGAGGCTGAGGTTGCAGTAGAAGTAGATGATATTGACCCTCAAGCTGCTGTTATCTATCCTTTTGTTTTGTCTGATCGCTTGGAACTGATTATTTCTCTGCCCGGACAACCTCTGCGCCAAGCCGCAATTCCCGTCGGCGAAACAGAAGTTAACCAGACGCTCGATCAGCTTTACGATACTTTAGATAATGTCACAGCTAACAATTCTGCTCGTAATATTCTTGCTACCTCTAACCCGAATCCTCAAGAGTTAAAAGAAAATTTGGAGAAAACGCTCCCTCTCTTGTCAAAAATTTATGGTTGGTTCATCCAACCTTTCAAAGCAGAACTAGAAGCCCAGGAAATTAGACATTTAGTCTTTGTGCTGAATGGCAAATTGCAGAGAATTCCCATGGCAGCACTCTATGATGGCGAACAATATCTCATCGAAGAATATGGGATTAGTCTTGTTTCCAGCCTGCAACTAATCGATCCTCAGCAATTAGAACAAGAACAGATTAAAGTTCTCGCGGCTGGAGTTAGCCAGGAACTTCAGGTGGATAACCAAATTTTTCCGGCTCTCGAGAATGTTCCCCAAGAATTAGCAGAGATTCAGGAAGCGTTCCCAGCCTCAGAAAAGTTTCTGAATGAAGAGTTTACGCCAGCGACAATTGAAACTGAGCTGCAAAGCGATTTTCCTGTGGTTCACCTAGCAACTCATGGTCTATTCAGTTCCAATCCCGAAAAGAATTTTATTGTGACTGGGGATGGTAACAAGATTGGGCTTGAGGAGTTGAGCGAATTACTCAAAGCAGGAGCAACCAGCGAGTTGGATTTACTCGTTTTGAGTGCCTGTGAAACTGCTACTGGTGATGAAAGAGCCGTTTTGGGATTAGCGGGAATGGCGGTCCGTTCGGGGGCTCGCAGTACATTAGCCACTCTTTGGCCCGTAGAAGATGATTCTGCTGCCCAGGTCATGGGACAATTTTACCAACAGTTAAAACAGGGAAAGTCAAAATTAGATGCCTTCAGAATTGCCCAAATAGAGTTAATTGAGTCTTTTAAGACTAATCCTCCTTTTGAGGAACTGCAGTCTCTTCCTCCTCACCCTTATTACTGGGCACCTTACGTTTTAGTCGGAGATTGGCAATAGCATGACCCAACTTGGAATCATAGAGTCAGGCCATGTCGGGCGATCTAATGGGGATTGCCCACAATCCTCTGTTTAGCCTCTGCTGCTGCTTGATAGTCTGGTTTAAGCTTGAGTGCCTCATCAAAAGCAGCGATTGCCTCTTGGTGTTGGGAAAGATTAATGAGGCTTAAACCTTGATAGAACCAAATTTCAGCTTTTTGGGCAGCCGAGAGTTGTTGATTTTTTAGCATTTGCTGGAAGTTGGCAAGTGCTTCCTCAGAACGATTGAGTTTTTGTAGAATAATTCCGCGATCGCGCTGAGCAGTGAAGTGATCTGGAGTATAGGTTAATGCTTGATCATAAGCTTGTAGCGCCTTTTCATATTCTTGCTTTTGCCAGAAGGCTTTACCTTGATGAGTAAAAGCGACAGATAGCTTGTGAATTTTTTCTTGTTCTCTGATATCTTGAGTTGATTTCAAAAGACGAATCGCTTTCTCAATCACTGCTAGGGCTTGATCATTTTCTTGGTTAGCCAGCAGAGCATCAGCTTTATTAATCTGGAAAAGCGGATTGTTAGTTTCGAGGGCAATCGCTTGGTTAAAAGCAGCGATCGCGTTATCGTATTGTTTCAAATTATAGAAAGCTTCTCCTTGGCAATTCCAAGCATAAATTGCTTGGTCTTCAATCAAGGTTGCCGAAGTACATGATTCCAGCATTTTCTCATATTCTCTGAGACCAGCAAAAGCATATCCCCGGTTCGTCCATGCTTGGTAGTAGTTAGCATTAGTCTTTAGAACCTGATTGTATTTGGCAATTGCTTCTTGATAAGTTCCTTGAATCAATAGCTCATTGGCTTCGCGAAAAATTTTGGGATCGCGGCTTTGAGTGAAAAACCTCAAGCTGAGCACGCTAGCGCCAACTAGAACCAGTGCAACGACAATCCATTTCGCTTTTTTCCTCCCTTGAGGGTTAGAGTCCTGGTCGACTCTGGCAGTTACCATTGATGAAATCGGTGGTTCTTCAACCATGGCAGGAGTAACTGACGGGGAGGAATGCCTAATTTTAAATAACTCTTTTTCTAGCCATGAGGAATTAAAGACAGCTTGGTAGATACGGTTAGCTACCTTTAACTGACCTTCTTCTTTTTTGACTAATCCTAAATTAATTAACTCAGTTTCTTCCCAAGAATCCTCGGCAGCCAGTTTAACTTGCTGTAAGATTTGCTGATATCGTTTCAATAGATCAAAAGGGTCACACTGCTGATTATTCAGCAAGCCATTGCGGATTTCCTTGAGGTGCACACTAGCTGCTTGAGTTTCCCAATTTTCAATCAGATGAGTTTGCACCAACGCTTGAATCTGTTCCGCTTCTTGTCCCGCCGGAATGAACACTTGAGATTTCTGAAGGATTTGGCTCAGCTTTTGCACAAGAAAGGGTTGATTCCCTGTCCATGAGAGTAATTCTATTAGTGCCCTATAGGGTAAGCTTGCCTTTTCATCTAATTTCAGCAATTTCAGTCTGATTTTGCTGTAAGGATCTAAACGAGTGAGTTCGCTATCAATCCAAGAGGCATTTAAGAGTACCGGCTCAATTTGACTGGCAACTTTTAATTTATTTTTATGATGAACAACCAGACCTAATTTGACTAATTCGGCTTGCTCTTTAGTGTGATTGAACGCGACTTCTCCCTGCAGCAAAATTTCTTGGTACAATCGCAACAGACGAATTGCGTCGCAATGCGGGTTGTTAAGGAGACTCTCTCCTATCTTTGCTAAAGTATGAAGTGACTGGTCGCTAGAAGTGGTCTGGAGAGAAGCATTTTGCTCCACGTTAGAGGAATATTCAGAATTGAAGTAATTCACACTTGGAATTGATCCCTTTCAAAGACTTCTTGCGTAATTATTTTACGTAAGATTATGCAATTTGAAATACTTACAATTCAGTATAAACTTCTAAAACAGCAATTGTCAATTTCGTTATGACAGTCCATTCTTAATTGGGCTGAGGATTCTCAACCACTACATGACCAAAGAATTTATGACATGCTAGAACATTCTGAAATGATGGCTATGCCAATATAATAAGATAATAATCACTAATTAAAGTCATTGTAGGATCGTGCTAATTTTAACAAGTTTATCCAGATTACTGTTTTATAGTAGTTTCAAGTAGATTAACTCGCGCCCTCATTACTGACAAAGGACGCGAACAAAATGGTTTAACTTAGCTTTTAACCCCTTTGAGATAGGCTAACATGGTGTCGGCATCAGATACTTCAAAGGGATCAGTGGGGCAATTATCTTGGAAATCTGGCTCAATAAAAATCTTTTCAATTTTACCGTCATCAACAACCATGGAATAGCGCCAGGAACGCATACCAAAACCGAGATTGTCTTTATCGACTAGCATTCCCATCTTGCGGGTAAAGTCTCCATTGCCATCAGGTAACATAAATACCTTTTGTACACCCTGCTGTTTGGCCCATTGGAACATAACGAACGCATCATTCACAGAGAGACAAATGACTTCATCAATGCCTTGAGCACGAATTTCATCATACAGCTCTTCGTAGCGAGGTAAGTGATTAGAGGAACAAGTGGGGGTAAACGCGCCAGGAAGGGCAAAGACAACGACTCTTCTTCCCCCAAAAATATCTTGAGTCGTCTGGTCTTGCCAGCGGAAGGGGTTATCTCCGCCAACTGATTCATCACGGACTCGGGTTCGGAAAACGACATTAGGAACCGTTTGTTCAACAGCGACACTCATGATTATTTCTCCTTCAAGATGCTAGTACTTAACGAGTGTTAATATATCGTGTTCAGAAGCCCGATTAAAGCAGTGTTGGCAAGAATCATCCTCTAGGAAGAGAAACTTCACATTTGTTCTCTAACCCAATGGCGAAATGCTTTCATGGTTCGATTCCGCCCTTGGGTTTTACACTGACTCAAAAACTTGGGAATCACATCAATCAAATCAAATTGGGGAAAAATTCGACTCTTAACAGAACTTTGATAAGTTCCTTCTTGTAAAAGGCAAATGGATAACTGATCTTGCTTAAATTGCCATAATTCAGGTACTCCTAAAGCAGCATAAATTTCAGGATAACTTCGCGATGACACCTCAATTTCTAATGCTAAATCGGGAGGTGGATCAATATTTAAATTGACTCGTTTTTTACCTCGAATCACTGCTTCATGCTGAATATAAAAGCAATTATCAGGTTCAATTCCTTGCTGCATTGATTCCTTTTTGAAGGTTTTTGAACCGAGAGGACAAAATTCAATATTGAGTTCTTCTAAAAGAATTTCTACAAAATTAGTAATATAATTTTTATTAATTTCGTGTTCGGGTAAGGGAGTCACAATTTCTAAGATTCCCCGATTATAAGCAATGCGAGAAGACCGATTTTCTCCCCATTCCTTTAAAATGGTTTCTAACGTGAGCCAGTTAATATCGTGCAGTACAACTTTCCCCCCAGGAGAGACTGTCATTTGATTCATTTGTAGTTGTACCATGTTTTTCTGCATCTATTATGAAGACGAAATAAGGAGATGAGAGGAGAGGGTCATTGAACCCGGACTCCTTAACTTCTCTCTCTCCCTTTCATCTAAATATTAAACCTGACTTAAGGCAGCTTCTAAACGAGGTTGATCGAGTCCTTTTTGGTTGAGTAATAACCAAGACTGCATCAGATCATGTCCTTTCACATCTCCGGTTAAAGCAGCGCGCAGAGACTTCATCACTAATCCTTTTTTAACGCTGTGTTCTTTAGTCACTTGTTTAACTAATTCTTTGGCGTCTTCTTCTGTCAGCTGAGGGTGTTGCTTCATGCCCTCAGAAATACTTGCAAGAACTGCTTTTACGCCATCTTGTTGCATTTGCGCTTGGGCATCTGCGTTAAGTTCAACCTTGTCTTGGAAGAAGACTTGGGTTTGTTCAACCGCATCAGTGAGACGGGTTAAACTGGGACCAATTAAGGCAGTGACTTGTTCTAACCAGGGACGATTATTTTCTAGGTCAACTTGATATCCCGCTTCTTCCCAGAAGGGCACTAACATTTCTAACAGCCGACTCGGTTCCATTTGGTGAATATACTGGCTGTTAATCCAGTCCAGTTTTGACCAGTCAAATTTGGCAGCGGCTTTACTGACGCGATCGAGCGTAAAGGTTTTAGCGGCTTCTTCTAAGGTGAACAGTTCGGTAGTGGAATCAGGAGGGGTCCAACCGAGAAGGGTCATATAATTGGCCATGGCTTCGGGAACAAAGCCCATTTTATAGAAATCGGAAATAGCGGTGACATTATCCCGTTTTGAGAGTTTTTGTCCACTTTCATTGAGAATTAGCGGCGTATGGGCAAATTGAGGGACCGTTCCCCCAAGGGCTTCGTAGAGTAAAATTTGCTTAGCGGTATTGGCAATATGGTCTTCGCCACGAATGACATGACTAATGTTCATCTCCATGTCATCAACCACCACTGCCAAATTATACAAGGGTTGTCCTAAATCTTCGCGACTACTGGCGCGGGCTATGACCATATCACCGCCGAGATCGCTCCCTTTCCAAGTTAGCAATCCTCGAATGTGGTCAGTCCAGGTAATTTCGCGAGTATCGTCAATTTTGAAGCGAATCACCGGTTTTCTTCCTTCCGCTTCAAAGGCTTTTTCTTGCTCGGGGGTGAGGTTACGGTGACGGTTATCGTAACGGGGGGCTTGATTGCGCGCTTTTTGTGCTTCTCGGAGTTCGTTGAGTTCTTCTTCTGTGGTGTAGCAACGGTAAGCATAGCCTTTGTCAAGGAGGGTCTGGACGGCTTGCTTGTAGAGGTTGAGCCGTTCTGATTGAAAATAGGGACCTTCATCCCAGTGCAGTCCTAACCAAGCCAGCCCATCTTTAATATTTTGCGTAAATTCCGGGCGCGATCGCGCTTGGTCGGTATCTTCAATCCGGACAATAAAGGTTCCTCCTTCATGATGGGCAAATAGCCAATTAAAGACCGCTGTACGGGCGGTACCAATGTGTAAATTACCAGTGGGACTTGGTGCAATGCGCACTCTTACTGTCACAGCTTTTCCTCGTTCCTTTTTTTACAAGTTTGAGTCTTTACTTAATGTGGTGTAACCCTGATTTGGTCAGGCATTAACAGCATTTTATCTATTCTATCAGACCCATTACGTTCCCGTAGAGTCAAGAAATGGCAGCGCAAAACTCACTTCCGCTTAATTATCTCAATACTTAATGGTTTGCCCCATATCTTAAAATCAGACAAGAGTTAATTTCTTGAGGATAATGATCACGCTTACCCACCTGGCGCTGATCAAAAACTATGTATGGTCAAACTCCCGACACCTGATAAAGATCAACCTGATGCCCTAACTTCTTCCCGCAGTCGTAAGAAACTGGGGACATTTGGTGGCGTTTATACGCCTTCCATTCTTACGATTTTAGGGGTCATTATGTACCTCCGCTTTGGCTGGGTTGTTGGCAATGTCGGCTTATTCGGAACTTTAATTATTGTCACCCTTTCCACCTCAATTACATTTCTTACGGCTTTATCCATTTCTGCGATCGCGACGGATCGAGTGGTTCGGGGGGGTGGTGCTTATTACATGATTAGTCGTTCCCTGGGCATTGAAAGTGGCGGTGCAGTGGGGATTCCCCTTTATTTTGCCCAAGCTTTATCCGTTGCCCTGTATACGTTGGGGTTTGCGGAAAGTGTAGTGGATGTATTTCCCCAGTTCAATCAACTGTATGTGGCATTAGTGGTAACCGTGCTAGTGGCAGTGGTGGCATTAGTCTCAGCAGATGCTGCCATTAAAGTCCAGTACATTATTATGGGCGCGATCGCGCTGTCTCTCCTCTCTTTCTTTTTCGGTCAACCCTTAGAACCCACGGAAATTGAGCTTTGGGGGGCATCAGATCGACTCTCAGAACCCTTCTGGCAGGTGTTTGCGGTGTTTTTCCCGGCGGTGACCGGCATTATGGCAGGGGTGAATATGTCGGGAGATTTAAAAAACCCGACCAAAGCGATTCCCATTGGCACCTTAGCCGCCGTGGGAACCGGATATGTCATTTATCTGGTGCTGCCGATTGTGATGGCTATGCGAGCGGATGCACGAACCCTTTTAGCTGAACCGCTGATTATGAAAGAGATGTCTTTGTGGGGTCCTGCGATTCTGTTAGGAGTATGGGGGGCAACCCTCAGCAGTGCCCTAGGCAGTATTTTGGGGGCACCGAGAATTTTACAAGCCCTGGCCAGAGATCAAGTTTTACCGCGTTGGCTACGGTTTTTAGGTAAAGGGAGTAAAGCCAATGATGAACCCAGAGTGGGAACCGCTGTGACGTTGGCAGTGGTTATTGCAACGGTTTGCATTGGCGATTTAAATTTAATTGCACCGGTGCTAACGATGTTTTTTCTCACCACTTACCTGGTTTTAAACGTCTCAGCCGGCATCGAAGCGTTTTTACAAAGTCCCTCTTTTCGACCCCAATTTCGAGTGCATTGGATCTGGTCTTTGCTGGGGGCAATTGGCTGTTTAGTGGTGATGTTTTTAATCAACGCGATCGCGACGGTGGTGGCTGCTATCATTAGTCTCAGCATCTATTTTTGGCTACAACGCCGGGAACTGGAAGTCACTTGGGGCGATGTGCGTCGCGGCTTGTGGATGGCATTACTCCGCATTGGCATTTACCAACTGGATCAAACCTACCGCGAAGAAGATCCGAAAAACTGGCGACCCCATATTCTTGTTTTATCCGGTGCCCCAACTAAACGCTGGTCGCTGATTGAATTAGCTGATGCGCTGACCCACAAACGAGGTTTAGTCACCGTTTCCACAGTCCTTAAAAATAGCTCTCGCGCCTCTCTCCAACAAGGATCAATGGAACGACGGATTCGCAACTATTTAGAAAAAAAGGGAATGCAAGCCCTCGTTCGAGTTGTTACAGCTCATGATATCTTTACTGGCGCACAGCATTTAGTCGAAACTTATGGTTTGGGACCGGTTATTCCCAACACAGTTTTATTAGGTGATAGTGAATCCGTTGAACATCGCACGAATTACTGTCAGATGATTGCGCAAATCCACAAATCTAAGCGCAATTTAGTGATCTTCCGAGAAAATCACGACCGTAATTTTGGTAGACGCCGCCGCATTGATATCTGGTGGGGGGGAAGTATGCAAGCCAATGGGGGGTTGATGTTGCTGTTAGCCTATTTACTCCGTAATGATCTGCGTTGGCGAGAAGCCAAAATTTATATCAAATTAGTCGTGAATCATCAAACGGCTGTGCCACCGGCACGAAATAACTTAAACCAACTCATAACGGAATTGCGAATGAGTGCTACCCCGCAAGTCATTGTTGCTGACGGTCGTTCTTTCGAGCGGATTTTACGACAAACCTCTCGCAATGCTGACTTAATTTTCTTAGGGATGGCAACTCCTGATGAAAACTTTGTGCGTTACTACGAGGAACTTCAGCAAAAAGTAGCGGGATTACCTTCCACAGCATTTGTTTTAGCAGCTCCCAATTTTTCGTTCTCAGAAGTGTTTAATGATTCGGGAGTGACTAAAGCCTAAAGCACAATCTAGAAACAATTGCCAAAAAAGACGCCATAGGGAGAGAGTTCGATCACGGTCTCATACTCCCGTACTGGAAAATCAATTGCATTGGCATTAACACAATCGCCAAACTCAGAGAGATTAAAATGCACCGGTTTCGGACTTAAATTAAACAAAATGACTAACGTTTGTTCTTGAGACTCCCGCTTGATGCCTAAAATGGGTTCTGGGGTTTCTAATAACACCATTTTCCCATCTAAAAGAGCAGGTTGTTGTTTCCGCCACTGTAATAAACGGCGATATTTATTGAGCAGGGAATGAGGATTATGATCTTGTTGATCCACTGCGCGATCGAAATGGTCGTCTGGAATGGGTAGCCAAGGTTCATCAGCGTCGGTAAAGCCAGCATGAGGCGTATTTTTTTCCCAAGGCAGCGGCGTGCGAGAACCATCCCGTCCTTTAATATGAGGATAGCCAGCAATCCCAAAAGGATCTTGTAATTTTTCATAGGGAACATCGGCTTGGGTTAAGCCAAGTTCCTCTCCTTGATATAAACAACAACTGCCTCGTAATGAAATAAGAAGGGCAACAAATAAATGATCAAAGGCTTCCTGGGTAAAAACATCATCAATCAAGAAATTACGCCAGCGGGACTTGAGACGGGGAAAATCATGGGTTCCCCCAGTCCAACAAATGACTCCCTCTCCTACTTGTTCTTGCACTTGGGTAATGATTGCTCGTAAACGATGATCGGTCAGGAGTTCATCACTCATCAGCGAAGAATTGTATGCCATGTGCAGACGCTGCTTCCCTCTCACGTATTCACTAGAGGTAAGAATCGTATCTTCAGCTGAACTCACCTCTGCTAGGGTGGTTGTTCCGGGATATTCGTCCATTAAAGCGCGAATTTTTTCCAGAATCTTCAAAGTTTCCGGTTGACAGATGTTATAACGATTGATGTAATCAAAATAAGGATCGTTCAGATCGGCACCAGCCGGCCGTTCTTGCTTCCGAAGGGGATTATCCCGCAAGAGACGATCATGGGTAAAAAAGTTCACTACATCTAAGCGAAAACCATCTACGCCCAATTCTAGCCAAAAGCGAGCGACCTCTAAAATGGCTTGGATGACTTCGGGGTTATACCA
>CAZAYV010000076.1:0-19202 GCA_964489465.1 uncultured Dactylococcopsis sp. | reverse complement strand
AAGCCAGTCATTGCAGCAAAGATATGCGCCCCGGCACGCACTTCAAAGGGGAAAATTTGTTGCAACCATTCCACTCGTGCTGATAAGCCAGGTGTTGCTGCAGAAAGTAAGTTGATTAAACCCACAGTCGCTGTTAGTAAAGCAGCAATCCATAAGCTGATTGGGCTACGGCGTGATCGTTGACTGATAGTGGATTTGAAGTGTTGACTCATTTGCTATTAAAGTATACTTGTTCTTCAGACATCCTAAAGGAAAGGAAGGATCTCATCATGACCCCAAGCTAGAATCAGTTAAAAGCCTTGATCTGAATCAGAATTCTGAAAGCAATTGTTTGCTCATTCAAGACGATTTAAAAATTGCGCGATCGCGCGATTAATTGCATTAGGGGCTTCAGCCATCATTAAGTGACCCATCTGTTCAAAATGAAGATGTTGTCCTTGAGGAAAATGGCCGGCTAATTCCCGCCCCATGTCCTCTGTAAACATGGGATCTTGTCCCCCACTCATCACCAGAACCGGCAGATCTTTAAATTTTGCTTTCGTTTGGCGATGGGAAAAGAAATTATAATTCCAAAAAATCTCTAGTGCTTGATAGGGATGTCGTTCTGTGGGGACAGGACTTTCAGCAAAGAACTGATCAATTTTGGCATGGCGAGAGGAGGTTGATACCTGTTGGGTTAGCCATTGTAAGAGGGGTAAATGATAAAAGTGGCGTCCTCCCCACTTGAGTAGTTTCATGAGCGGAATTTCCCACCAAGGGGCGAGTTCATGGGTCCCCCCCGCAATTAAAATCAAACCTTGCACGGGATGCTGTCTCGCCCATTCTAGACCAATCGGTACACCATAGCTATGGCAGCACAAAACTGGCTTTTCAATCTGCAAGCGATTGAGCAGTCGGTTTAAATCTCGACAGTGTCGTCCAATGGAATAACGGGAATAGGGTTGAGACTGGCCATGTCCGGCTAAATCATAGGCTAGGGTTTCCCAGCCTTGACTAACTGCAAACTCATACTGTGATCGCCAATTGTAGCGATTTCCTAATCCGCCATGAAGGAAGATGAGAGGGGGAGTTTTCCCTGGCGAATGACACACTTGAAATGAGATCCCCCGTCGCCATTGCATGGGTTGACCATCTAACAGATCTGTTGACATAGCGATAACAGCTTCTGAACAAAAATCACTGGTATTATTTCACTTCAATCTTAGAGCTGGATTGAGGGAACTTGAAATATGGCGCAATTTGAATCAGCAACGGGCGAAGCAGGAAGCAGCACCCACGCATTAGCGATCAGATGAAATCTCCTTTCTAGAGAGGGAATAAGGCAAAGGCAAAATTTGTTAAATTGTATAACATGGCACAGTCACGTTTGCGAAAACTCATTTCTTACTTGCGTCCCCACCGGAAACGAATGCTGATGGGCATTGGGGCGCTGTTGGTGGTTAATTTATTAAGCGCGGCGATTCCCCTGTTAATTCGCGATAGCGTTGATCAATCTTTTGACAATAATCGCTTCTGGTACTACGTGGTGGCGATTGTCCTGCTTGCCTCGGTAATGTTGGGCATTCGGCTGCTTTCGCGCGTCTTAATTTTTGGGGTGGGTCGCAAGGTCGAATATGACCTCAAACAACGGATCTTTGAGCATCTTCTTCGGTTAGAACCGGCTTACTTTGCTTTAAATACCTCCGGAGACTTGATTAATCGGGCAACCAGTGATGTGGATAATGTCCGCCGCCTCGTTGGGTTTGCCGTGTTGAGTTTGGTCAATACCGTATTTGCCTATGGAATTACGCTGCCGTTTATGTTGTCGATTGATGTCAAGTTGACCTTACTCGCGATCGCGCCCTATCCCTTCATTTTAGTGGCTGTACAACTTTTTAGTCGCAATCTCGGTCGGCAACAGCAGGAGGTCCAAGAAAACTTATCTGATCTCAGTCAGTTGATTCAAGAAGACATGAGTGGGATGTCTTTAATTAAGATTTATGCCCAGGAAGAAAACGAACGACAAGCGTTTGCGACGAAAAATGAAACTCTTCTCCAGTCTAATTTAAGGTTGGCACGAACGCGGAATATTTTATTTCCTGTCATTGAGGCATTAGCTGCCCTGAGTTTACTGCTTTTATTGGGCATTGGTTCTCGGGGCTTAATTGGGAATACAATCAGCAATGGTGACTTTGTCGCCTTAATTATCTATGCCCAGCGTTTGGTCTTTCCAATTGCATTGTTGGGCTTTACGATTACCGCTTATCAACGAGGCGCGGTCAGTGTTGATCGAGTGCAAGCTATTTTTGAATCAGAACCCCAGATTCAAGACACATCAGACTCAATTTCGCTTCCCGTAGAGACGGTAAGGGGACATATCGAAGCAAAAGACTTAAGATACAGCTATCCGGGATCCCAACAGTGGGCACTGCGAGGAATCAACTTTACCATTGAACCGGGAGAAGTGGTGGCGGTTGTGGGTTCAATTGGGGCGGGAAAATCTACGCTTGCCAATATTCTGCCTCGTTTGTTGGCAGTTGAAGCAGGGCAGGTGTTCTTAGATGGTTATGATATTACCAAAATTCGGTTAGCGGATTTGCGTCGCGCGATCGCGTATGTCCCTCAAGATAGCTTTTTATTCAGCACCACGGTTGGCAATAATATTGCTTATGGCGATCCCTATGCCGATTCCTCCTTAATTGAAACATCCGCTAAAGACTCCCAAATTCATCCAGAAATTCTGAATTTCCCGAGGAAGTATGAGACGATTGTTGGCGAACGCGGGATTACTCTTTCCGGTGGACAGCGTCAGCGCACCTCGCTGGCGAGGGCATTGCTAGTAGATGCACCGGTATTGATTTTAGATGATGCCCTTTCCAGTGTCGATAATCGCACGGCAACGGAAATTCTCAGCAATTTATCCGCTGGTGTAGAAGGGAAAACCGTCATTTTTATTACCCATCAACTGTCTGCTGCTGCCAAAGCGGATCGCTTACTGGTCATGGATCAAGGGAAAATTGTCCAAAGCGGAACTCATGAAGAATTGTTAGAAACAGATGGCTTATACCAAGCGCTGTGGAAACAACATCAACTAGAAGAAGTCTTGAAATAATCTGTAGCCTATAGAGAAGAGTAAAAATAATAGATAATACTGATCTGCTCATGGTTATAGAATATGGTATTTTACAAATAGAGTTTTGATCTCTATATCAGGGCTTGAAAAAGATTATGGTTACTTCCACTGATCGAAATAAAGGGAAGCAAAAACCCTTTCGATACGTGTTGCCGACTAATGCAACACTTGACCAACAACGTAAATTCAAAAGAGATATTGCTTTTTTAAAAAGTCCAAAATCCAAGTGGGCAATCTATCCTGATTGGACACAACGGGGAGAAGCTGTGTCTTATATTGTGATACCAAAAGAAGCTGGAACAAATCAAAAAGCAATCTATGCTGGGATTCGAGTTGGTACTGCCCTGAGTCGATTTCATGAAACTATGTGCAAGTAAGCATGAGTAGCGAAGAAGGTAGCAAATCAGAAAACGTAAATCAAGAACAAATTAGTCAAAACGATAATGACATTGATGAAACTGATTTGACTCTTGATACATTTGAGCCAGCAATTTCTGCCTCAGAATCATCACAAAAATCAATTGATGTTAGATTAAATCCTTCAACTCTAGAAACTCTTGCTCAAAATTCACCGCAAGAGTTAATTGAACTTGCTGATCAAGCAGAAGAAAGAATTTATAATTTTTCTCGGGCTAAGGAAGAGCATGATTATAATCTTAATCAAAGTAAGGAAACGACTAACCGATTGATTATCATTGCTGGTGTGCTACTTGTGATAGCAGGATTTATTTATTCTGGTTTTACTGGAGACAAGGAATTGCCGGAAAAATTAGTCAACATTGCATTAGGTGCTTTAGGTGGTATTGGTGGTTACAAGCTATTTGCAAAGAAAGAATAGCTAATATTTTCAAATCGAGGGAAGTTTTTGACTGATGCACCAGCGAAAATTGAGTCTTCATCAAAAGTCTTTCCCCTTGCTTCTGCTGTTGATTTGGCTAAGCGGTTTTCTCATTGATCGCTTTTGGTTTTATCTCGATCAGGGGGTTCCCGCTTGGGATCAGGCTGATTATTTAAATGGGGTGATGAACTATTGGTATGCTTTGCAAACGCCCCAATGGTTGGATTCCAACTGGTGGGAACAGCTGTGGCTTCTCTCTTCTAAAATTCCCCCTGGAACTTATATTTTAACGGTTCCTTTTCTCGAGATTTTTGGCACAAATGCGGATGCAGCAACATTAATTTTAAGTATTTTTAGTGCTCTTTTACTGGTTTCCGTCTATGGTTTAGGGACACAATTATTCAGTCCTAAAGTAGGCTTACTGGCTGCTGCATTTTGCCAAATTTTGCCGGGTTTATACCGCTACCGTACCGAATTTGTTCTTGATTATCCTGTGGCAGCAGTGGTGACATTTAGCTTTTTAAGCTTAACCCTATGGAAACAAGCAGCTTGTGATGTCAGAAGACCTCGTTTTCAGAGTTGGTTATGGGCTATTTTAGTAGGGTTTGCCCTGGGCATCGGGTTAATGATTAAGCAAACAGTTGTGTTGTTTCTCTTCTTCCCAATTGTCTGGTTATTACTGGTAACATTGCGGCAGAGAAAATGGCAAAATTTAGGTCAATTTTTCCTTGGATTTCTGACTACTTTATTGATTAGTTTGCCTTGGTATCGAACCAATTGGTTACTGATTTTAACCTCTGGTAAACGAGCAACCGTTGACTCAGCGATCGCGGAAGGCGAACCGGCATTAAATACCCTTGATGCTTGGGTTTATTATGGCAAGATTTTACCCTATTTATTATCTTGGCCACTCTTGATTATTCCGCTGGTTTGCTTTTTAATTTATGGAATACCAAGAGTAATTAACCGAAATCATTGGCAAGAGAAACACGTTAAAACAATTCGTTGGTTAGGAATTTTTTTGATAGGCGGTTACGTGCTGAGTTCTCTGAATTTGAATAAAGATGCTCGTTATATCTTACCGCTCTTACCTGTTGTATCCTTAATCATTGCCCAAGGACTTTTTTTAGTGGATCGCAAATGGCGTTCTTCTCTGATGATGGGCAGTTTGGGATTAGGATTAATCCTAATGATTTTGAACTTATTTCCCTTGGGTGGACAACTGATCACTCAACAATTGAGTCCGAGAGTGCAGCATTATCCTGAGGTAGGAAAAGACTATCCTCATCAAGAAGTAATTGCAGAAATTATTGAAAGTAATCTTTATTTAAGAAGTACATTAGGGGTGTTACCTTCAACCCCAAGTATTAATCAACATAACTTTTCCTTTTATGGGGCACAAGCCAATTTTCAGGTGTATGGTCGGCAGGTGGGAGTCGAGGAAAGTAATATTGAACAAGATGCGCGATCGCTGCCTTGGTTTATTACGAAAACCGGAGAACAAGGATCAATTCCTCCCGCACAAAAATTAATTACTGAACGCATCGAAACGGGCGAAGATTTTAGCTTAAAAGCAACGTGGCAATTACCGGATCAAAGTGTTCTCAAACTGTATCAACAGACCAATCAAGCGGTTGCTGTTACACCAATTCAAAATATTCCTTCCAAGGTAAAATTAAGCGCAGTCGAGGTTCCCGAGACAATCCCTCCCGGGGGTCCCATTCCAATCAATTATACCTGGCAAGGGCGATGGGAAGAATTGCAACCTGGCATTGTCCTCTTAACCTGGGAAGGAGAAGCAGATCTTTGGTTACACGATCATGGCATTGCCATGGGACGTTTAGCCAGGAATTTAGACGCCGAAGGCGGGTTTCAAGTTAAAGAAAATACAGCAATGTTGATTCCGCCGGCAACGAAAGCAGGAACCTATACCCTCCGCGCGAGATATCTGAACCGAGAAACGGGAGAAACTTATCCGCTACAAACACCAGCTATCTCAGTCACGGTTGATGCTAATGCCACTGCACCATCCGCACCAGAATTAGACTTAGTGACGCAATTGCGAACCGCTGCGGTCACGCTTCCGCAAGGAGAATCTGCCTTAGAAAAGATTTTTGCCCAAACCGGACGGATTAATCAATATGATCCCCGCCAAGACTATTTAGCTCAAACAGAAATCGCACTGAAATACCGTCTACAACAGGAGGAACAACGATTAGACTGGCTTTACCCTTTAGCCCTTGCCCAAGTGTTGCAACGAGATGCAGAAGGCGCGATCGCGCAGTTTCAAAAAATCACTCAACTTGACTCACAAAACCCCTACGCTTACGCCTATCTTGCCTTTGTCTATCTTTATCGTTGGCAACCCAACGCTGCGGAAACGGCTCTTGCCACTGCTTTAAATCTTAACCCCAATCTCGACATTCTCCACACCCTCGATGGGGTTGCTGCCCTCATGCAAGGCAACTTGATCAAAGCCTATCAGAAGTTGAAGTAATATCAAATGGGTCAATTTTCACGATAGGATTGATCGGGGGTGAGGGGGAGACAAGGGGACAAGGTGAACCAACAACAAATCATCAATCATCAAATCAATGTCCGATCTCTACGTTTCTTGGTCAGAATATTATCAAACCATTGAACAACTGGCGATTCAGATTGACCAGTCGGGTTGGCAGTTTAACCAAATTGTTTGTATTGCCAAGGGGGGGTTGCGCGTTGGCGATATTTTTTCCCGACTGTTTAACCAACCCTTAGCGATTATGTCTGCTTCCTCCTATGGTGGCGAAAAGAATCAAGTCCGAGGAGAAATTAAACTCTCCCGACATCTGGCGATGACCACACCACAGTTGGGCAATCAAATATTAGTGGTGGATGATTTAGTCGATTCAGGAGTGAGTCTGCAAGTGACGATTGATTGGCTAAAACAACATTATGCAGCAGAGATTGAGGAACTACGGAGTGCTGTTTTGTGGCGCAAAGATTGTTCCGTGATTATTCCCGACTACTATGTTCATTATCTCCGAGACAACCCTTGGATTCATCAGCCATTTGAACGTTATGAACAGATGAGTGTTCAGGATTTACTCATCCGATCCTCTGCCGATTATAAATAGCGCTGCAGCCAATCTAAATTAAAAATTGCCTGATAGATGCGATTTTTTACCTTGAGATTGCCTTCTTCTTTTTCCACTAAACCGGATAGTAATAAAACTTGTTCTTCCGGTGTGTCAGAATTCTGAACATGACCCTGATCTAAAATTTGTTGATAAAGCTGTAGGATTTTTGAGGAGGGAACTGAGGAATGGAGAACGCGATCGCGCACGGTTTTCAAATGTTCCGGTTCATCTTGGCTTTCCCAATTCTGAATGATGTTGGTTTCCACTAAATTTTTTACCCACTCCGCTTCCTCGTGCGGGGGAATCGTCTCGGGAGTCTGACGAATCAAGCGACAGATTTTCTGGGTTAAGAATGGCTGTCCATTTGTCCACGACAATACCTCTCGCAATAGGGTTTGCGGATAGTCCACCTTCTGGCTTAACCCCTGTAACAACGGCTGCGCTTCGTGTTGCTTGAACCCTTTCAGAGAAATTTCTTGACCAAGATTAAACGGGGTTTTTTGGTAGTCGGTGATTAAATCGGAAGGGGTGGCAACCCCTAATAGAACAAAGCTTAACCGTTGATAGTCTGGTTTGAGGCTGCGTTGATTGTAGCAGGCGCGAATCAGGGCAAAAAAGTCATTGACTGAAAAGTCTAAACTCAGCACACAATCAATTTCATCAATAAAGATGACAATATTTTTCTCTGAGTTGTTGTCTTCTACCCCCACATGAGGTAAGATTACTTCCTCGATAAACTGGCTAAACCGCTGCACCGGTGAGAGATCCGTTTGTTCATTCCACCAGCTTTTTAGATTCACTGTCCGCAACAGCCCAAAATTCTTCCATAACTCCACCGCTAAACCTTTGTACCACTGGCTAGGCATCACCTCATCACTACCAATACGAGTCAAATCTACGGCAGCACAAGCGAAACCTTCCTTACGCAGATGGTGTATCATCTGAATCATTAAACTAGATTTCCCCATTTGTCGGGGATTGAGAATATAACAAAATTCTCCTTGCTTTAAGGCTTTGTAGAGATAGCGATCGGCCGAACGTACCACATAGGTGGGGGCATCCATGGGTAAACTCCCGCCAACTTGATACTGATACTCAGCAAAGTCAGCTTCACTTTTCAGGAGACGGTTTTCAAATCGGAGTTCCGCTTGGGTCGCTTTAAGGAGGTCGAGGGCTTCACTGAGATTTTGTGTCCGTGATTGAACTTTTTGTTCCAAATTACGATTGGCTTGGGCTAACGCCTCTTTAGCTTCCTTCAAATCAATGTTGAGGGTTTCCATTTCTTGGTAAAGGAGGGCATTCTTGAGAGAAATGGCGGCTTGCGCCGAGAGAATTTGAATGACCTCTAGCCGTTTGGGAGTAAAGGCTTCGGTGGTTAAGTTATTTTCCAGATAAATGAGACCGAGGAATTCTCCTTGATTAAGGAGGGGGGTACATAAAATAGAACGGCACTGATGTTGTTGCAGGTAGGGATCTTGGTTAAACAGGTCTTCAGTCGTGGCGTCATCGAGGATAACAGAGTCTTGAGTTCTAGCAACATAGTTAATAATTGAGAGAGGTAGCTGTTGAGTGTTAATCACCGCGATCGATTGAGAAACAGTAATTTCTGTTTGATGACATTGCGCTTCGATCAAGAGTTGACCTTCTTTCTCTAAAATTAAATACCCCAATTGGGCCCCTGCATTTTCGACAACAATTTGAATGAACTTACCTAACAATTGCTCTAAAACAATTTCTGCAGCAAGGGTTTGTGATGATTTGATAATGCTCATTAAATCAAGATCTTGAGGGTTGCTACTCGTACTCGAATCAAGAGCAGTGAATTGTTTAATTTTGGGTAAAGGCAGAATTTCAGCTAAACGGAATTGAGGATATTGGGATTCTAAGTGTTTCACTTTTGCTGCTGCGCCCCAACGCCGATAAGCATAGTATGCTTCAGCAAGATAAGTTTGAGCGATAATTTCTCGACCTAAGGCAAGATAAAATTCGCCTGCCAATTCGTTTGCCAAAGCAACGTGTTGAATATAACCATTCTCCTTTGCGCCAGCAATCGCATGATCATAAAGTTCCATTGCCGTTAAAGTGTCTCCCAAAACTCTGGCTTTTTCTGCCTCGACGAGGTCATAGCGATATTGAAAATTCATCGGTGCATGATGCGCCCAAATCTTCATGAGTTCTTGGTTTTTATTCACTTCTTGCAAGTCTTCATGAACTTCCATCCTGTCATCCCTATGTTGACCCAGAAGAGCGAGAGAATAACAAAAATTATGTTCAGTAAAGATGACTTCCGCTTTAATAAAGCCAGCATATATTACAGCTTGGCGACAATTTTCAATTGCCTGAGAGTAGCGTTTAAATAAGTAACAGAGTAGTGCTTTAAAGTAATAGATATTGAAGAGAACAATTCGATTATTATGATTCAATAAATTAGGAATCACTTCTGTTTCCTTGAGAAAAGAACCATTTAAGTCTACTTGAGATTGAGAATCGTCTAATAAATTTGCAGCCGTTTGAGTTGCAGCTTTGATTAAACTGAGCTGGTGTTCTTGTTCATATTTAGCGATAAATTCAATATACTGTTTTTGTTTTTCATGAACTTCTTGTAAAGGATATCCGGCTAACAATAAGTGCATACAATAAAAATTAGCATTATGACAAGCGTATTCCAAATCTCCTACTTCTAAAGCTTCTGATATTGCATTAAAAAGAGGATTGAGGGTTTCTTTGATATGTCTTTTTTTGCAAAATGTATTAATGTAAACAGAAATTTTAATTGCTGCTAATACTGTTTTCCCATCGAATTCCTCTAAAAGCTTTAAACTTAACTGACATAATTGATAAGCAGAGTCAATATCTAAGTTGAGCCATCCGATGAGAGTTCCATAACTCACATAGCCAAAAATTCCTGGTAAAGAATTGCCATATTGTAGAGAAAGATCAAGCATTGTATAAACAATGGGCAATGCTAAATCACTTTCACTATAACAAGCGGGGGGCATAATTAAATTCAGAATTTCCATAGCACATAAAGTACATGGATTAGTCATTTCACCCAATGTAGATAACTGATCAATTTCTAATTGAGGAAGCAAATTGATAAGAGGAATTTCCAAATTTTCTAGGGCATCAACCCCGATATTGATAGCATTATCAATATTCCCTTGTGCAAGATTGACTTGGATTTCAATCCTTAAAAAATTGACATAATCTAATTTTGTTTTACATCTTTTTTTGCGCTTTTCACATAATTGAGACGCTTCAGCAAAATTAGTATTAAGATATTCTATTTCTGCTCGTTCTAAATAAATTTGATAAGTTAAGTCATATTGAGTACTCCAGCTATCTTGAGGTAAGAATTTTTGGCTAATTTTTAAATAATTAGCAGCTAAGCTATAAGCAGTTGCTATTTTAGCTTTTTCCCCTGCTCTTAAATTGAGTTTGACGAATTGATTCTTTTGAGAAGGTGAAGTTATTAAATCTTGAGCTAAGTTTAACTGATTGACTAAAATGAAAAGATTTTTTTCGGTTTGTTTGCGGTTCATTTCCGCTTGGAGAAACTTACCTATTTTAAGATGAATTGCTGTTTTTTTAGCTTGTGAAATTAAAGTATAAGCTGCTTGTTGAACCCGATCATGAAGGAATTTATACTCCAAAACTTCGGCGTTAATATCTGAGTGTAATAAAATTAAACCTGCTTGTAAGGCTGGCCATAATTGTTGGTTGGTCAGAGTAGAAGATTGTTGATTAATAACTGCTAAAAGTTGTAAGGAAAAATAATTGCCAATACAAGCAGCGAGTTGGAGCAATTGTTGAGTTTCGACAGGTAATTGCCGGATATTTTTAATTAAGAAATCAAGGAGATGATCATCGCTCAAACCGATCCTATGAATATGATCTAACTTCCAAAACCAATTGTCATTCTGTACATTATAATTAATGATTTTTTTCTCATCTAACGCTTTCAAGAGTTGAGTAACAAAAAAAGGATTACCTCGAGTTTTTTTATGAATAATATCACTCAGTTGTTGAATCGCTTCTAAGCTAGCCTTTTGTTTTAAAGTATCTTGAATAAACTCAGTAACGTTTTCAATTGTTAATGGCTGAATCGTTATCTCATCACTTAGGATGGCTATCCTATTCATTTGATCCCGAATCTTGCTTAGGGGATGCGTATCATCAACTTCATTATTACGATACGCTCCAATTAAAAAGAAATATTGGTTTGTTTGTTCATTGAGTAAATTCTGAATTAATTCTAGAGAAGCTAAATCTGCCCACTGTAAATCATCAAGAAACATCACTAAAGGATGATCAGCTTGACAAAAAACTTGTAGAAATTGGTTAAATACTTGATAAAGCCGATTTTTGGCAGCTTTTCCTGAAAGGGAGGGCACTGTTGCTTGCTTACCAATGAGTAATTCTAATTCCGGAATCAGCTCAACAATAATTTGACCGTTCTTGCCGAGAGCACTTTGTATTTTGAGCTGCCACTCCTGTAATTGGGGTGGGGATTCGGTAAGTAACTGTCGTGTTAAATCTCGTAAAGCATCACCAATTGCAGCATAAGGAATATTGCGTTGCAAGTGGTCAAATTTACCACTAATAAAATAGCCTCGCGCTTTAACTAGCGGCTTATACAGTTCTTTAACAAGCGAGGTTTTACCAATTCCCGGATAACCAGAAATCAAAACAAAAGCGGTGTTTCCTTGACAAACTTGTTGAAAGCGATTGCATAAGGTTTGAACCTCGAGATCGCGACCGTAAATGTGTTGTGGCAAAATTAAGTAAGGGGCGCGATCGCGCTGTGCTAAAGGAAACGGCTCAATGGTCTGTTTCTGCTGATATTGTTGGGCACAATCGTCTAAATCAAACTTTAACCCCGCTGCTGTTTGATATCCATCTTCTGCTCTTTTTTCGAGCAGTTTCAAAATCAGATTAGAAACGCTGACAGGAATGGTTGAACAAAGATCGTGAGGGGGAATGGGAGACTCAGCAAGATGGCTATGAATTAAAGCCAGAGGATCAGTGCTGGTAAAGGGGAGTTGTCCGGTGAGCATTTCATAAAAGGTGACTCCCAAAGAATACAAGTCACTCCGATGGTCAAGATATCGATTCATTCTTCCCGTCTGTTCCGGAGACATATAGGCAAATGTGCCTTCGATTACATTCGGGTTTTGCAGGGTAGGATATTCAAATGGCAGAGGAATGGCAATGTTAAAGTCAGTCAGTTTAACGTCCTGCGTTTCCGGATGAATAATAATGTTACTGGGTTTAATATCTTTGTGAATAATCGGAATGGCGTGCAGGTGGTTTAAGGTTTCAGCTAAACTCGCCCCAATGCTAAAAAAGTCTTCCAGGGGAAGGGACTGCTGAGAAAGGTACTCTGAGAGCGATTGACCGCCAAAGTCTTCCAAAATGAGAGCAAAGCTGTTGCCATCGGCTTCGAGGCTATAGGCTTTAACAATACCCGGACAATCTAGACGGCTACTAATTTCATATTCGTTCTGGAGGCGCTTGATATCAATTAGGTCGGGGGTTTCTGACTTCAGGCGTTTGATAATTACAGCTTGACCGTCGCTATTTCTAATCGCCCGCTTAATAATCGTTTTTGAGCGCTCTGTAACTGTTTCCGTAATGGTATAGCCTGAGATCATGGTTGACTCTGAAGTTTTGACTAAGGAAAATGGGGATAAACATTGTGGTCAAACAACTCCTGAATCTGAGGATTAGAGTGTTGACTCACCAGGGGGTTATAGTCGGTAGCAACAAGAATCTTATAGTTGGCCTCTCGCGGTCCAATGGTCGGTAACCAAGTCGTATGTAAAGTAAAACCAAAGTTCAGGTCAGGATGAGATAACTGACAAATGGGTCCCTGAGAGAGATTTTGTGCATCAAAGAGCCAGAATTCATTGCGATTTTCCAAAAAAGCCGTACACATTAAATAACCATCCGTCAAATTGCCCTCTGCACCTTGACGAGGAATAAATTGTGGGGAATTAAGAATGGTTCCAACCGGTGCTTGATACACATCAACAATTTTCATCGCTGTCGTGTCAACGTGTAATAAACAAGAGGGGATTCTCTCTTTGGCAAGATCAAGTAAATCAGCAAGGGGAATTGCTCGGTATTTATAATCTTCGTAGAGTTGGACCGTATATTTCGTCATTAGTTCTGGCCAAAGTCCCAAAGAAGACCAGTATATATGATCTAAACGCGATGGGGGCAAACCTGATGGGAGACGGTCTAAATAAGCATATAACCCCGTGCCCCAAGTGTAGGGTGTTTCGTAAATGATCTGCGATTGCAATAACTCCGCTTGTTCGGCGTCAATGACATAACGACCGAAACGACTAATATCCATGGGATTCGTTTCCATTCCTTGCACTTGTTCCGGTAGAAAAGGATGTGTCCCATAAGCTGATCGATCAAATTTGTGAATCCACTCTGCAACATCCCAAGCACAAATATGAGAGAAATGAAGTGTAATGTGTCCGTTCGGGTTGTCATAATCCATTAAGAAGTGAGCAGCTTCCATGGGAATCGTCAGTTGTTGAGCGGTCACTTCCACTTCCGTTCCCCCGAGCGCTGGCAACTGACCTTGTTCTAAATCGCGACGGCGAATAATGTAAATCACGGAAGCGGGGTTGGCTGCTCTGCCTGAGATCTCTCTCAGTGTTGCCTCCAAATTTTTATGGTTAGGCAAAGGATTATTTAGGACTTGTTCGATACCCGTGACAAAAGCGGTATCCATCAAAACAATATAGTCTTGACTCATGCCAATTTGATGGATGGTTTGTTTAATTTTAATGGGTGAACCATCGGGTAAAACCACTTTCCAGCGTTCTAAATTCCCTTGTCCATCCCAACGCAGTAAGTAAACGAAATTATCTAACTCGATTCCTGAAATGTCTTCTATGATTTGGGAAATTTCATCTGTAACTTGTCGAAAGAGATGGGAAAACCGATGCAACAGATCTCGTGTTAACTCGCCATTGACAAATCCTGCGATGGCATCAATCCACTCTTCGACTTCTTGGGGGAGTTCTTGAACTTCATTGATTAAAGGAATACTGTATAGGAAGTTGCGAACCGAGCGACCATAGTTCACCGTAAACATTTTCCCCGTATGAGCATCAAAAACCGGATGTGCCGTACTGAGAAAAGGTTGAAACGGATAGTGAATCCCTTCAATTTCGGGTTCCCACTCGACATTAGCCCCCACCGGAGTAACCGTTTCTAGGGTGTTGGGATCAATTTCATAAGGACGACCGGCATCATAGGTGACCAGCAGACGCTGTGGGGCATCAGGAGAAAAAGGCATTGGTAAAAACGCTGTATTCAGTTGATTCCTTAGCCCTAAAGTCTTAGAAAAGCGAGTAATTCCGCGATTATGAAAGCCAAACTTAGCGTACTCACTGCCGGGTCGCGTGGCTAAATCCGCGTAATAATCCGGTGGTGTGACTAGCTTCGTTTTCACCTGAACTTGACCGGGTGGATTAAAATCAAGACGGTAAATCATGCCATCTCCATTGAGAAGAGAGTTACCGCTAGGATAAGGCAGTCCACCTGAATTCACTGAGCCCACTGGGGCAACCATAAAAAAATGACCCTGCAGGTCTTCGGGAAGGTTACCTTCAATTTGCAGGGATAAATCACTGAGTTCGCAACGACTCGCACTCAGAATCGAGGACGGAATGAGGACAAAGGGATCACAAGGAGACGGATTCATTATTCTTTTTGATAATAGTGTTGTAATTTTTGCCGAAAGTATTGCTGATAAAGAGGAATTCTGGGAAAAGCGCGATCGCCGTTGAAGTTAATTAACCCCATACTGTAAAGTTTGTAAGCGAGAGTCGGCTCGATAGAAACCGGTTCTTGAGCACTCATAATGCTCAAACAAGCCTGAGCTAACTCCGGTTGTTTTTGTAATCTAGCTTGGTGACGACGTAAATGAGCGGCATAGATCCCACTTAACGTGGGCGCATCTTTAAGAAGTTGATCGAGGGTTATTTCTTTGTAACTAAGATGATAGAGGGTCAGATGAACAAGAGCGGGATGTCCATCAATCACTGACATTAATTGATTGATTTCAGATTTTCCCCAAACTAAACCGTAGCGTTTGGCTAATTCCTGTACCTCTTCAAGACTAAAGTTTGGCAATTCGAGGGGTAAGCCAACATTACTAAAAGGAGACTGATTTAGCTGCAATGGCACATAAATTTCAGTGGAATGAATCACCACCAGACGCAGTTTGCGCCAAATTGAAACCTCTTTCGTTTCTTCATACCAGGATCGCAGCAGGGGTAAAAAACTTTTGGCAATTTTGGGATACTCAAAGATTTGATTGACTTCGTCAAAGGCAAGGATCAGTGGCTGATCAAGTTGTTCTAAAATGGAGTGCAAATAGAGTGTACAACTGACACTGCTACCAATGTCTTCGTCCCAGTATTCATCCAATTTTGCTTCTAGGTTGAGCTGATGAGTCAAATTGGCACAGACCCAACGCAGAAACCGATTGACATTGGTCAAGATTTCTTGATCGGCTTGCTGAAGGTCAAGGTTAACCGTGTAATATCCTAAACTCGTTCCGTATTGTAAAACTCTTAATAATAGGGAGGTTTTACCCATTTCTTGAGGGGCTTTAATCCGTAGCAAAGCTCCCGGTTGCTCAATTCCTCGATAGATTTTTTCTTCAATAGACCGACGTTGAATATAAACTTGAGAGCCGACCGGAATCGCTCCACTGGGATAAGGAAATGATCGTGACGTGTGAGACCAGAATGGAGATGAAGAAGAAGTGGGCTGTGTCTGTACTTGAGAATGATTAGCCCAATATAACTCAAGCAAAACACGACTATTTTTTTTTGTAACACGCTTACCAAGGAGTGTACTCAATCGTCGCCACAACTTAGGGGCGACGACATTACTAAAGTAAATTGTACTGTAGGCACATTCTTCTGCAATTTGGTGATAAGTTTGATCTTGCAAAATTCCTTGCAAAATTAACATTTCGGTTGAGCTGAGACAGTCCTGGTCATTGTCTACAAGGTCATGGTTTAGCTTTTCTATGAGGGCATCGAATGCTTGAGAACCGACAAGAGACATTATTTACTAGCCTAAGATATTTCAGTATTTTTTTGAGCCCACTACGTTGGCAGTTTCAACACAGTGAAATTAATAATGATAACACTAGTAAAAGGTGATTTTAATTTCTTAAATAGACTGTTATTGAATACGGACGTGAAGACGGTTTGAATCTAGATCAAAACCAACAACGTAATTAATGTGTGCAAAAACAATATTGTTTGTCTATAAAATTACTATCGACAATAGAAGTAGGAGGAGAAAAATTGACTGACCATAGCAAAATATAAGAAGAAACGTAAAAGTTACCAGGTATTTTTACTATATCATGAATTATTGTGAGCTGATTCCATTAGGAATGCTTCTACAGCTTCAGCCGTCGGTTGAGCAGAAATAGCCCCGGGTTGGGTTGTCGTTAACCCACCAACAGCACAGGCGTAGGTGATCACTTCCTTAACTGCGACGGCACTATTGAGATGATTTAAGCCATTTTGACAGAGTTGATGGACTAAGCCGGCAACAAAACTATCTCCTGCACCGGTTGTATCTTGAACTGATACTTGAAACGCTGGAATTTTCCCTTCAAAATCGTTGAAGTAATAGCTAATCATACCTTCGCCATCTGTAACAAAGACGCCTTCAACCGAAGAAAGTTGATGCGCGATCGCGCCCGATTCACTTGTATTAAAAAGCCATTCTGCTTCCTCGCGGGATAATTTAACAAAATCTACTGTTTTCCATAATTGGGTAATGAGGGGGAGAGCAGCGTCAGGATCCGGCCAGAACATCGGTCGCCAATTAATATCCACCAATACTTTCAAGTTATAGGTATTCGCTAAATCGAGGGCGCGAAAGATAGCTTTGCGCGTCGTGGGATAAGCGAGTTCTAAGGTACCGATGACTAAAAACTGGGCTTGTTCAAATAAGGCAATGGGGAGTTGATCGGCATCGAGGAAGGCATCCGCAAACTGATCGGTCGGCTGATCGCCAAAACCAGCAAAAGCGCGATCGCCTTCTAGAGAGCGGGTTACATAAACTTGTCGCGTGGGGGCAGTGGGGTGTTCTTGAATCCCTTGACAGTTCACCCCAATGTCTAACAAAAGTTGTTTTAGAGATTGCCCGGCTTCGTCTTTACCAATGCAACCAATAAAGCCGGCCGATGTTCCGAGTTTGACAAGCGCCGTTGCCACATTTGCCGGTGCCCCTCCTGGATAAGCAATCCAATTATTGACGTTTTCCATTGATTTCCCGGCTTCCTGGGCCAAATAATCGTATAAAATTTCCCCTAAGCAAAGCACTTGTGTCATGGCACCGTTTCCTTTACGCTTTTTCCATATTTTAAACCTTAGAATTATTACAGTGTTTGTTTGCTTTGTCACAGAAAAGAGAATCAAATATCGTTTATTTTTTTTCTTAATCAAAATTAATTAGTCTTAAACATTGACCTATTATGTGTCATAGCGTTCACCTTCTTCTGCTGCTTTTGGAGTAAAAGGAGCCTTTGGTTTTGGTGAAGGAAATATTTCCAATTGTCCGGGTTTTGAAGTGGGCTCACCCCGTCGGCGTTCGGAGGTTCGTTCTTCACTGGTTTCTTCGGCAATTACTTCGTAAAGGATGGCTTGTTTGTCTTTCGTTTTCCCTTTTCTCAAAACGCGACCTAAACGTTGGATATATTCCCGAGCGGAACTGGTTCCTGAGAGAATAATGGCAATTCTTGCATCGGGAATATCAACCCCTTCATTAAGAACATGAGAAGCAACCAGGGTTTTATAGATTCCTGATTTGAATTGTTGCAGAATAAAATGGCGTTCTTTAACGGGGGTTTGATGGGTAATAGCGGGGATTAAAAAGTCTTGAGAAATCCGATAAACAGTAGCGTTATCGTTAGTAAAAATCAAGATGGTTTCGGGAGAATGTTTAGTAATTAATTCAGTTAGAACTCGTAGCTTACTATCCGTTCCTAAGGCTATTTCTTTGGCTTGTCGATGGGCTAACATAGCGCGTCTTCCTTCTTGGCTGCGCGCACTTTCTTTTACAAATAATTGCCACCCTTTTAAGTTACTTAAAGAGATCCGTTTCTGCTTTAAAAATTGATTCCGAAGCGCGATCGCGCTTTGATAAATTTCTTTTTCTTTGGGGGATAATTTAACTTTAATTTCAACGGTTTTATAACTGGCGAGAGCCTCACCGGATAATTCTTTTGCCGTTTTTCGATAGACAACCGAACCAATGAGGGCTTCTAAATCGCGCTCATTGCCATCAGAACGTTCTGGCGTTGCCGTTAGCCCTAAGCGATAGGGCGCGATCGCGTATTCTGCAATGACCCGATAAAAGTCGGTGGGGAGATGATGACATTCATCAAAAATTAAAAAGGCATAGCGATTCCCCAGGGCTTCCGCATGAATAGCAGCACTGTTATAGGTTGCCACTAAAATATCGCTGCGATCGCGCGATCCTCCTCCTAATAGCCCGACTTCTACATCGGGAAATGCTGCTTCGAGTTGGGCGTACCACTGGTGCATTAAATCTAAGGTGGGAACGACAATCAATGTGGTACGGGGTGTCGCTTCCATCGCTAACTGCGCTAGGTAGGTTTTTCCGGCAGCTGTCGGCAACACAACAATTCCCTGTCTCCCTGCTGCTTTCCATCCCGCTAAAGCTTCTGCTTGATGGGGATAAGGGGTCATTTCAAAGCGAGAATTTAACGCTAAGGACTGAAAGTCTTTCGCCTCGTCTAGGAAATTAATGTCCTCACTTTGTAAGGTTTCCACTAACGGGCGATAATGAATTGCTGGAATCCGAAACTTTTCCACGCGATCATCCCAGGTGGCAAAATCAATCCAACTTTTCCCCTGTGGCGGTGGATGCAGTAAAAGTGTTCCCTGATGATACCATAGCTTCGGAACCCGTCTTGACATTGTCGTTGCTGTGTTGACCTTAACAATAGCGATCATATCAGCGAGTCAACTCTGGGGGGAGACCAGGGAGACCAGGAGACCAGGAGAATTTTTTATTGCCTATTCCCTAATGACCAATGACCAATGACCAA
>CAZAYV010000075.1:0-19491 GCA_964489465.1 uncultured Dactylococcopsis sp. | reverse complement strand
CTGTTACACCGCCTCAGCCAATGGTCCCATTGTTCATCCGGGCATGGAAGCGATGGTAGTCACGCCGATTTGCCCCCTCAGTCTTTCCAGTCGCCCTTTAGTGCTTCCTCCGGGTTCAGTGGTCAATGTTTGGCCCCTAGAAGAAACTGAACCTTCTACCAAACTCTGGACTGATGGCTCACTGGGAACAACCATTTGGCCGGGACAACGAGTATCTGTGACCATGGCGAATTGCTTAGCGAAATATATTATTCTACGGGAAGATCATTCTTTCTATCACACCTTACGAGAAAAACTAATGTGGGCCGGAACCCGCATTCACTACACCAATGATCATCGCAATGGACATCCCTAGCTAACTTGTTGCGCGGATTCAGCCGATTGCGCTAGTTCTCGCACCACTCGCGAAGCATAAGGACGAATCATCCACCACAAAAATGGTGATAACCAGCCCCGTAGCGTAATAGAACAAGAAACATAAGTGCCAATCAGAGTTGATTCTACCTGATAAGTCACGCGATTTTCTAATCCTGGGATTGCCAGGACTCGTAAACTCAAGAATTCACCGGGATTGACTTTTTCCACAAAGACGCGGATCGGAATTGGCATCAGTCGCGTTACCGCTTGATAAATCAAACCGGGTTTCGCTCGTAACCCCTGAGGGGCATTGGTATGATCGAGCAGGGGATTCCAAGATACATCTCCGAGGTTAATCAGTTTTTCCCACAAAACGTCCACCGGTGCATTGCTGAGTACCCGATAGGTTTTGTAAAGGGAAAACTGGCAGCAAATTCGTTCCTTTTTTGCGATGAACTTAAACGAAAAATTAAGAATCACAACATATCTCCTGATCCATTACGCCCAGGCAAGTATCCTATTTTAGGAAAATTAGCTTGTTTTGAGTACATTGCTCAAGAATAGTTTGTAAAAATTTATTAGTCATTAAAGTCATGAGTGTAAAAGATACTGAAGTTAGCGCTGCTAAAAATCAATTCGTGCCGCCCGAAGATGCAAAAGCTCGCGTGAGAAAATTTATGATGACGCTACAAGATGACATTTGTAGTCGTTTAGAAGCGTTGGATGGCAGTGGTCAAAGGTTCCGAGAAGATAGTTGGGAACGGGAAGAAGGCGGTGGCGGTCGATCGCGCGTGATCAAAGAAGGCGATTTATTTGAACAAGGTGGGGTTAACTTTTCCGAGGTCTTTGGCACTCAACTTCCTTCCTCCATTTTGAAACAACGTCCCGAAGCAGAAGGACATGAATTTTTTGCCACGGGAACCTCTATGGTGTTACACCCCCGCCATCCTTATGTACCAACCGTTCACCTCAATTATCGCTATTTTGAAGCCGGTCCGGTTTGGTGGTTTGGTGGGGGCGCTGATTTAACCCCCTATTACCCATTCGCCGAAGATGCCGTTCATTTTCACCAGACACTAAAAAACAGCTGCGATCATCATCATCAAGAATATTACCCTATTTTTAAACGGTGGTGCGATGAGTATTTCTACATCAAACATCGCCAAGAAAATCGCGGGATTGGCGGTATCTTTTTTGATTATCAAGATGGTCAAGGAGAACTCTATCGCGGACCCGATCCCGATGGGAAAGCGGGACAATATAGCAGTGAATTAGGAGCAATTGAACCGCGAAATTGGGAAGACTTATTTGCCTTTGTTCAAGACTGTGGTAATGCGTTTTTACCTGCTTATACACCGATTGCCAAAGCACGTCGTAGCATTGACTATGGCGAACGGGAACGGAACTTCCAACTCTATCGCCGCGGACGCTATGTGGAATTTAATTTGGTTTATGACCGCGGCACGATTTTTGGTTTGCAAACTAAAGGGCGCATTGAATCAATTTTAATGTCATTACCGCCACTGGTACGTTGGGAATACTGCTATCACCCTGAACCCAATACACCGGAAGCGGAACTGTATAATGTCTTCCTGAAACCTCAAGACTGGGTGAATTGGAACCAAAAAAGGTAAGTTGTAAACGGTCCATACACTTAGGACAAGAAGCATCTCATGACCGCTGACTTCATTGCTACAATTACGATAAGCCCCCCACTAAGGGGGTTTATTGGCTTTAATTCCCTATATTTTATAGATGGCTCAGTCCTTCAAGGAATGTTTTAAGAAAGCAAAAAATCAGAATTTGTTTGATCAAAACTATCTGTTTTTATCGCGAAAAAGACCAACCCAAATCGTTAGATAATTGAGTGGCAATTGTCGTAATAAAATGAGAGATAAAACCCATTCAATCCCTGATGATGTCGTGATTAATCAATGCCAAATCTAACCCCCTTCCAGTCAATCAGTAATAATGTTTAACATTAATGGGGATGGCAGAAAATAAAGATGATTGCAGCAGTTCATCTCCAAAGTGAACTCAGTCAGTCTTTTAATCGGGCAGTACGCTTGTTGGTGTTAACCGTCAAAGAACGCTGAATCCCTAATGTCTTAAGAAAAGTGACGATCATTATCTATTACTAAGGGGGGACTTGGCAAATTTTCTTAGAAACGAGACAATGGTTAGAATAAACAACCTGTCTATAATTAAAGAAACTGACATAAAATCTGTGGATACTCTTCGTACTCTTTCTGATACTAAACGGACCTTCTATACACTCCATACCCGTCCTCTGAACTCAATCTACCGCCGAGTGATTGAGGAATTATTGGTGGAAATGCACCTGCTAACGGTGAATGTTGATTTCAAGTATGACCCGATTTATGCCTTAGGGGTAACAACTGTTTTTGACACCTTCATGCAAGGTTATCAACCGGAAAAAGATAAAGAATCGATTTTTAATGCGATTTGCAAAGCAGTTGAAAGTGATCCCCAGCAGTATCGGCAGGATGCAGAACGGGTAAAATCGCTTGCCGATCATCATTCTGGAGAAGCAGTCACAGCTTGGTTATGTGAGTTGAAGCCTTTAGAGGACGCCGGAGAGTTAAACGAACTTTTAACAGGAATTAAAGATAACCCTCGCTTTAAGTACAGTCGTTTGTTTATCATTGGCGTCTATACTCTCCTAGAGAAAGCGAATCCGGAGATTGTTAATGATGATCAGAAACGAGAAGAAATTTTAGCAAATTGCTGTCAAGCCCTGAATTTACCGAAAGAAAAAGTAGATAAAGATTTAGATCTCTATCGCAGCAATTTAGAGAAGATGGAACAAGCGCGATCGGTGTTAGAAGATGTGGTCAGAGCAGATCGTAAACAGCGTGAAAGACGAGAACAGCAACAAGATTCTAAGTCGGGTGTTGAGTTAGAGAAGAAAGAGGAAAACACAGAGGTTTAACTGGTTATTGGTTGCTTCATTGTTGAGAGTAACCAATAACTGAATTAGGGTTTATTTTTGCTGATCATAAGCAGCGATCGCGCTTTCTTGAACCACTTTTAAGGGCACTTGATACTGTTGAGCGATTTTCACACAGTCTTTGTATTCGGGCTGGACGTTCATTACTTTTTCCTCTAAGAAAGCAACTTTAATCGGAATCTCACCATAGGGAGTGCTTACAGCTTTCATTTCTCGTTGGAGGGCACGACGATTTTGAATTTGCCGACGAATGCCAAGGGTGGTGGTTTCCCGAAATAAAATTGCTTCACACTCAGGAATTTTATCCACCGGACAAATCACAGTGACTAAGGTTCCTAAGCGAGATTTTTTCATCGTAATCCCTTGCGTGAAGACATCCCAAGCCCCAACCTTAAACAGTAATTTTTGAGAGTAGGCTAAAACTTGTGGCGAGAGATCGTCAATTTGGGTTTCTAAGACAGCAACGGTTTCTAAATTTTCCGTTGTGGTTGTTTCTCCGAGCCATAAACGGAGAATATTGGGAAGGGGTAAACTGGCAGTTCCTGCCCCTAAACCCACTTTTTGCACCGTCATCGCTGGGGCATTACCAAATTTTTGACTGAGAGTCACGACTAACGCTGCGCCGGTAGGAGTGACTAATTCTTTCTGAATGCCATTGCTATATACAGGCACCTGTCGCGTCTCCCATAATTTAACCACGGCAGGAACCGGCACGGGTAAACGCCCGTGGGCAGCTTTGACACTGCCGCCGCCTGTGGGGAGGGCAGAACAGTAAATGGCGTCTACATCGAGCCAATATAAGCCTAAGCAAGTGCCAACAATATCAATAATGGCATCGGTTGCCCCCACTTCATGGAAATGCACCTCATGAGGCGATACCCCATGTACAGCGGCTTCAGCAATGGCAAGTTCTTTGAAAACGGCTAAACTCCATGTTTCGACTTGCGGGGGAAGATTGGCATTTTGAATCAGGGTTTCAATGTCAGGGAGATGGCGATGCGGCGGCGTAGTTGTTCTTAGCTGAACGTCAACTTTTGTTGCGACTTGCCCGTTGTGAGAGAGGGAATAAGTGGATAAATTATACTCTTCACTAATGTCCAACTGTTGCAATTGAGATTGGAGATAGTCGATGGGAACACCGGCATCCACTAACGCCCCTAAACACATATCCCCAGCGATACCAGTTGGACAATCAAAATAGACAATTTTTGTCATGGTTACCGTTGACGATTCCACACCTCTACCAGCGCGTGTGTTATCTCCCATCAATCATAGTTTAGCAACGAAAATCCCGTAGGAGGATGTCACGTTCATGGCTTGCAAGATTGGGGAAGTTTGGGAACTGGGGTAATGGACAACACTGAATGTATTCGGGAATAACTGCACGGGATGAGGAAAGGGGAAGAGTTGTGACAACAAACGACTCAATTTAGACGGCAGCGCGATCGCGCAAACCGTTCTTAATTCTTTCTGATGCAAGGGGGGCAATGCTCTTAGGGACAACTGTGATCCTTGGAATATCCTGACGATTGCTTCTAGATGCGCTTGTGCTAACTGTTGCAGGAGGTCGCAATTTTCCCCGATAATTTCCTGAATGGAGACTGAGTTGAATGGCGCCAACAGCCTTGGCTGAGAAGGAAAATCAGGATGAAACGGTAACAGCAGCAACCGCACTCCTTGCTTACCGGCTTTGAGTTTTGGCAAACCTGGATCGAGGGTGAAGTTGAGAACATGCATCTGACTCCAGCCTGGCCTTAGAATATCGAACACCGTGAGACCGCTATGGGTTTGTTGAAAGCAGTGGTGATAGCGAGGGGAAATCCCCAAAGCCGTATTGATTAATGCCTGATTGGTACTGCCATGCCCAACAATGAGCAAGGTTTCTGTGCGATGCCACGGTAAAATCGTCTGCCAAAATTCCTGAATTCTTTGATATAACGCTAATACGGGATAAAATAAACACCGGTGACTGTCTAGCATTTGTAACTGATCCGGTTGCACTTGCCAACAGCGATAACGTTCAGGATCTTCAGTCCGCACAGCTTGATAAGATCGCCCTTCCCAAGCGGGTAAGTCAATTTCTCGTAATAAGGGGGAAGTTTTAAGCGTTGGCGGTGGTATTTTTAGCTCAGGCAGTAAAGCACTCAGGGTTTCTTGAGCCCGTTGCAGGGGACTGACATAAATTGCATCCAGGGAACAATCCCTCAAAAATTGACCCATTGCTTGCGAGGCACGACGACCTTGATCATTGAGTTTAGAGTAATCGGAACTGCCTTGGTAGCATCCTTGCTCATTCAGGGTACTGCGACCATGCCGCAACAGGATAATGCGGGTTGCCTTGCCACGAAGGGGGGGCAGTAGATAATTCGGTAAAAACTCTTGACTCATCCGTTTCCAGATCCGCTAAAGGACCTTACTCAAAAAACTATCTCCAGCTTGCAAGTGATACAGTTGCGCATAGCGACCGTCCAGTTGCATTAACTCCTCATGGGTGCCTTGTTCTCGTAACTGACCGTTTTCTAAGTAGAGAATGCAGTCAGCCTGACGAGTGGCGTGTAAGTTGTGAGAAATCCAAAATGTTGTGCGTCCTTGGGTTAACCGGCGTAGGGCTTCTGTGACCAGGGCTTCACTTTCATTATCTAGACCGGTGGTGGGTTCATCCAAAATTAAAATGGGGGCTTTGCGGATCGCAGCGCGCGCGATCGCGATGCGCTGTCGTTGTCCACCGGAGAGCGTAGTTCCTCGTTCGCTAACAATGGTGTCGTAGCCCTGGGGGAGTTGGGTAATAAAGTCGTGAGCATTTGCCAGTTTTGCCGCCGCAATCATCTCCGACTCGGTTGCTTCAGAGTTACCATAAGCAATGTTGTCACGAATACTGCTGCCAAACAGAATCGTATCTTGTAAGACAATACTAATTTGGCGACGCAGAGAGGCAATAGTATATTCGCGAATATCGTGACCATCAATAAAAATGTTGCCTTCTAGAGGATCATAGAGACGAAGCACTAAACTAACAAGCGTTGATTTACCGCTCCCAGAAGGACCAACAATGGCAATGTGTTGTCCCGGTTCAACATTAAAATTAAGGTTCTGTAAGCTGCACTGTTTCCGATCGCGCTGATAGGCAAAGGTAAGATTCTCAAAACGCACTGCCCCTTGTAATGGCGGGGCTTCTTTTGCGCCTCGGCTATCCTGAACCTCGGGCACTTGGTTCATTAACTCAATAATCCGCTCCCCAGACGCGGTTGCTTTGGCAATTTGTCCCGTGTATTTTGCCAACTGGCGCATGGGCTTAAAAGCTACTTTGAGATAAGTCACGAACACCAATAAATCTCCTGGGGAAACCATTCCTGATAGGGTCAGTTGCACTCCCCGCCAGAGAACGATGGCAATGGCAATGGCAACTAATAGTTCCACTAACCGTTCTTGCCCGGCTCGTAATTTTTGAGCTTCTGCACTTTCTTTGAGGCTTTTTTGGTTATCCTTAGCAAAGGATTTTTCGAGCAACCCTTGTAAAGATAACGCTTGCACCACTTGAATGGCGCTAATGGCTTCTGCTGCCGAGGCTGCCATCGCCCCTTCCCGCTTGCGTTGACGACGCGCCACGGTTTGAATTTTATTCCCCATTTGACGGGTGGTTAGTAAAAAGACAGGAAGAACCGCGATCGCGATCAGAGCCAATTCCCCATTTAAAATAAACATGACCGCGAGCATCCCAACCAGCGTCAGCAAATTGGTAATTAAGGGTAAAAACGCAACAACGGTCACTTCCCGCAGTCGTTCCACATCATAAGTCACCCGCGTGATTAAATCGCCACTTTTGGATTGGTTATGAAAAGAAAGAGATAAGTGCTGGATATGGCGATAGAGTTCATTTCGGATTTCAGTCATGACATAAGTTGCCGCCACTGCCATATTGACAGCGCTGAAATAGGCAAATGCCCCTCGTAGGGCAGAAATCAACACCAGCGCGATCGACAACCCGGTTAAAACCCAGAAAGGATCTAAATTCTCTATGGGACCCACCCCAAACGATTCCACCTGAAACCCCGGTAAAATGACCCGATCAAACATCAGTTTGAGGGGCCAAGGTTCTAATAATCGCATCGCAGTTTCCGCAAGGAGAGCAAGAAAAGCGGTTCCCATTAATGATTTTTGCTGAGCAATTTGCGGCCAAAATTGTTTGAGGATGCGACCGAGGCTGGGTAAAGCGTCTCCAATCGATTGCGGTTTCTTTTTTTTCGGCATGAGATTAAACGATTTATGCCAGGTGGGTTGAATCTTGAGTGGAAGGGGAGAGTTGGATTGTTGCCTCCGTAGAAGAAGCGTGATCCGCGTAAAGAGAATTATAACGAGTGCTCACCCAACGATTGAGTTGTCGTTCTAGGGCAATCAAGGGCTTCATTATCAGCGGCGGTGCATGACCGAATAATACTCGCTTCACCCAAGGTTTGAGGAAGGCTTGGTGGCGGCGATAGCCCAAACGGCGATAGCGCTTGCGAAAATACTTATCTTTCTTGGGAAGATTCCACTTTTTGCGGAAGTGTTTGAGGCTGCGCATTTCCCAGTCATCACTCCAACGCAGCATAAAGTAGGCTAAATCATACCAACGATACAAAATATCTGGCACATAAGTCACAACGGCATTCGGCTCACAGTAAAGGGTTTCTTGCGCTTGGATGACTCGCAGACAAAAATCAATGTGTTCTCGGGTACTCAAGAGCTTTTCATCTAAGGGTCCAATCGTATCGAAAATTGAACGACGCACCAGCATACAATGAAACTCGGCAAACTCACAGGGTTGTCGTTTGAGCTGATCTTTCACCGCTGCGACTGAACGATTGACAAAGTAATGCTTTTCGTGAACCCGCCGCTGCATTTGCTCTCCTTTCACTTGTAAGACAATGCGAGCTTCCCCACCGGCAAGGTGAATGGTTTCGCCCAGAGGACGACCAATGCAAGTCAGGGGGCAAACCACGGTTGCTGCTGTTTCATCAGCACAGGCAACCATCTGCTTAAGCCAGTGTGGCGATACTTCCACATCATTATCAATAAATAGGACGTATTCAGTTGGTGGCGCATAGGCTAATCCCAAATTGCGCGCTTGGTTCGGTGCCAGAAAGTGTTCAGTTCGGATCAAGTCAAAGCCCAATTCTTGGGATTTTTGTTTTAAATCATCTCGGAGCCTAGGGGGAGACCCGCCATCGACATAGACCAGGTGGAAAGGAATTGTTGTGTGGGTATAAATACTCTTGAGCGATTGCTGAGCATAACTAAACCGCTCACGAGGAGAAACAATAATTGTAATTTTCGGTTTCATTGTCATTTCTTTTCCAGGATTACAATTAGGCTGAGAGCGCAATAACCTTTTCTTCAGTAGCGGACAACACCTGTGCATAAATTTGCGCCCAGTGAGACTGTTCTTGTTCTGGGGCAAGGTCAGTGAGGGCAGTTTTTTGAGCGGCTTGACCCAGGTTTTGGCGTAATTGCTCGTTGTCCGCTAACCTTTCTAGCGCTTGGGCAAGCGCCATCTCATTACCAGGGGGAACGACGCAACCGTTTTCCCCATCTCGTAAAATTTCACCAATGGCATCGATATTGGTACCGACAATGGGTTTACCCGCAAGCATTGCTTCCAAGAGGGCATTGGGGCAACCGTCATGCAAGGAAGGCAGAGCAAAAATATCAAGATGTGCCAGATAAGCGAGGGCAGTGTGGCGATCCACCATTCCGGTGAGGATGATCTGATCCTGAATCGGACTGTTTTGAATTTGTTGCTGCCAATAGGTTTTTTCTCGTTCTGCATAATCGCCGACGAGCAGGAGGGTTAAATCCTTTTTTGGCGCTAAGGCAGCGCAAGCATCCAGTAGCACTTCTAGTCCTTTTTTGTCGCGAAAACGTCCCGTTGAGCCGATTACTGTTCCCTGCAACCGTTCCAGATGAGGCGGAACAGGCAATGAGGCAAAATCGACCGGTTGAATGGAATTCCAGAAAGCCGTGGCGCGATCGCGCAATTCGGGCACTAGGACTAAGGCGCGTCTCATCAAGGCACGACTGACAAACGTTACCCAATCGGACTGGGCAAGAGTCCAAGTGATTTGCCCCTGTTGTTTGGGGCTAAACAAATGCTTGTGCAAGTCACTCCCGCGCACGCTATTGATCACCGGAACGCCCTGTTCTTTTGCGAGTAATGTTGTCAAAAACCCCGTTTCGTTAATAAAAAAGCCGTGAAAGAGGCGGAATTGAAATTGACGATGCAGTTGTTCCAGCAGAAAATAAACTTCACTGAGAAAATCTTGGATAATTGGGGTTTCGGAACGGATGGCGGGGAACAGACGATGGACTAAAATTCCGTTTTGTTCTTGAGAGATACAGCGCGATCGCTGCAAGGTATCAGCTTTACGTTGTTTAGAATGAAAGACGGCAACGTGAACCTCATAGCCAATGGCTTTGAGCATTTGGGCAATGCGATACACGGATTCTCCGACCCCCCCGACATCAGGGGGAAATTCTAAGGTGGTCAGGCAAATGCGTTGCGGTTTCATCAGTTCTCTCCCATTAAAAAACGTTAAGGTTAGGCGGCAAGGGACTTTTGGTAAAAGTCCTGCAAAATTTCGGCTGTCTTAGCAACCCCATTGCAATCAAAGGCAATAGCAGTCGATTTCGTCTCCAGAGCATCCACAATTTTTTCGGCTAAGCACTGAGGGGACAAATCCTCTGGACGCAGCACTGAAACCACACCCAATGCTTCTAGCCGTTTCGCCCGAATGGTCTGCTCTTGATCCCCATTGCCCGTAAACGGGAGCAACAGCGATCGCGTCCCCGTTTGCAATACATTTAAGGTGGTGTTGTAACCGCCCATATTGATCGATAAATCTGCTTGTTGCAGGTAGGGGATTAAATTAGGGGTGTAGCGCTCGACCGTTAAATTGGAGCGAGTTTTTGCTACCCCTTGCAGTTCCTCAAGCAAGGCGTTGGGGGCAAAGGGTCCTGTAAACAGTTGCACCTGGTGAGGAATCCGTTGTTCTAAATCTGCACTGGCAGCAGCAACCGCCCGTAATAACTCATGCCCAAATCGACCGCCGCCAACGGAGCAGACAATACTCGGTTGGGGATTGGGGGAAGACGTTGCAGAAACTGGGGTGGGCACAACATAGCCGGTATAATAAACGGGACATTGCAACTCTCTCACCCGAGAAAAACTCTGTTCTAAGGGCATAAATTGCGGATCGCCGTGAATCAGCAGCAGGTCAAAATATTGGTTGATCAGTTTGCACACTTTTGCTTCATGGCGCTCTTGATCTTGTTTGGTGACAACAATATCTCGTAAACTGGAAACCACCTTGGTTCCGCAGTGACGAGCGGTTTCGATGAGGGGAATCAGTTCCGGTGAAAAGCGACGGCGTCCAAAGGGGAATAACTCCACCATCAGGAGATCCGGCTGCCACTGTTGGAGGGCAGCAATCATCTGTTGGCGACGAGCGTCAAAAACCGCTTCTAAGCTTTCAAAGCCCTCGGGTAAATTGAGGTGAGTAAATTCGGCATCAGTGGTTAACGGGGGCAGTTGCAGCATTTCCACCCCGCTAGGAATTTCAAATCCGGCAATAGCTGGACCGCCGTTGATAAAACAGACTTCAAATTCAGCAGTCAGTCCGCGCACAATTGCCATACTGCGCACGAGATGACCCATGCCCAAAATATGTTGACAATAGAACATTAATCGTTTCATGACGCGATCGCCTCCCAGGATGAAGACAAGTTAATGGGGGATGCCGAATGGCGGGTCAGTGTGTTGAGGAGTAAGGCTTTCACTTGCGCCACATTTTTTTCGAGGGCAAAGTTTTCAGTGACCGTTTTCCGCCCGGCAAGCCCCAGGGTACGACGTTGCTCAGGATCTTCAGCTAGCTGAATCAGGGCTTGCGCGATCGCGCTGGGATCTTTTTCCGGCACCAAAATCCCATTTTCCCCTGAAACAATTAACTCAGTAATCCCCGAAATTGCAGTGGAAATGACCGGCAGTTCCATCGCCATCGCTTCAATCAAAACATTGGGAATCCCATCGCGATCGCCATCTGCCGTGACTTGACAGGGCAAAACAAACACATCGGCTGCCCGATATTGCTCAATCACTTGGTCTTGGGTTAACTGACCGATCAACGTCACCTGATCTTGAAGATGAAAGGCTTGAATTTGCAGTTCCAATGCTTCTTGCAAAGGACCAAACCCAACAATTGTGCAAGCAAAAGGCACTCCGGCGAGGCTCAGGTGAGCACACGCCGTTAACAAATCAGGAAACCCTTTCTTCTCACAAAAACGTCCAATAGAGAGAATCTGCAGGCAGTCTCCGTTGGCAGAGCCCGCGGTTTGATCCGATTGAAACCGCTGCAAATCCAAACCATGATAAGCCAAATCAATGGGAGTATCTGAAGTGGCAATAGATTTGAGATAGCGACGATTGTAATCGGTACAGGTGAGAACAAATTCAGCAGATTTCATTCCGCGATCAAGCGCGATCGGTTCTGTCAAGTAAATATCTTTCGCGTGAGCCGTAATGCTATAAGAAATGCCACTGCACTGGTGAGCGATTTCTGCCGTTGCTGTTGGAATATTAGCGAAGTGAACGTGAAGATGAGCGATGCCCAACTCAGGCATGATTTGTGCTAAATAGAGACCCTGCAAAAATTCATTGAGGTGCTTTTTTTCCGGCCGATTAATGTAGAATTGCAACTGCTCCTGGCATTGCTCAGGATAATGCTGTTGCCAGGCTAAATAGTTTGTCAGCAGGGCAGTTTCTTCTTCCCGGTCATACTCTGGTAACAGAGAAGGCAGATAAGTGACCGGCGCTTTCAGTTCACTGACACTGGGATGAAAACGCTTATCTTGAGGCTTGCGCAAAGAGAAAATATGTAAAGCAATGCCTTGTCGCTCTAATTCGAGCATTTCGTTGAGAATAAACGTTTCTGAGAGTTTGGGAAACGTTTTTAATAAATAACCGATGACAGGTGATTGTTCAGTCATAGCAATTATTCTTGTCTAAACAGCAATGGGCTGAAGCAACTCTTTAAAGGAATCCTCTTGCTCCAATAAACGCAGGAATGCTTCAGTGATGCGAGGCAGGGCATTAAAATCGAGCGTATAATCTGAAGCAACCCGTGGCGAGGCAGTCAATTCTTCGCTCATGACCGCTGCCAACCGCTGTGGAGTTAACTGATGCGGATGCAGCATTCTCAATACCCCCCCTTTTGCTAAACGCTGGGCGCGAATCCATTGTTCTGCCACCGGCTCAATTCGAGGCACCACCACCGCTCGCTTTTGTAAGGAGAGAATTTCGCTGACGGTGTTGTAACCGCCCATCGAAACAACCAAATCAGCAGCAGCCATATAACTGGCTAAATCAGGGGTGAATTCTAACCAGTGCCAATGGGAAACCGGACGAATGCGTGCTAATAAATCATGCTTCTGGGCAAGGGGCATTTCGGAACCGCCCACAATTAAGCTAATGATTTTTTGATCGGAAAAGCATTGGGTTTGGGCTTGCAAATAGGTATCGACTAAACAAAACCCATCTTTTCCCCCACCGGGAGTCACTAAAATGAAGCGGTCTTTTTCCGTAATCCCCAACTTTTGGCGAATCGCTTGGGGAGACTGAAGACCGGGCGGGCGTCGGATGTAGCCCATAAACTGGGTTTTTGCCTTCAGCGTTGGCGAAAAGCGGTATTCTTCTACCGCATTGAAAATTTCCGGGTTCCCCACAATCCAAACTTCGTCATAGCGGGATTCCGCAAGGAAATAATAGTTTTCCCGTTGCCATTGCGCGATCGTCGCCGGAGCGCTATCCAAAATATCTCGCAACAGAAGCACATAACGAGTTTGAGGATGGTGATATTTTAAATAGTCCAAGGTTGCTTGCAATTCTCCTTGTAAACCATTTGGTTTTTTATCCACCAAGAAGAGATCCGGTTGGAAATGAGCAGCAGCGGTACAAATCAGCTGTTCTCTTAGATTAAGCGTATCCTCAAATTGTCCCTTGAGAAAGGTAACACTCAAATTTCCTTCCTCATTGCGACCGAGACAAGGCAATTTAATATAGTCCAGTCCTTTAGGCAGTCGGAGTTGATGTAAGGCAGGCGACCCAGAAACAACCAGAATGGATAAATTAGGAATGGCTTGCAGCAGATAATCGCAGATGGCTAGCATCCGGCGGATATTGCCTAATCCAAACGCATCATGGGAATAGACCATTAACTTCATGGGTAGATTGTCCTTGAATGAGTGAGTTTGGCGTAATGGGAGTTGCAGAAGCTGTTGAGAGATTTGTTGGTTAAACCTCTTCCCAGTGATCAAAGGAGGTAACGAGCAAAATGGCTGAGTGGCATCGCTATTTTTAGCGTGACGCAGCTTTATAAAAATTAAGTGAAGTTAAGATGAGAATCAGTTCATGAGAATTCATGAAAGTTTGATGAAAACTTTCTTATTAATTGACCTGCACTAAGAGAATTGGAACTTTTCCGTATTAATACGGGTCTAACTTATTGAAAAAGCTGAGTTCAAGCCTGAAATTTTTCACTTCCCACTCCCGACCTCAAAAAATTTGCTGTGAAATTAGTCATTAATTGTCTTAATCTTCGTTATTTTGGGCAATTTTTGCGTTCTTACTTCAAATCAACGCGAAATCGTATTTTATTGCTGTATTTCATCAGTTTGCTAGGAGTTTTCACCATTGCGATTCCTCTTTTTCAAGTGCTTTTCTTTTCAAAAGTGGATCGCCGGGTACAAGAAAATCTCAGTGAAGAATTGGCGAATTTTCGGATAATTTATCAACAATGGGAGAGCCAAAATCCAGAAACTGAAGAGGCACTGGTCACTTTCGTCAATGAATTTTTAGCAACAACTCTTCCTGAAGATGACAATTTTCACTTAATTATCCTTCAAAATCAGCTCTATCACTCAAAACCCACCCCATTGCCCTCGGTAATTCATTCTCACCCGGAATTACTGCCCAAGTGGATCACTTTAAACACATCAGTTGCCGGAACTGTATCAGTCGATGATCCAGAAGTGGGCAGTGTGGTTTACAAAACCCACATCTTAGAAATCAACAATGAACCAACAGGGCTTTTTGTTGCTGTTCACCTGACAGCGGGTGAACGTGCAGAAGCTTGGGCAGCAGTTCGTATCTTTATTGAAGTTGCCTTTGGAGTCATGCTAGTGGCATTTTTGCTGGCTTGGGTAGCCAGTCATCAACTTCTCAAGCCAGTTCAACAGTTAGCCAAAACGGCACAAAGTATTAATGAAAATAATCTGAATCAACGTTTAGCAGTCGAAGGGAGAGGGGAACTGGCAGAATTAGCCAGTACTTTTAACCTCATGATGGATCGCGTCCAAGATGCTTTTGAAAGACAACGCAACTTTATTAATGATGTCAGTCATGAATTGCGAACACCAATCACAATTATTCAAGGACATCTTGATGTCATGACAGCTGATCCGCAAGACCAATCGGAAACGCTGGCGATTGTATCCGATGAATTGGAACGCATGAAACGGTTTGTCAATGACATGATTTTACTAGCGAGGGCAGAGCAGAATTATTTTTTACAGCCTGAGAGGATCGAGCTACAGCATTTTATTCAAGACGTGCTCAGTAAAGCAGTGGTGCTTGCAGATCGCAACTGGCAATTAGCGGCAACAGCAGAGGGAATTTTTTTGGGAGATCGTCAGCGTTTGACAGGGGCTTTGATGAACTTGGTCGAAAATGCCATTCAACATACTCACCTTGAAGACACGATTGAGTTGGGGAGTGCAGTTTCTGCCCAAACACTCCGCCTATGGGTTCGAGATACAGGAGAGGGGATTGCTGAAGCCGATCAACAGCGTATTTTTAATCGGTTTGCCCGTGCGACTAATCGTTCTCGTGCCTCAGAAGGCGCTGGTTTAGGATTGGCAATTGTGGCTGCAATGATGAAGGCGCATGGCGGATCTGTGGAATTAAGTAGTGAACTCGGTGTAGGAGCGACATTTACTTTAATTTTTCCTTGGAAATCAAATGCAGAGGTGGCATGATGACTCAGATCTTGATTGTGGAAGATGAGTGCCGAATTACATCTTTTCTAGAAAAGGGTTTAAAGGCTAATGGATTTATAACAACGGTAGCCACTAACACTGAAGAAGCAGCAGCGATCGCGCTCGATAGTCAGATTGACCTCATTTTACTCGACTTATCTCTTCCTGGCGAGGATGGTTTATCCCTGTTAAAAGCATTGCGGGGGCAAGGGTTTTCTGCACCCATTATCATTGTTACCGCTCGCGATGATGTTCAGGATAAAGTCACTGGGCTTGAATGGGGAGCCGATGATTATGTCACTAAGCCCTTTCGCTTTGAAGAGTTATTAGCGCGAATTCGGGCACGATTGAGAGTATCTGCCAATAATAACGGCTATGTCAATGATCAACTCCTACAACTTCAGAATCTGACCTTAAACTTACACACCCGTCGCCTTACTGTTGATGGTAAATTCGTTGAACTCTCGACGCGGGAATTTATTCTTATGGAGACATTTATGCGCCACCCCAATCAAGTAATGACTCGGCAACAATTGCTTGATCAAGTTTGGGGATATCATTATGCTGTCGGTTCTAATGTCGTCGATGTCTATGTGGGCTATCTTCGTAAAAAGCTAGGTACGAATTACATTCAAACGGTTCGCGGGATGGGTTATCGGCTATCTGGTTAAGGTTTCCCCACTAAAATGAGAAAGCATCTCTAGACACGGTTAGCACTTCCGTTGGTCAATCTCATCTCTTTTTTTTCATGGCTACTGTTTATTCGATTCATCCCGAAAACCCCCAAGAGCGCATTCTTGAAACCGTTGCGCAAGCGTTAAAGGATGGAGCAATTATGTTATATCCCACCGATACCGTGTACGCAATTGGCTGCGACCTGAATGTCAAGTCCGCAGTCGAAAAAGTCCGTTTTCTGAAACGGATGAGTAATGAAAAACCCCTTACTTTCTTGTGTTCTTCCCTATCCAATATTGCTGATTATGCCCACGTCAGTGATGATGCGTATCGCCTCATGAAACGCCTCATTCCGGGCACTTATACTTTTTTACTCCCGGCAACGAAGTTGGTGCCGAAACTGGTCATGAACCCAAAACGAAAAACCAGTGGGATTCGCGTTCCCGATCAGGTTGTCTGTCAAGCTCTTTTAAAGACGTTGGGTAATCCGATTATTTCCACTTCTGCTTATCTTCCCAATGATTCAGGAGATTTACCCACCCTGGGTTATGAAAAAGCTCGGTTATTCGATGTAATGGACAAACAGGTGGATATTATTCTCGATGATGGATCTGATGTGACAACTGAGGTCTCCACAATCATTGATCTCACTGGCGATGAACCAGAAATTATCCGCGAAGGTTTAGGGATAGAAGAAGCAGAAAGTTGGATGTACGGAATCTAAACTAAACATAAGACAGGTGAAGTGAAAAAAGGAGCTATTCTCAGATGATTACTTCACAAGCTAGACAAGCATCTTCTGAACGGGCGTGGTCAACTATCAATCGGTTCTACAAAAACTGTAAAGCAGGTATTAAAGGGAAGAAAGGTTATCCTAAATTCCAAAAGAATAACCGTTCAGTTGAGTATAAGACGACTGGTTGGAAGCTTGACCCAAACACCAAGAAACATATCATCTTCACTGACAAGAACAACATTGGTCGCTTAAAATTAATTGGAAGCAGAGATATCTATTTCTACTCTCCTGACCAAATTAAGCGTGTCCGATTAGTTCGTAGAGCAGACGGCTACTATTGCCAATTCTGCATAGACGTTGATGTCAAAAAAGAGCATAAGCCAACTGAGCGGATTATTGGTCTTGACGTTGGTCTAACTGACTTCTACACAGACAGTAAAGGACACAAGGAGTCAAATCCTCGATTTTTCCGTAAAGGAGAGCAAGAATTAAAGCGCCATCAACGTCTTGTTTCTCGCAAACAAAAAGGCTCAAATAATCGAGGGAAAGCAAGACAGAAACTAGCTAAAAAACACTTGAAGATAAGTAGGCAGCGTGTCGAACACGCCAAGAGATTGGCGCGTTGCGTATGTCGGTCTCACGATCTTTTATGTCGATTACAACGTCCACAAAGTATATCAAATAAGCCTCCTACGTCATTAGCATTTTCTACAACGTTAAGCCATTACTCCCTAGCTTGAGATTAGCTAGGGAATTTTTTATCTATTGGTTCGTTCTTCTAAATACTCCAATGTCCAGCCTCTTTTAACTATCTCTTCATAAGGAGTCCATTCTCCTGTTGGCTCTAAAACCATAATCCCTTCTTTCGTTCCCATACTCGCTTGGACAAGACCCTCATTTTTAGCCAGTTTGTACCATTTACCAAAGGATTCTTTTACTTGATTGAATTGGCGTTCTTCATCCGTTAAATTGGGAGTCCAATTCTCTTCTAAGGCTTTTCTAAATAACCCTGCTTTCGACTTAACCTGTTTTCCAGTAGCTAAGTATTCTTCAACCGCAGATAAAGCATTCAGCACTTCTTCTTTTTGCAGGGAGTCGATTAATTCATTCAACTTTTTACTGAGTCTAATTCCCACTTCTTTCAAGCGAGGCTTAATCAGATCATAAATAGATTCTTCAGGGTTAGATATTTCTTCTTCTGGAAGGTTAGGAGATGAATTAGACCCTTCTTCTTGAGAAACAGCTTTTCTTAAGGAATCAATAGAAACGACTTTGGGATTCGCATTTCTCAACTCGCTTTTACATTCTTCCAATTCTCTTTTAGCAGAACTCAGTTCCGATTGAAGACGTTGATTTTTTTCTACTAATCTAGCGTTTTCAGCTTTGAGTCGTTCTGCTAAATTACTGGTATCTTGTAATTGATAAAGTCTTCCTGTTAGAGACTCATTCGCTTTTCTAAATTGTTCAATCTGACCCTTAAGTTTCTTATTCTCCTCTCTGAGGTTATAGATAATTACGGACTTAGAATCATCAGAAGCCGAGGGAGCCTTCTTCGGTTTAGGTTGATTTTTCTGTTGGTCACGGAGAGTCTGAATGCGTTGTTTAATCTCAGGATATTTATAAAGATAAGCCGTAGAAACATTTGCCACATGAGCAACTGTCTGGAAATTAATCTTCTGGTTCTGCTTCAACATTTGTTGAAGAGCCTTCTCCACTCGTTCGTAGGCTTCCCTTTTCTTTTGTTCGGCTGCTTCTTGTAAGGCTTCAATTTTCCTGTTCATCTGACTCTCCTTCTTCTTCTAAAGATTGAATTACTTTTTCTAGGTTCTCTTTGATAGGTTCATTCTTTTTAACTTGTAATTCCCATCCACAATTCCGAGCTTTTTCTATGACTTTATTGGTTCGCTCTAAGGTATCTTCTAAGATAGGAAGAAAGTTCTTATTTGTTCGCCAGTGAGGGCAGGTATAGCAACCATCGAACCCAGGGATATCACAGTCACCCAATACTTTCGGTCGGGCGCAATAACCATGTTCTAAAGCTCTAGCTTGGACATTTTTCTTGAACCATTCAAGGTCATCATTACTTGATAAAACAGTTTCTTCTAATTCAACTGTTTCTCCTAGGAAGTTAACCGTTCTTGCTTCGTGGTATTTTTCAATTTCCTTTCTAAGAGTTTCATCGTGAATGTGAGCATAAACCATTGTCATCTCTGGCGATTCATGACCCAGATAACGCTGAACAATATGTTGAGGAACACCAGAGTTAATCATTTGAGTTCCTACTGTATGCCGAAATTGATGACTGGTGAAATTCCATCTTTTTCCTGAAGAATCTTTGATATCATATTTTTCAGCTAATCTTTTTAAGTAAGCAATGAAATTCTCGCATCTCATAATTTTAGGAATTGGCTTAAATTCCTTTCCTTTTTGGCTTCTACAGAACAAGTATGGGAAATCTTCAGATAAATTTAATCGCATATATTTTTGTTGCTCTTCAATTACTTGAGCAAGTTCATATGAAATAGGAATTGTATGTTCTTTATTCATTTTCCATTGCATAAACTGAATTCTCCACTGATTTTTGCCATCAGAGTAAAGACAATTCAAAGGAAGCTGACATAACTCTCCAACTCTCAATCCACATTCCCTGATAATTAGTACCATTCTTAGAACGGGTTGTGGTAAGTCA
>CAZAYV010000074.1:0-19711 GCA_964489465.1 uncultured Dactylococcopsis sp. | reverse complement strand
AATGGAAGAGTTGGGAGCGGTGATTCGGAATTTATTAGCGCGATCGCAGATGACACAGTCGGAACAAGCCTTTAGTCCGCAAGCCAATTCCCTGTCGTCTTCTAATCACGAAGACGGAAGAGAAGACTTTCATTTTACTCAACGGGAGACAGATGTTTTAGAACTTCTCACCCAAGGCTTATCCAACACTGAAATGGGGCAAAAATTACATCTCAGTCCCCGGACTGTGGAAAAATATGTCAGTAGTCTCTTACGCAAAACTGAAACCAATAATCGTGCGGAGTTAGTCAGTTTTGCGCTCAAACATCATCTGATTCGATAAATGACTGGACCTATAATTTATCAATATGCTCCCCGACAAAGGGGAACCTTGATTAAACGTTATAAACGCTTTCTCGCTGATATTGAACTTGACTCAGGAAACGTTATTACTGCCCATTGTCCAAACACAGGTCCCATGACAGGGGTTTGTACCCCCGGCAGCCCCGTGCTGGTTTCTTATAGCGATCATCCGAAGCGAAAACACCCCTACACTTGGGAAGCCATTCAAGTGAATGATACGATACCGACTTGGGTGGGCATTAATACAAGTTTACCGAATCGGGTAATCAAATATGCCTTAGAACATCATCTGTTACCCGATCTCGCCGATTGTTATCAAACAGTACAACCAGAAGTCCGCTATGGCAAAGACAATAAAAGTCGGATTGATTTTCTATTAACAGGAAACGAAGAAGCCCCCATTTATTTAGAAGTGAAAAATGTCACTTGGGCAAAACAAAAGCAAGCGCTGTTTCCTGATACAGTCACCACTCGTGGGCAGAAGCATTTACGAGAATTGATGGCATTACTCCCCGATGCTCATGCGGTTATGTTGTATTTTATTAATCGCGGGGATTGTACTGATTTCAGTGCCGGTGAAACCGCTGACCCAAAATATGCTGAATTGTTAACAGATGCCATGAAAAAAGGGGTGAAAGTGCTCCCCTATCGCTTTGAAAATACGGTTGAGGGCATTAAATTTTTAGGAAAAGCAGAGATGATTCGTCATTAGTCCTTGGTGATTGGTCATTAGTTCTTTGTTACTCATTAGCCACTGGTTACTGGTCAATGGGAATCAACTATCTGGTTCAGAAACCAACCATTAAAAAATGGTAGAATCTGGCTACAGAATTTTTGAGAATTAAGGATGTTTATAAAATCAATGCTTAAACGATTGCTTGCTTTTACTTTAGTGGTGATGATCAGTATTGTGGGTTTAGCTGGGTGTAGTGGGGCTGATACCGGCTTAACTGGAAATTATCGGCAAGATACCCTGACCGTTTTGGAAACGTTACGGACGACTCTTGAAATGCCAGTTGATAACCCGAATCGAGAAGAAGTTCGGGAAAAAGCCCGTGAGCAACTTAATGATTATGCCGCTCGTTACCGTCGCGATGAAAAAGTGGCTGGACTGCGTTCTTTTACTACAATGCAAACCGCTCTCAATGCCTTAGCCAACTATTATACTTCGGCTTATGCCACACGTCCGATTCCTCAAAAAGTGAAAGATCGCGTCTCTCAAGAGTTTGCGCAAGTGGAACGGGCTTTACGCCGGGAAGAAACCTAGCATTGCGTTTTTGGCTAAAAATCTCGTTGATATACTGTACTATGCAGGGCGTTTGAGGGGAAAGTTTGTTGGTAAAGTTACACTTTCGTTATTTCTAAGGGGATGGCTTGATATGTCCAATCCGTTTAATTCCTTGAAGTCCCTGCATAGCTTATTCCGGTTTCTAATCTTGGCAATTTTGACAACGAGTTTACTAGTGGGAATAACGGGAAGTTTATCCCCAGTGACAGCTGCTCAAAGTAATAACTATTGTCGATTTAATGATCGCGCGATCGCGCAGAAAGATCAGCTTCGCAACCAGGTATTTAACGGTGATACGAACGCCGAACCAGAGTATCAAAGTTTAATTCAACGCCACGGCGAACAACTGGTAGAGTGTCGAAACCGAACTTGGCCCCAAACCCAAGCGATTTGGCTAAGACTCTATCCCTGCGATACCTTACCGGGAAGAGTGGAAGAAATCTTAGATCATATTGTTGATTCCGGGTATAACGAAGTTTATGTAGAAGTTTTTTATAGTGGGCAGGTGTTGCTGCCAGCAAGGGAAAATAACACCCCTTGGGATTCTGTTTTGCGTTCGCCATCAGTTAGTGATAAAGACTTACTAGCAGAGGCAATTGCCAAAGGACATGAACGCAACTTAAAAGTTTATGCTTGGTTGTTTAGTTTGAACTTTGGTTATGCTTATGCTCAACGTCCAGATCGGGAACAGGTCTTAGCTCGCAATGGCTATGGTAGAACGAATTTGTCTGATAGTGGAGAAGACGCCAAAGCCTTTGTTGATCCTTACAACCAACAAGCCAGACAAGACTATCTACAAATGCTCTCGCAGGTTTTAAAGCGGGAACCGGATGGCGTTTTATTTGACTATATTCGTTATCCACGCAGCACCGGCACGAAATCTGTTGTTACCGATGTCAAAAATCTTTGGATCTATAGCGATGCGGCGTTCAACACCCTTCTCAATCGGGCTTTAAATGAAAAAGGACGGTTTTTAATTCGACGTTTTGTTGAAAACGGTTATATTACCCGTAATGATGTTGAGAGAGTCACTGAGATGGAACCGAAAGGAAAACCTCCCTTGTGGCAAGGGCGGAAAGTGAAAGCAACGGAAGCGAAAATGACCTTGGAAGGTCGCCAAACGCTCCTGCAAGAACAATTATGGTACTTGAGTGTGGCTCATGCAGCGCAAGGAGTCATCGACTTTCTTTCCTTGGCGGCTGATTTGGTTCAAGGGCAAAATATTCCCAGTGGAGCGGTCTTTTTCCCGGATGCTAATCGGGTGGTCGGAGAACAAGGGTTTGATTCTCGCTTACAGCCGTGGACGCGGTTTAATCAGGTGGGACAATGGCATCCGATGTCCTACGCGGTGTGTGCTCGTCCCAGTTGTATTGTCGATTTGGTGCAACGAACCATGAGTGTTGCTGATTCCGAGTTGGAAGTTGTTCCAGCCTTGGCAGGGCTTTGGGGAAGAAACTATAAAGATCGTCCTCCGCTAGAAATGCAAATGGAAGCCATTCGGCGGAAAGTTCCCCGAGTTGCGGGTGTTAGTCATTTTGCGTATTCTTGGCAATTTCCAGAGCGCGATCGCGATCGTAAATTCTGTTCTTTGGGAGATAATTGATTCTGTCTTCATTGCTATTGGTTTTCCCATGAAACACTCCATTGCGCTTTTTCTGGCTGGCTGCCTCACCGCTTGTAATCCCTCAGCTCAAGACGGCAAAGTGACGGGGAACGTTGAGAATTGCCCGGAGCCGCCAGCAGAAGGAGTTTCTCTTGTCTCTCCTGCCCAACAAGATATTCCCAACCCCTTTGATTTCTTGCCCGAAGAAATTACAGCAAACGAAGATTGGATTCGCTTTCAAAACGAGAACTATGATTTTGTCTATTGTCGGGGCAATGGGGAATGGACCGTGCAACCGGGCACGTATCAATCGACAGAAGAACCAGTGGTGGGAGAGGACTTTTATGAACAACTTGCCAATCCTCCCTATCAAAGCGTTGAGTTTCAGGGAAAAACCTATCAATATCGAACGCGCCTCGATCCCAATCCCTTTGCAGAAAACGCACAGTATCAAGAAGCTGAGCGGGTGCTGTTTGAAATCCTGCCGCCGGATCAAGATACACCGCTGGTACAGGAACTGTACACCCGAGAAGAGGTGAAAAATGCCAATTTGGGGTTTAGTTTAGCCTACCCAGAAGCGTTGAAGGCTATTCCGTGGCGCGATCGGCTGCTGTGGTCAATTACCGCCCCGCAAGCAGAAGGCTTCACGGGTCTAGCCACGCTTTTCACTTATCATCCCGAGACAGAAGAAATTGAAATCATCCAACCCGAAGCGATCAAAGGTCAAATCATTAGTGATCTTGCTGTTTCTGAACAAAATCCGGACCTGCTTTGGTTGACCACTCAAACCTCAGGAGAAGGGAACCCTTACTTACCTGGGATGGGTCTCGTTCGTTACGATACTCAGGATCAGACGGTTAGCAACTATCATGTCCGGAATAGTCCTTTGGTCGGTGCCATTCCCACGCAACTTTGGCTCGAAGGGGAAGTGCTTTGGGTAGGAACCGGTAATGGCATTTGTCAAGTACAATGGCAAACCCCTGATAGTCCCGAAAGTTGGTCTTGCTGGCGGTACGCTGTCTTCGCGGAACCTCCTGAAAATATTGCGCTCTACCCCACCTCCAGCGCCGAAACCGAAGCGACAACCTTAGAACCCACTGCACTATTAGAAATTCTTTGGCAGAGTCCTCTCTTTGCCTCGGAACAACGCTATGAAGTTCGCTATGAGGAGGGATTTATGATTACCCTAGAAGAAGGAAAAACCAGCTGGTCAGACAGAAATTGGGAGGTTCCTGCTTATTTTGCTCCCGTTGACTGGCCAGGACGAGAATGGCATTGGGGCGGTGATCATTTCCAACGGGGCTTTGATGAAGTTGCTTTTAATTTTTTCGGTGGGGGTCCCACTGGGATGAGCACCACGTTTAACGATGCAGACGGATTACCGGCGAATACGCATCATGCCCTGCGCGGAGATTTGACCCTGCTAGAACTTACAGATAGGCAAACTAAAGTTCGCCATTACTCAGGTTGGGTCGAAACAGAGAACCTCTCTCCCTATGTCACAATTTTGCCAGTGGAACAGACTCAAAATCCACAGCTCAATCCTCTAGTGGAAAAGTAAGCCTTGAACAAGTTAGTGATATGATTGATTTGAAGCATTTTTCTTACCAGACTCAAAAAAGCATTGATCAGGCTTTCATCAACTTAATTATTCAATTGCTTGATGGAACTGGATTAAAATCAGCAGCATTCTACTCTCCTAGAAGTTAAGGAAGTTTGGAAAGTAAGCTTGGTGAAGATGACTGAGATGAATCCTCTTTCGATGAATTAATCGCCTGAAGCAGTAAATAGTTCAGTAGAGTGCGAACAGCAATAATTGCCGCTAATCGAGCAATATCATCCCAGCGGCTGGAAATCATTGTCTTGAGAATCGTTGCCCCAATCAGAAAACTTAATCCCAAGGAAAAAGAATACCCCATCGCAAGGCGACTGTGCTGAAAAGCTTCTGTGGTTTCAGGGCGAAAGAAACCGGCTTTGAGGAATATAAACAGTGCCTTGGTTACGCCAATGGCAATGACAAACAGAGCCAGCAACTGACACAAGCTGGTCAAAATACTGTTGAGTAGAATGACTAACGCTGAAATTTCTGCACTTACCACATCCAGTGCCATAGGACCTCCTCAACGAATGCTGACATGACAACATCCACTGGGATATCAAGTCATCATTCAAGATCATTTTTTTTACTATAACTGTCTCACCGGTGATCAAGCTTGATTTCTTTTACTATGATCACGGCTACATGAAAATTGAAATGAGTCCATTGGGATGTAATCATGGTCGAGATAGCGCGATCGCTGCGAGTTAGAGGGGATAATTAAAAACAATAGCCTCAAGATCTCAAGATGTCTCCTCAAACTCCTGACTATAAAATCCGGCGCTTTCAAGCTAGTGATGCCCAACAAATTGCCCAACTCTTTCACGATACAGTCCGCAACATCAATAGTCGAGATTATTCTCCTTCTCAAGTCAAAGCCTGGGCACCGGATCAGATTTATTTCCGCAATTGGGCAACTGTCTGTTCCCAATATTACACCTATGTAGCGGATTGCAAGGGAACGATTATTGGCTTCGGTGAATTAGAAGCCAATGGCGATATCCATTGTTTTTACTGTCATCATCACTATCAAGGCTGTGGTGTGGGTCGTCGAATTTACCAAGCAATTGAAACCCAAGCGACTCAATTGGAACTCCCTCGCTTAGTCACAGCCGCTAGCATTACCGCCAAGCCCTTTTTTGAAAAGATGGGCTTTTCCGTAGTGAAACAGCAGTGTGTCAGTCGTCGCGGAGAAACCTTTACCAATTACCTGATGGAAAAATACCTTTGAGCAATCGTCTTTGATCTGGTAAATTGATTTCAGACCGATTGGTTTCTTAATTATGTCGAAAGCACAAGCGACTCGTCAGTGGATTATTGAACAAGCTGCTGAAATTTTTAATCAGTATGGCTACAAGGGAACCGCCATGTCTGACATCATGCAGGCAACCGGCTTAAAAAAAGGAGGGATCTATAACCACTTTCGGAATAAAGACGAGTTAGCATTAGCGGCGTTTGATTATGCGGTTCAACAACTCGAACAGCGTCATCGCCAAGTGCTGCACGCTCATCGTCATGCCATTAACCGCTTACAACTGATGGTGGAAGTCTTTACTGCCACTATCGAAGATCCGCCACTTGCTGGCGGTTGTCCAATTTTGAATACAGCTGTTGATAGTGATGATACTCATCCCTTACTACGTCAACGGACGCAGCAAGCCATGGATCATTGGCAAGTAATGATTGAGCATATTATTAATCGCGGTGTGAAACGGGGAGAAATCCAAGCCACTGTTGATGTTGAAATGACGACAACTATTTTTATTTCTGTGCTGGAAGGAGGCTTAATGATGAGCAAGCTTTATGACGATCGCGCTTATCTCGATCGCGCTCAACAACATCTCCTCAACTACATCGATACGACCCTTACCCCCTCAAAATCAGATTAGCTCATTTTTTTTAACCTAAAACCGACCGATTGGTCTCTCAGATAACGGAGAAAATTATGCTGACTTTTTATTATCATCCCCTTTCCCCTGTTGCGCGCCGAGTTTGGCTCGCCTTACTCGAAAAACAGATTCCCTTTCATCCTGTCTTGGTTGATTTACGGGGGGAACAAAATCAACCGGAGTTTCTGGCGTTAAATCCCTTTCATCATGTACCGGTTATTGTTGAGAATGACTTAAGACTCATTGAATCCTTAGCGATTTTAGATTATTTGGAAAAGCGCTATCCTGAAATTACTTTGTCACCCCACTCCGCCCCTGAATTCGCCAAAATGAGGATGGTGCAAATGGTAACGACCAATGAACTGATGCCCAAGTTACCGCTGGTTGCCAATGCAGAAGTACAACCCTTAACGACTGAACAAGAAACAGATTTAAATACCGGTTTAGGCTTTCTGGAAGCACAACTCACAGAGAATCACTATTTTGGCGGTGATACCCTCAACTTAGCCGATATTGTGGTCGGTGCAACCGTTCCTTTATTATTTCGCTTGGGTGTCGCTGCAGATCCCTATCCTCGTCTCCAAGCTTGGCAACAAAAATTATCCACCCGGGAAGCCTGGCAACAAACTGAACCGAATGCAGAAGATTTTGCCCAGTGGAAACGCTATATCCAAATTACAATCAAGCGCTACCAGCGTCAAAAACAGTCGAGATGAATCATGACTTTGCCTAATATCAAGATTTCTCAGTTGCGCGCGTTAGTTGCAGTTGCCCAACATCAAAACTTTAGTCAAGCGGCTTTGGAACTCAATGTCTCGCAATCGGGAATTAGTCACGCGATCGCGTCATTAGAAGAAGAATTAGGGGTTCAACTGTTGCATCGGGGGCGATATGGGGCGCATCTGACACCCGTGGGCGAACAAATTGTTCAACATGCAGCAAACGTGTTAACCCATCTTTCCGATATTGTCAGCGCTGCACAACACGCGAAAGGATTAGATGGGGGAAGGGTACGAGTGGCAACCTTTCGTAGTCTGGCGACGCATTTATTGCCGGAAATTTTGGTGAAATTTCGGCAGCAGTTTCCGAATATTAAAGTGACGATCACCGAGTTTGAAGAATGGACGGAATTGGAACAAGCCTTGCAGCAAGGGAATGCTGATCTTAGCTTAAGTGATCTGCTCAATCCCAACGACTTTGACAGCTTTGAATTACTCAGAGATGAGTATGTTGTCTTGCTACCCCCCAATACAGTGATTCATCAAGAGACAAAAACACTAACCTGGGAAGAACTGGCACAGTTTCCTCTCATTCTTCCCAATAGCCAAAGTTGTTCTAGATATATTGAGCCTTATGTGCAACAGGAAACAGTTCCCCTAGAAGTGGCTTACCGGATTCGTGGCGACTCGACCATGATTAGTTTAGTGAAGCAAGGTTTAGGCGCTGCCATTTTACCCCGTCTGGCGGCTGAACCTATTCCAGAAACCATCCATGCCTGCAATTTACCAATTCCCCTAGAACGCGTGATTTATGCGGCAATGCGCAAAGATGCCCTGCATACACCGGCAACTTACGCTTTCTTAGAAACGCTACGGGCATTTAAGCATTAATTCAGATATCAATTTTACTCATAGAACAGATGCCGATTACTTTTTGATCCTTCCTGAAATGAACTCTATAGTGAATTTAGAACTTCAAAAAAATATCTTTTCAGGAGGGCTAAGCAATGAAACGAAGCCGTGTCTTATATGAAAAAGTCCTCGTTTCCCATCAAATTGTTCCTTATCCCAAGCAGCGAATTCAACCACAAGCAATTCAACTGCCTTTGCATCAACTGTGGGAGCATTTAGTCACTTACTTAACACGTCCCCCTGAACCAAAAGTTCGTAAAAAATCAAATCGTCGCGGAGAGATTTGGTGGGACGTTTATGATCCCTATACTAATCTGAAAGCAAGCTTTACTTCGGAATCAGAAGTGAGAATGTGGTTAGACCAGCGCTATTATCAATAGCTTTCTTGTATGGGGTGGGTTGGATTAAGGAGAACAAACCTAGTGCAGCCTGGCGAAAATAGTTGACCAGTTAGCGAATGCTCGAAGGCTTTGTCTGTGTGTCATCTCCTTTGGTATCTCCATTTATGTGCTGATGCCTCAATTATTGTTACTCAGTATGTTGATCAACCCGTGGGAATGATAATCGAAACCCAACAAGGAAAGGGTCATTTTAGTGAAGTAATTCTCAAACCATGGGTTGTCATTCAAGATTCTGCTCAAATTGAGCAAGCCAAACAACTGCACACCAAAGCCCATGAATATTGCTTTATTGCCAATTCAGTCAAGTTCCCCGTCCGGTGTCAGCCCTTAATTGAGACTGACTAACCCTGGGAGAACCAGGGGAACAATAATCATAAACTAACGATCTTTTAACTGATGATAAGAGGCTTCTAGAGATTCCCAAAGGGCATTGGCTTGTTCATAAGCTTCCCGAGGAGAAATTTTTCCGGCGGTTTCTAGGTTGGCAATATAGCCAATCCGTTGGGCAAATTCCTGTAAATTCGCATTAAAAACCAGGTTTTCTGGCTTAATCGTGCCACGGTAGGAAGCATGAGGATAGAGATACTGATTAAGTTTCATTATTACCTTCCCTTAAAAAGCTGTTAACCTGATTTTAACCTAGTAACGACAAACTGAGTTCAATCTAATCCTAGTTAGAGATTTGGGCTTTTTCCCTATAGTGTTTTAGTCGGGCATCTGGCTAGAATTAAGTTATTTTAATAATCATCAAGTGACCAATGAGAATGGCTAAAAATGTTAGAGAGATTTAATAGCATCTCGGAAAATCGCAGAAATCTATCGGAACTGGATGCAATCAAGGTTGCTCAGATTTTAGAAGCGAGCCCTAACGAAGTGTATCTTTTTAACCAGACAACTTTACAGATTGAATATGCGAATCTTCGTGCAACTAAAAACTTGAGCTATTCTCTCGAACAATTACAGACAATGACAGTTCTCGATGTGGAGACAGAGTTTAATCGGGCTGATTTTAAGCGGTTGGTTCGGCCTTTGGTGAATCGAGAAGTGACCCAAATCAATTTGGAGACAACCCATTGTCGCGCAAATGGTAGTACCTATCCAGTTGAAGTTTATTTACAGTTAGTCAAAGCAGAAGGGAAACTTTGTTTTTTTGCCATTGTCGTTGATATTAGTCAGCGTAAAAATGCCGAGCAATCTTTACAGGATAAGACAAAAGAATTAGCAAGTGTTGCCAGTAATATTCCGGGAGCGATTTATCGACTGCGTTATTCTCAAGATGGCACGATCAATGTTGAATATGTTAGCGATCGCGCTGAGGATATTTTAGAACTTCCGCTACCAGAGATCTATGCTGATTTCCAGCAAGTGGTCAATTTAGTTCACAAAGATGATCGCGAGAGTTTTAGAACACTTTTGCAAAAGGCTTTAACTGAGCTAATGCCCTTCTGTTGGGAGGGACGGATGATTACCCCGTCTCAGCGTTTAATTTGGATTCAAGTGCGTTCACAAGCCCAACGCCAAGCGGATGGCTCGATGATCCGTTACGGTGTGCTTTTGGATATTACAGTTCAGAAACAAGCCGAATTAGCCTTACAAGAAAGTGAAGAAAAGTTCCGTCAATTGACAGAAAATATTGATGATGTGTTTTGGATGATTGACACAAAAATGACGCGCTTAGTTTATGCCAGTCCGGGTTTTGAAACAATCTGGGGTCATTCTCGTCAAGAACTCGCAGCGAATCCTCGGAATTTTTTAAATTGGGTTCATCCTGAAGATCGAGCAGCTGTCAAAGCGGCGATACCGAAACAAGTTTTAGGAGAATACGATATCGAGTATCGCATTATTCGACCCGATGGGGAAATTCGTTGGCTGCGCGATCGCGCTTTTCCCGTTCGAGATCAAACCGGAAACGTGTATCGGGTGGCGGGAATTGCTCAAGATATTACCGATCAAAAAAATGCTGTCATCGAATTATCTCGTAATCAGGAATTAAGAGAAGTCATTTTTGATGAAGCCACTGACGGTTTATATTTAATCGATCCTGACACGTTAATTGTTCTAGATTGTAATCGCAGAGCAGTAGAATTACTAGCTGCCCCGAATAAAGAGGCTCTACTGACAAAAGCGGATTATTTATATAAGGAACCTTTTTCTAATATTGAACAAACCCTTGCTCAACAAGGAATGTGGAATGAAGAACTGATTTTAGTCACTTGCCAAGGGTATCAATTTTGGGGAGATGTGGCTTGGAAAAAAATTCTAATTGGGACGCAAACAACTTACCTAGTCAGACTGACGGATATCAGTGATCGTAAATCTTTTGAAGCGGAACTACAAACCACGAATGAATGTCTAGAGCTCACCAACCAAGAATTAGAGTATGCCACGCGCTTAAAAGATCAATTTTTAGCCAATATGAGTCATGAGATTAGAACGCCTCTCAATGCAATTTTAGGGATGTCAGAAGGCTTAAAAGAAGGATCGTTTGATCGGATTAGTGAACAGCAACAACAAGCCGTAAAAACAATTGATACTAGTGCGAGACATTTACTCTCTCTGATCAATGACATTCTTGATTTAGCCAAAATACAATCGGGAAAAGTAACTTTAAACTTTGACCAAGCTAACATTAAATCTTTATGTGAAAGCAGTTTAACGTTTGTTCGCCAACAGGCTTATCAGAAAGGAATTCAGTTACAGAGTGAAATTAATACGTCTATTTCTACTCTCAATGTGGATGAATTGCGAATCCGACAGGTTTTAATTAACTTATTGACCAATGCGGTTAAGTTTACTCCCCCAGGGGGGAAAGTGACACTGACGGTTTATGAAAGCGCTTCTCGAGAAAATGTCATTTTTGCGGTTACGGATACGGGAATTGGTATTGCACCGGATCAAATGTCTCAATTATTTGAACCTTTTGTGCAATTGGACAGCGATTTCAATCGCCAGCATGGTGGAACTGGACTGGGGTTGTCTCTAGTGCGTCGTCTCAGCGAATTACATGGAGGGAGTGTCTCCGTTGAAAGTGAAGTGGGGAAAGGAAGTACATTTTACGTTAACTTGCCCTATACAGAAGTTTACTTTATTTCTAATGGAGATTTCTCGACTTTATCGACCCAAGAAATCACTGATTTTTGTCAGTCTTTTTCCATCCTAGTTGCTAATTGCGATCAACCGAGACTGGATACAACTTGTAGTTATTTAGAGGCATCGGGATATCAAGTCACTGCCGTTGATAACCGAGAAGAAATTTTCTCAATCCTTAACAACTCTCCCCCTGACATGATTGTCATTGATTTACCAAGTTTTGACTGGGAAGAAACAGTCCTGATTCAAGCATTACGCCAATCTATCACTGTCAGACCAATTCCAATTATTGCGATTACTAATCAATCAGCACCTCAGATGCAAGACCAATTATTTGCTGCTGGTGCGACTTATTGCTTAGTTAAACCGATTCGTTTACGTTACTTGCTTAATCAGATTCAGAGTTTACTGAACGAGGAATTTCCACAGTAAAAATTGCCCCTTGCGGTTCATTATCTTCAACATAAATCTGTCCGCCATGAGCTAAAATAGCCATCTGACAAAACGCTAACCCTAATCCGGTTTGGTTAACATTACTATATTGAGTCCCTGTTTCATATTTCTTGAATATTTTTTCTTTGAAAGTAGAACTCACCCCTTTTCCTTGATCAATCACTTTCAGGATAATTTTGTCTGGGGTATCTAGGAGTTTAACTTTAATTTCTTTACCTCTTGGAGAATACTTTAAGGCATTTGATAAAAGATTATTAATAATTCGTGAAAATAAATGGTTATCAAGCGCAGCAACATCATTTTCTACTTCAAATTGTGGTGTAATTGTAATTTCTTTTGCCGCTGCGATCGGAATAAAATCTTGAATCAGTTTTTCTAAAAATGGGATTAAAGCGGTGTCAGTCGGATCTAAGGCTAAGCGCCCGGTTTCTAGCTTCGCCAAAGTTAGCAAAGTTTGGATTTGTTCTTCGAGCCGTTTCCCGGCTACACTAATTTGTTCAACTTTGGCGCTTTGCCTCGGATCTAAATCGGTAAACTTGAGGATTTCGCAGGATAAAACAATACTAGTGACAGGATTTTGTAAGTCGTGAACGATAATCTCTGCCATTTCTTCCCGGCGTTGCAACAATAGCTGTAAATTATCGTACTGTTGCTTGATTCGTAACATGGAATGTAAGCGCGATCGCAGCTCAATCCAATTTAAAGGCTTACTAATAAAATCGTCAGCACCGGCCTCTAAACATCGGGCTAAATCTTCTTTTCCAGTCAAAGCCGTCACCATGATGATTGGAATATATTGATAATCCGAATTATTCTTAAGATAAGAACAAAATGTAATCCCATCAATTTCTGGCATCATCACATCGAGTAAAATCACATCGACCGGATTTTTCTCTAACCACCGCAGGGCACGGGAAGCACTGGCTGCATAATAAAGTTTATAATCTTCACCTTCTAATAATGCCTCAATGACATCAAAATTATTGGGCTCATCATCAACAATGAGCACAGAACCACCATCATTCATCATTTTAATTTCCCATCAATCATTAAACTTAATCGTTTCATGGCGCTAATGTTTCATTAGTGCCTGATTCGCTTTAATCGATTTCATAAAATCAACAATGGGTCGAGGATAATCAACGCCTAAAATAAGGTTATACTCTTTTTGTTGGTCTGATGAAAGTTTCCAGGGTTCATGAATGAGATCACCAGGAATTGTTCCTAACTCAGGCAGCCAATGGCGTAAATAATCTCCTTTGGGATCATATTTTTTTGACTGCTTCGGAATATTGAAATAGCGGAACTCTCTCGCATCATTGCCAACGCCTGCAGTATAGTTCCAGTTTCCCCAATTACTGCAAACATCATAATCAATTAATAATGATTCAAACCATTCCGCACCCAGGCGCCAGTCAATTCCTAAATTTTTAGTTAAAAAACTCGCCACATTTTGACGACCCCGATTCGACATAAACCCTGTACTGGCAATCTCCCGCATATTGGCATCAACGAGAGGATATCCGGTTTTGCCCTCTTGCCAGAGTTGAAACCGTTGCCAGTCCTCTTGCCAAGGAATTTTGACATCCTGCAAACCGGTTTGATAAAAAACGGCATTGCCATATTTGAGACAAACAAAACGGAAGTAGTCCCGCCACATTAACTCAAAAATTAACCAGTAAGTTGAATCATTTTTGACTCTTGACGCTTCATAGGCTTGTACTTCCTCATAAACATAACGAGGCGATAAACATCCCCGCGCTAACCAAGGAGAAAACTTAGAAGAATAATTTGCTCCTAACATTCCGTTACGGGTTTGTTTATAAACTTGGAGACAATCTTCTTTCCAAATATATTCACTTAAACGGGTCATGCCTGCGCTTTCTCCGCCAACAAACTTTAAAACACCTCGCTCATCAGACGACACCCACTCGACACCTAATGCTTCTAAAGTGGGCAGATCATCGCTAGTCAGTTCCGGAGGCAAAGGCGGTAAACGATCAGGCGTTGGGAAGGTGGGACGAATGTCTGAGTTTTTTTCAATGCGCTTGCGATACTGCGTAAAAACATCAGGCAGATCAGCAATTTTCAGGGGTAAATCATCAAGATGATGAAGGGTTGCCCCCCAATAAGACTTAAGATTAACTCCCTGTAATCTTAATTTATTTGCTAAGGCTTTTTCGACCCGAAGTTCTTCTGCAGTTACTTCAGAGTGGTAGAAAACATCTGTGATGTTGAAGGCGCTCACTAAATCAGGAATAATGATTTCTGGTTGACCAACTCGAATGATTAAATTGCTTCCCTTGTTGCGTAGGTTTTCTCGTAAATTGGCAACACTTTCTTGTAAAAACTGAGCCCGAAAACTTCCCGTTTTGGGAAAGCCAAATCCGGTTTTTACAAACTCTCTGGTATCAAAACAATAGAAAGGAATAATCTGCCCTTGCGTTTGCGTTGCCCGAAATAAAGGTTCGTGATCATGTACCCTTAAATCATTACGATACCAAATTAAAATTATCTGTTGACTCATTACTTCTTATTGCTGATTTTCTTATGCCTTCTGCTTTACTACTGGTTAATCCTCACTCTCGTCAGGGTCAAAAAAGTCTGCCCGTTATTAAACATCACTTGGAAGCGATGGGCTTAACGTTGCTGCAAAAAAGTAGTGAATATCCGCACCAAATTCCTGATTTAATTCGTGATTACCAAGATCAAGTTAACTTAGTGATTATCGGAGGCGGTGATGGTACACTTAACGCAGCAATTGCAGGCATTGTTGAGACACAATTACCTCTTGGCATTCTACCATTGGGCACTGCAAATGATTTAGCCCGAACGCTAGCCATTCCTTCTACTCTAGCAGAGGCTTGTCAAGTCATTGTGAAAGGGAAACAGCAAGTGATTGATTTGGGAAAAGTCAATGAACAGTATTTTTTTAATGTGGCGAGTTTGGGCTTAAGTGTTGATATTACCGATCAACTCACCAAACAGGCAAAACGGCGCTGGGGAGTCTTAGCGTATGCCGCGACTGCTGTCAAAGTCTTATGGAAATCTCGCCCTTTCACGGCAAAAATTCATCATCGGGGAGAGGTCATTACTGTCAAAACGGTTCAAATCGCGATCGGAAACGGTCGCCATTACGGCGGCGGGATGACCATTGTTCACGATGCCAAAATTCATGACCAACGCTTGGATTTATACAGTTTAGAAATTCGACATTGGTGGGAAATGATTAAGTTACTGCCGAATTTATGGTTAGGACGTTATCCGGCGAAAAAGGTCAGATTATTAGAAGGACAAGAGTTTTTGATCGAGACAAAAAAGTCGCGTCCGATCAATACAGATGGTGAGATTACTGTGGAAACCCCTGCCAAATTTGAAGTGGTACCTCAGGCTTTGAAAGTTATTATTCCTTAAATGGTGAGATTAGTTCAGTTGAACTTTGAATTAATTGTCGGTACTGGCGACGAGCAAACGGGTTTTGGGTCACGTCTGCTAAACGTAAAGCCGTAAACCCGGAGAAGGGGTAATGATTAAGGGCTTCATCAATGTTTGCCCAGGCTTGGGGGTTGTTGAGTTCTCCTTGTAAGGCATTTTCTCCTTTCAGAGGAATGTCAAGTTTACCAGCAGTGGTGGCAATCCATCCCACTAAATCTTTTGCCCGAGAATGGGCTTTTAGATTGGGATCGCGCCCATTCGATAATTCCACTGCGGTGTAATGTAAAATCACTTCGCGGGAAGTAGCGGTTTTGAGATCATTCGCCACTTGTTGCAGCAGGGGCAAATAACCATAGCCGGTGGTTGGACTTTGAAAATTAAGGTTGGTCGGAATTAACCCGGTGGTGATTTCAGCAATCCGCGGTGTTTTGGGGTGGGCAATTTGCCAGTGAATGCCTGGAATTTTCATGCCCAAAGGAATTCCACGAAACGTCCCGCCTAAGGTTTGATGGGCTGTTTCTAGCATCTGTTGACCATGATGAAGCAAGGATTGGTGATACCAGTCGATAAAGTCTCTTCCATACTGCGTATTCTTGTAGTCGCGCTGTTGAACAAATTGTTCCGGCTGTTGCGGTGGCTGAATGTGTTGCCAGGATGTTAAACGGGTTTGCCAGGCGCGATTGACTGTGTCTAAACTGCCATACCGATCGCGCACATACCCCTGAAAAGACGCCTTTGCCGGGTCACTGTAGGCTTGAAAATAACCGCGATGGGGATATTGATAATTATCATGCGCATTATAAGAGGGATAGCGCAATTCACTGGCTGACCCGAGACTGATTTGGATTTCGTCAATGATTTGCGCTTGGTCGCTATAGCGTTGGCTAAAGGCAACCATGAATTCCTGATATTGCGGAATTACCAATTGATCCGCCCACAACGCAACAACTTCTAGACTCGCATTGCCCTTTTCACTGACATATTGGAGATCGCGGGGGAAAACGCTGGGAAAATGGGTCCAAATCCAGGAGGGAATTGGAATTTGGCAATCATCACCGACATTGCCGCCACATTGATGAAAGGAGAGAATGGGAATCCAATGTAAGTTTGCCGCTTCAATTTCTGCAACTAAGCGATCATAATAGTCCCAATTAAATTGTTGGTCCCCTTGCGCTTCCACTTTTCCCCACCAGATATCGGTGGCAATGGCATCAATTCCCATGGCTTGCGCGATCGCGAGTTGACGACGAAATGCCCGCCATTGCGCTTCCGTTCTGATTTCTAAAGGGGCAATGACGTTAAAATCTTTGACTGGCGTGGGAGAGGTAACCCCTTGCCAAACAACACTCAGTGCGATCACAGCGATCACCCCAAACAGGAAACGAATTGCAAGCTTGTCTCGTTGCTTCACCGTCAGCAATGATTAATTTTCCAAAAAGATTGTTTTACCGGTTTCTGCAGCCACTCGCGCTGCCTCGGCCACTCTCGTTGCATAGTAACTGGCTGTAGGATCAATATAGAGTGGTTGTCCAGCACTCAGATAATCAAGAACCAACCCGGTATCTTTGGCAAATAACCCTCGCCGACTTCCCACTGCAACTGGCATTTCTTCTTCACCTCGAATTAATTTTCCCTCATTACCATTAAAAATTAAAGTGCCTTGATCGCCGTGCAATTCAAAACGACGGTTGGGTTGCCAAAAGACTTCTCCTTTACCGTAGATAATATCGGCTAGTAAGCCATTGGCAAACTGGAGTTGCGCATGAGTTAAACAGGCAAAATATTCATCTGGGTTTTCTCTTTCCCAATAGCGACTATGACAATTCACGGCACTGACCTTGCCAAATAAGTTGGTAAAGCGATGAAAGCGAGATAATGCCCCACTAAAAGGAAAACCAAATAACTGCTTGTGATACGTCCATTTTTGCGGGGCGGGACGTTGGGGATTAATCGTACTGTAACGGGCATAAAAAACGTTGCCAATTTTAGGCAACCACTCGCGAATCGCATTGTGTAAACCACCGAGTAATTCAATGTGTTCCACATGAAGCAGTTTGTCTTTTTGCTTAGCGAGTGTGATCAGATATTGCGCTTGTTCAGGCTTTAAAGCCAGGGGATATTCTAGAACGACGTGCTTTTCCGCTTCTAAAGCTGCTTGGGCTAATTTCCCATGTTCAGCATTAATATTACAGATAACCACCAGATCCAAATCTGGGTTATCAATTAGCGTGTGAGGGGAATCGTAACCAGTGATGCCATAGGTTTGACAAAAGGTGTCTCGGTTTTCTGGGCGATGTCCTGCCACTGCAACGACTTGAGCGCGATTGTCTTGGGCAAATGCTTCTGCGCGTTTTTGCGCAGCGAAGCCAGTGCCAATAATACCAATCCGAATCAATTGTGTCATAAGTGCTGGGGGATGAAATTGTTATGATATAAGGGATTAGCCAATAAAAAGCATAAATTGAGAAGGAACGAAATGTCTGCTACTGCTTTGCCTCCCAAATTAGAAAAAATTGTACAACGTTTCAAACGTCGCAGCGATCCGAAGCAGAAATATCAGCAATTGCTGTGGTATGCCAAGAAATTAGAAGCAATGCCAGAAGAGGCGAAAAATCCAGAAAATAAAGTATCTGGCTGTGTTTCTCAAGTGTATATTACCGCTAGTCTTCAAGATGGGAAAGTTCACTACTTAGGGGATTCTGATGCCCAGTTAGTCAAAGGGTTAGTTGCCTTTTTAATTGATGGTTTAAATGACTTGTCTCCAGAAGAAATTTTACAGATTTCTCCTGATTTTATTGAGGAAACCGGTTTAAAAGTGAGCCTGACCCCCTCTCGCGCCAACGGCTTTTATAATATTTTCCAAACCATGAAGAAAAAAGCATTAGGGTTTAATATGGCTCAGTCAGAGGTGACACCTTCTTAAACAGAAGTCATCTCTAATTAATTATCAGTCAAACTAAGCATTCTGGAGTATGCAAAAACAAGATTGGTACTGTAAAATATGCTGGAATTCGTTGTTTATTTTTGACACAAAGTCAGATCATTACTGTGTTCAGCACAACCAATCACAATTATTTCCTTCCGATTTTCCAAAATTTCTTAGAGACTGATTCGTCTTCTTTAGAAGCTGCGGAGTCGATGCTGGAGTTATTTGATCAAGTTGATCGACTGACTTCTGGAGAACCGATCTCCATCAACCCTATTTATGTGATTGTGGGAGTTTTTACACTACTCATCATCACAACTATTTTTGTTATTCCTAGAATTCTTGGCTTTCTGGTTTCTCGTTTTCTCCCTTCCGAATTACGAGAAGCCTATCAACAAATTTTTGCCCCTTATCAGAGGTGGATTGCTTTATCTTTCTTCCTTGCCATTGGGGATATTGTTTTATTATTAACCCCAGATAAACCGACGTGGTTATATATCAGTGAGTTTTTTCTCGGTGGCGCGATCGCGATTAATACTTGTCTGCTGGCGTTTACCCTGTTTAATCAGTTTTTTGGCGGATATCTTCTGGATTTAGCCCTTAGAAGCAGAAATAATGTCAATAGTGAACTGTTAGCGTTCATCAAATTTGTGGCTAATGCGCTAATTGTTCTCATTATTATCTTTATTTTCGCAGAATCTCATGATCTGAGTATTACTGGCTTAATTGCCAGTATTGGCGTTGGGGGTTTGGCGATCGCGTTTGCCTCGCAGAAAGTTCTCGAACAAGTCTTATGGACGATTCTGTTATATGTTGATCGTCCCTTTGTGGTCGATGATTATATCCATCTCCAAGATGGCACCTTTGGCAGAGTAGAAGCCATCGGCTGGCGTTCCAGTAAAATCCGTCTCTCTGGGAAAGGAACGCTTGTTGTGATTCCCAATAGTATGTTGACCCAGATGTCCATTGAAAATCTATCGGGAGCACAGAAAATTATTACGCTGCTCAAGATCGGAAGAGCGTCGTGTAGGGAAAGAGTGTAGATCTCGGTGGTCG
>CAZAYV010000073.1:0-20042 GCA_964489465.1 uncultured Dactylococcopsis sp. | reverse complement strand
AATATATAAGCAATTTACCACACTTGGTTTAATTTTATTGTTTAAGTCCCGTTAAGAGCTTGTACCGCCTGTGGCGCGATCGCGCTAACCCTTTAAAATTAAAACTGAGATTTTGAATGTGCTAGGTTCTGTTGACATAGCTAACGTAACCAGATTAATACTGAAGCCAACTGATTGATCGAAGCGACTAAAAATCATGACGATAAGACTTGAGCTTGTTAAAAAAAACACTCTACCAGGCGATTTTCTCGGTTAAAATTAGCTGGCGATCGCGCTAAACAAGAAGTATTGCTACCCAACCTACATTTTCTTTGCTAATTTTTTGGATCATCAGTGCGATGGCTCGCTGGTTCCCCTAGGGAACATCGTGCCTTAGCGCAGAGATGCTTTGGTATCTAAAATTACAGTTCTACCTGAGGTGAAATGTAAGATGATGGAGTATTTATTCGCAATTTTTAGAGGAATGCTCACCAATGTTCGATGTTCTCAACAACTTCATTTGGAGTAAGCTCCTGATTGTCTTTTTAATTGGTATAGGACTGGCTTTTACAATTCGCTCCCGTTTTGTTCAGTTCCGCTACTTGGGGCAAATGTTTTCCAGCTTCAAGGAAGGGTTCAGCCATGAGGAAGGTCACCTGAGTTCCTTTCAAGCGCTTGCCTTGAGCGTTGCCGGTCGCGTGGGAGCGGGAAATATTGCCGGAGTAGCTGTCGCAATTACCTTGGGAGGACCAGGCGCAATCTTTTGGATGTGGTTAATTGGTTTAATCGGCATGGCGACCAGTTTCTTCGAGTGTACTTTAAGCCAAGTCTTTAAGAGAGCCGAACCTGACGGCACTTATCGAGGCGGTCCCGCTTACTACATCGAGCAAGGCTTGAATCAGCGCTGGTTAGCTGCTGTTTTCTCGGTTTTACTGCTAGTAACCTTTGGTTTGGGCTTTAATGCGCTCCAATCCTACACAGTGGCTGCATCGGTAGAGGATACCTTTGGTTTGCCTCGCGACATGACAGCCTTTATCATGATGGGGATGTTGGGTGCGATCATTTTCGGTGGAGTTAAGCGCATCGCTCACGTGGCAGAATATATCGTACCAATCATGGCAATTGGCTATTTCCTGATGTCACTCGCGGTTATCGTCACTAACCTAGAAGGCATTCCCAGCGTTTTCACCTCTATTGTTCGCGGTGCTTTTGGGCTTGATTCAGCGATTACGGGGGGTATTGGGGCGGCAATCATCTTTGGCGTGAAGCGGGGGCTGTTTTCCAACGAAGCGGGTTTAGGGAGCGCTCCTAACGTCGCAGCAGTGGCTTACGTCAAACATCCCGTCAAGCAAGGGATTCTTCAATCTCTAAGTGTCTTTATTGACACGATGGTTCTGTGTACCTGCACCGCAGCGGTGATTTTACTGTCTGGTGTTTACGAACCTGGTGCGCAGGTCAACGGAGTGACACTGACTCAAAATGCCATGTCTGAACAATTTGGTTTTTTAGGACAAGCCTTTGTCACCATCGGTGTAGCTCTGTTTGCTTTCACCTCTATGCTGTATAACTATTACTTGGGTGAGAATAGCCTTAATTTCTTCAGCGAAGAAAATCGTCCCCTATTCAACGGCTTTCGCGTTTTAACCCTTGCCTTGATTATCTGGGGAGCAACGCAGGATCTCACTACAGTGTTTGGCTTTGCCGACCTGACAATGGGGTTATTAGCCTTAGTGAACTTGGCAGCACTGGTAATGTTATTTGGAATTGGGCTAAAGGTGTTGCACAATTTCGAGAAACAGATTCGCAGTGGCGAGAAACACCCCTTGTTCAGTGCCGCTAGCTTACCTGGAGTTGAAATTGACGCCAAGGCATGGCCCAATCAAGCATCAGAGCCAGAACCGACAGTTGAGCGGGTCGAGGTGGGCATGCTTCGTTAAGCTTAATCACTGCTTCTAATCTCATTTTCAAAAGATTAAGCTACCGTTAAAGTTGTTTAACGCTTTGTGTCCTTTGTGTCTTTGTGGTGAATTTTGTAGCCTTTATTCTCAAAAATGGGATAACTTTTCCATATCCTAATAAAACGCGCTCGAATCTTCGATTCGCTGCCAGAGGCAATCGCGCTCCTCCAATCAGGGGGCGTGATTAATATTTTTGAATGATTGGTAGCTGGTTTTCAATGACTTTTTTAGAAACACCTGTGATCGAGCAACGGGTAACACTTCTATTATTATCATCGCTGACAGTAACAGAATTTTCCTATCCAATCAAAGATTATGATCAAGGAGATGTCACAATAAGCAGACGGTATTCTCATCAGAACAATCAACCTTCTATGGCTTCAGATTTGAATTGGCTTTATCGCGGTACAACAGAAATTTTCCCGAATCAACCGGAGTCGGATAATCCTGACGAAAATTTAGAACAGCGTCTCCTGCGCAGCGATTCTCCCTTGCGCGTAAAATTAGGCATTGACCCGACCGGAACCGATATTCATTTGGGGCATAGTATTCCCGTGCGCAAACTGCGTGCCTTTCAAGATGCTGGACATACTGCAGTTTTAATTATTGGCGATTTTACGGCCCAAATTGGCGACCCGACCGGGAAATCGGAAGTCCGAAAACATTTAACCCCGGAAGAAGTGGAAGCGAACGCCAAAACTTACCTTGAACAATTGCGTCCCATCCTTGATTTTGATACTCCTGGACGTTTAGAAATTCGCTACAACTCCGAATGGTTAAAAGACCTTGATTTAAACCAAATTTTGGCATTATTAGCCACGATGACGGTCGGGCAAATGTTAGCCAAAGAAGGCTTTGCAGAACGCTACGAAAAAGATCAGCCGATTTATCTTCATGAGTTTATGTATCCTCTCATGCAAGGCTATGATTCTGTTGCCGTGGAAGCAGATGTGGAGTTAGGCGGAACCGATCAAAAATTTAATATTGCCGTGGGAAGAGACTTACAACGCTACTTTAAAAAACGTCCCCAATTTGGCTTATTAACACCGATTTTAATCGGTACCGATGGCGTGCAAAAAATGTCAAAATCCTTGAATAATTACGTGGGGCTAAAAGAAGATGCCTTGAGTATGTATTCTAAATTAGAGAAAGTTCCTGACGATCAGATTAGAACCTATTTTGAACTGCTGACAAACTTACCCTTGGATCAGCTTCCAGAAAATCCTCGGGAGTGCCAAAAATTATTAGGCTTAGAAGTGACCAGTCACTATCATGGAAAAGAAGTGGCAGAACAAGCGCAAAAATCGGCGTTGAGTCTGTTTTCTGGGCAAACGGGAGAAGCAGCAGCCGTTCCTGAATATTCGCTGTCAGACGTTGCATTTCCCGTAAAGCTATTTTATTTGCTGAATGTTACTGGTTTATGTGTTAGCAGTGGCGAAGGACGACGGCAAATCAAAGGTGGTGCCGTGCGTTTAAATGGGGAAAAAGTGACGGATGTGAATGCTGAATTTCAAACTGCTGAAGCCTTAGCTGGCAAAACCTTACAAGTAGGGAAAAAGAAATTTGTTCGCTTAGTTTAAGGCGCGATCAAGATTCATTATTTTCAATTCTGTCTTGTTTCATTGCAGCGATCGCGCTGTATGATTTAACGGTGACATCCCTGAAGCTTGAGTACAAAGATTCGGTATGAAGTATTTTTTCCTTACGCAAGGATGGACAATTGGACGAATTTGGGAGTTTGGCGGACTGTGGAATGTCAATGCCCGACGTCGATCCGCTTACTTGCAAGCCTTACCAATTTGTTTAATTGAAAATGAGGAAAAACTCGTTTTATACGAAGTCGAAGATGATGTCTTGATGGTGGAAGTTTTATCTCCCGATCAAAATAAGAATACTTCGAGTTCGATTGGTCAAGTTGTCCTCAAACGCTTAATTAGTGCAGAACAAGTGATTCGTTATTTAGCTAACGGCAAAATCATTAATGATCGTCAGTAGTAGTACTCCTCTTAAATCAAACAAATAACGAATAATAAGCTGATCAATTTTCTTTTTTTGTCGATGTCTATACGGAAGAAGAAGCGGCTTTATGCTGGTATTACTATTTAGAAAATAAACTCAACTTTCCCATAATGGGGCAAAGAAACGGTTCAGGTGATTGGCATGGAACCAGATTCCGAAGCTGCGGGATCACAGGTGCAGTTGCAAGTGCTGTATCGAGAAGGAGACATAGAAGATATTTTCCCGGTCTTAGTTGCCGAGTTACAACCGATCGCGGCTGATGCGGAAACACAAACCGCGATCGCGGATCTGCATTACTGGATCCAAAGGGGTCATTGATCATTTTTTGTTCTCTCACGGGAGAATGCAGTTAAATTAAGAGTGATCCATGATTCATTCTTTGTTATTGCTATGTCTCGTGCCGTTCTTTACGTTGCCATTACCAGTCATGGCTTTGGTCATGCTGTCCGCGCCGCCTCTGTTGCTGCAGCCGCCCAAGCCTTACTTCCCGAGTTATTGCCCATATTTGTGACAAAAGTGCCCCATTGGTTATTGAGTTCCTATGTGCCCGGAGACTTTATACAGCGCGATCGCGCTTTGGATGTAGGAGTGGTCCAAAGCGATAGCATCCAAATGGATTTAGACGCCACCCGCCAAGAATTAGAGAAACTTCAGAAAAACGAAGACAGAATTATTCAAGAAGAGGCAGAATTGATTACCGATCAGGGGGCAAGCCTCATGATTGCCGATATTCCTGCGTTAGCGGGAAAAATTGCCAAAACGGCTGGCATTCCCTGTTGGTCCATTACCAATTTCGGTTGGGATTTTATTTATCGCGACTGGGGAGAAGCGTTTCATGAACTTGCTGATTGGATGAGTGAAGGCTATAGTTACAGCGATCGCACGTTTCGGCTGCCCATGTACGAACCAATGACCGCCTTCCCCAATCTCGGGGATGTTGGCTTAACTGGTGGGATTCCCCAATGGAGTGCCGATGCCATTCGAGAACAATTTAAATTAACGAAACCCCAAGAAAAAACGGTTCTTCTCTCCTTTGGCGGCTTGGGGTTACACAAAATCCCTTATGAAAATTTACAATATTTTACAGACTGGCAATTCATTACCTTTGATCGGCAAGCCCCTGACCTTCCCAACTTGTTAAAGGTCACAGACCATCACTATCGCCCCCTGGATTTTATGCCAGTAGCAGGGCGTGTGGTTTCCAAGCCAGGATATAGTACCTTCTCAGAAGCCATACGGGTAGGAGTCCCAATTGTTTCCCTACGTCGGGAACGGTTTGCTGAGTCGCCTCTCTTGCTAAAGGGGATTGAAAATTATGCTGACCATCAAATTATTTCTCCGGAATCGTTTTTTGAAGACAGTTGGTCTTTCTTAAAGGAACCTCCGCAACCGCCTCGTCTTCCTGACACAGTCGAGAAAGATGGGACCGAACAAATTGCCAGCGCGATCGTTAACCATTTTTTAACTCTCAACTCCTCTGTAACTAACTCAACAAGCAATCATGTCTGATCCGACTGCTGTTTCTGAAGAACTTCCTAACTCAGTAACCGAAGCCTTAACCCAAGAGGAAGCCTCCTTTCACCAAGATCCAGTAACCCTCGATTTAGCCTTAGAAGATGTCCATCGCGTCAATGAACAACAACATCAACAAAGTCAACTTCTAGCAACAAAACTTAATATCTTATTTGCGGTGAATGGCGGTGGGTTACTCACTGCCCTTGCCATTTCCAAGCTGATTTTAATTCCTAGTATTTTTAGTATTGGGGAAATGATTGGCTTTGTGGTGACATTTGGCTTGTTACTGAGTGCCTTTTTACCGCGCCAAGTTGCAGTAACCCCCAATCTTGGCAACATGGAGGTGTTAAAGCGTTACCTGACTCTGTCCAAAACAGAGTACCAGTTACAGATGATTGTGAATCTAGCAGAGACTTATAATGTAAATAAGCAAAGATTAGATGACAAGTCTAAATCGTTAACTTATGCTGCTTATTCCACTTTTGGAATTGTCGTCATTATCGTCTGTCATGTACTCACGATTTACTATCGTTCGAGTTCATGATTGTCGTAAATTTAGCTATGAATACCCAATCAGACAACGATCCTCATTATGACGATTATTCTTCTGATCAGGAGGGTAATCAAGAACAAGAAGAAGGGTTTGAACTCCCTGAACCCGACCTTGATAATGTCACGGTTTTAACAGAAAGTTTACCCAATAATCCCATTATTCCCTGGCACCACTATGATTCTCCTTGGGAAGAAAAAGAAGACGAACAAGCAGAGAGTGAAGAAGATACTAATGAAGAAAAACAAAGTACAGGCTAGAGCAGTAGCAAGGGAAAATAACGAATAGCTTAATATTTATGAGTCATTATCAAACAACAATTACCGTCAAAACAACAGGAAAATGCTTACATAAAATTACCTCTAAAGTTGAGTCGATTGTTGGACAGTCGGGAGTAGAAAGAGGATTATGTACTGTCTTTATTCGTCACACCTCAGCCAGTTTAATTATTCAAGAAAATGCCGATCCCAATGTTTTAACGGATCTTTCTAACTTTTTAAAAAAATTAGTCCCTGAAGACCGCAGCCTCTATGTTCATAATGCTGAAGGACCCGATGATATGCCAGCTCACATCCGTTCGGTCTTAACCAAAACCTCAGAGCAAATCCCCATTGATCGCGGACAGTTAATGTTAGGAACCTGGCAAGGAATTTATGTATGGGAACATCGCGATCGCGCTCATTCCAGAGAACTTGTTATTCATATTAGCGGTAACTAACGAAAAGTTTAAATCCCCGGTAGAGGCGTTGACCCGAAACGTCTTTTTTTTTCTAGACTAAAGAAAGGGATAATTTGACCCTTCCCTTGCTCACTTACCAGATATTGCAATATTCGATAAAACCAATGAAAAAACAATTTGGCGCTAAAACCCACCGCAAGCCGATTTCCCGCTACTTCCTTCCCCTCGCAACCGGTTGGATGATTCTCCAAAGTGTTTTTTTTGCCTCCCCGACACTGGCGCAAAATGAGTCTGAGGAATTAAGTTACAGCCAATTTCTCCAGAAAATTGAGCAAGGAGAAGTGGAAAGAGTGGAACTCGATCCCCGTACCAATATCGCAATTGTTGAGATGGTTGGGGAAAGTGGTGAAACCGTTAAGCGAGAGGTGAGGTTATTTGAGCAAAATAGTGAATTAATCGCCCAATTGCGGAATAGTGACATTCCCATTGATGTGGAAGCCTCTAACGATAACAGTCAAACTGCCGGTATTATTGCTAATGGTGTCCTGATTCTGCTGTTGGTGGGAGGACTGGCTTTGATTATTCGCCGTTCTGCAAAAGCCTCCGGACAAGCCATGAGTTTTGGGAAATCTCGCGCTCGTTACCAAGTGGAAGACCAAACGGGCATTCGCTTTGATGATGTGGCAGGAATTGATGAAGCCAAAGAAGAACTACAAGAAGTGGTGACCTTCCTCAAAGAAACAGAACGCTTTACCGCAGTAGGGGCTAAAATTCCGAAAGGAGTGTTACTGGTGGGATCGCCTGGAACCGGGAAAACCCTCTTAGCGAAAGCCGTCTCAGGAGAAGCTGGGGTCCCCTTTTACAGCATTTCCGGCTCTGAATTTGTAGAAATGTTTGTCGGGGTGGGTGCCTCTCGCGTCAGAGATTTGTTTAAAAAAGCCAAAGAAAATGCCCCCTGTCTCGTTTTTATTGATGAAATTGATGCGGTCGGACGCAAACGCGGTGCCGGTGTCGGTGGGGGAAATGACGAACGGGAACAAACCCTCAACCAATTATTAACGGAAATGAACGGGTTTGAAGAAAATGCTGGGGTGATTGTTATTGCAGCAACAAACCGCCCCGATGTGCTTGATCCAGCCTTACTGCGTCCCGGACGATTTGATCGGCAAATTACTGTGGACTTACCCAGTTATAAGGGACGTTTGGGAATTTTAGACGTTCATTCTCGCAACAAAAAACTTGATCCGGATGTTTCGCTAGAAGCGATCGCGCGCAGAACTCCTGGTTTATCCGGGGCTGATTTAGCCAACCTCCTCAATGAAGCGGCAATTCTCACCGCACGCCGTTTCAAAGACACGATTACTAACCGAGAAATTGATGATGCCTTAGATCGCATTACCATCGGCTTAAGTTTAAATCCACTGTTGGATAGCAAGAAAAAACGTCTCATTGCTTACCATGAAGTGGGACACGCTCTGCTGATGACCCTATTAGAACATTCCGATCCGTTGAATAAAGTGACAATTATTCCCCGTGCTGGGGGTGTCGGCGGTTTCGCCCAACAAAGTTTTAATGAAGATATGGTCGATAGCGGATTATACACCCGGGCGTGGATGATCGACCGGATTACCATTACTTTAGGGGGACGCGCCGCAGAAAAAGAAATCTTTGGCGATGCCGAGGTCACAGCCGGTGCGAGTAATGACTTAAAAGTCGTCTCCAACTTGGCGCGAGAAATGGTAACCCGTTATGGGATGTCTGATTTGGGTCCTTTGGCATTGGAAGGTCAAAGCGAACAAGTCTTTTTAGGGCGAGGGGATGCCAATCGTCATCCTGACTATTCTGAAGAAGTGGCGACAAAAATTGACCAGCAAGTGCGCGCGATCGCGCTGCGCTGTTATGAAAAAGCCCGCCAAATTATCCGCGAAAACCGTCCTCTCATGGATCATTTGGTTGATCTTCTGCTTTACGAAGAAACCATTGAAGGGGAAGAGTTTCGGAAAATTGTGTCTCAATACACGCAACTGCCGAAAAAGCAACTGGTTCCCTCTGGCAATCAGTAATGCCAACTGTGAGCACTGCAACACTCCCTGAATCGGATTCTATCTTTGCTATGAAAGACGCGCTTGCCATCTCTCAGTTCCAGCACTATCGCAGGAAATATGAACAAGAATTATTAGCAAATGTCATTCCCTTTTGGGAAAAGCATTCCCCGGATTGGAAGCATGGCGGTTACTTCAACTGCCTTGATCAAGATGGTACAGTCTACGATTCAACCAAACATATCTGGTTACAAGGACGACAAGTTTGGATCTTTAGTAAGTTTTATCGCGATATTGAATCAAAACCAGAATGGTTAGCAATGGCGCGTTTAGGGGCTGATTTTTTGCAAAATTATGCGATTCGTGAGGATCGCCGGGTTTATTTTTCTGTCACCGCAGCAGGAAAGCCGATTTATCAACAACGGAAAATTTTTTCTGAATGCTTTTCTATCATGGCACTGGCTGAGTTTGCTCGTGCTAGTGAACAACCCCAACTCTTAAAGGAAGCCAAGTTAGACCTCGAAAAAGTTTGGGATTGGGCGCAGGATTGGACAAAAGTGGGGCGACCACATTATTCTGGGCAAACACCTGCTCAAAGTTTAGCCGTCCCCATGATTTTGCTGAATTTAATTGCAGAAGTCGCGGGAGAAGACACCCACGCTTATCAGCGAGAAGTCGATGATTGTATTCATCGTTTAAGACGACATATTCATCCGGAGACGAAAGCGGTTTATGAAACGGTAACCCCAGAAGGACAACTCATCAATAGTAGTGAAGGTAGATTAATCAATCCAGGACACGCCATAGAAGCAGGTTGGTTTCTGCAACATTGGGCGCAACACTTACAACAACCGGCGTTATCAGAAACGGCAATTGAGATGATTCGCTGGTCTTTTGAACGAGGTTGGGATGCTGAATATGGTGGGATTTATTATTTCCTGGATGCCCAAGGTTATAGCCCGACGCCCTTAGAATGGTTTATGAAACTATGGTGGGTTCATTGTGAAGCCTTGTACGCCCATCTCTTAAATTTTTCCCTCACAGGAGAACGAGCCGATTGGGAAGCCTTTCAACAAGTAGATGCGTATAGTTTTAGTCATTTCTGTGATCCCAAATATGGGGAATGGTTTGGCTATCTCGATCGCGCTGGCAATGTTACCCATCGCTTCAAGGGAGGTCCTTACAAGGGCTGTTTTCATGTTCCCCGCGCCCTCTGGTTGTGTTGGCGACTTCTACAAAAATTAGAAAAATCTCCTCCAAATCCAAAATAATGCTTTACAGGAGACCAAAGTCTGGCATGATATCTCTGAAGAGAGTGACAAGTGAGTGAGTTCATAATGCGTATTCTTAATTTTGTGGTGATTTTTGCCAGTGGCTTGGCTTTAGTGTTGTTTAGTATCGAAAATACGGAACTAACGACCATTCAAATTATTCCAGGGTATGAAGTGCAAGCGCCCTTAGCCATTGAACTGATTTTAGCGATGGGACTTGGAGCAACCTTAGCTTGGTTGTACAGTATTTGGAGCCGTCTCACTCGTCAAATTGCCACTTTTGGTCAGAAGCGAGAATTAAAAAAGAAACAAAAAGAGGTCGAGAGTCTCAGTAAGGACGTTGAAAACTATAAAATGCAGCTAGAAGACCAACAAAAACGTTTACCCCAAGGCGAGGAAACAACGGAAGCTGAATCATGAATCCCAATGCCAGTGTACCGACTCAGGAAGGAAGTCCTGCTCATGCAGCCATTACTCTCTTGATTGATCTCGCCCAGCGTCGAGAAATTGATCCGTGGGATGTGGATGTCATTAAAGTGATTGATCGGTTTTTTCAGGATTTAGAGGAACTGAGTTTCAATCAAACTCATTTACCCCAGTCCGGACAAGCCTTTCTTTGGGCTTCCATGTTAGTCTCGTTCAAAGCAGATACTTTAGAAGCACTGGCTGAAGATGAACAGGAGGAAGCTGAAACAGAGGAGCCTCCGATTGAAGAAGCCGAAACGCCGCACCGCCGACTCCCGCAAAAATTAGAACACCATATTCGGCGGCGAGGGAGTGCCCCCCCTCCCCAGAAACGACGAGTTACCCTTTCGGAGTTAATTACTTATCTCCAGGAATTAGGGGAGCAAATTCAAGATACCTCGACCCCCTCTCGTGCGCGATCGCGCTCCTCTTCGCAGCGAGAAAAAGCACAGATGATTACTCATTTGGCTCACAATGAAAACTTAACTGAACTGGCAACCGAACTAGAAACTTTCTTGCTGCAGGAAACCTCTCTGTTCAATTCGGAAGAACCTTGGATGAGTTTAGATGAGCTTGCTGCACGGTGGAAACAACAGCAAATAGAATCAACAGCAGAAAATTGTTCCGAACCTGTAACCGAGAAAGGGAATCGAGTGGGAATTTTTTGGGCTTTACTATTATTATCGGCACAATCTAAAGTGGAATTATCTCAAGCAGCGTTCTATCAAGACCTAAATTTACGTTTTCTTCGAGAGAAAAAACTCAGTGATTGAAGGAGGATTATAATTGTGAGAAGATAGAGAAAGTCCAGAGTACAGTTGCAAGATTCAGTTAGCCAGTGGATAATGAGTCACCGGGTAACCAAAATGCATTGCTAAAAATCGCTACAATGCAATTTAATCAATTATCCTCTTATCCTCTCCAGCGTCTGGGATCAGAGGAGTCAATAAACACCCAAATGAGAATTGAGGAGTCAATGCGCTATGAAAGCCATGATTTTGGCAGCAGGGAAAGGGACTCGCGTCCGACCGATTACTTACACCATTCCCAAACCACTCATACCCATTCTACAAAAGCCAGTTATGGAATTTTTGTTAGAACTGTTACGCCAACATGGTTTTACCGAAGTAATGGTTAATGTCAGTCATCTTGCCCAAGAAATTGAAAGTTATTTTCGAGATGGTCAACGCTTTGGTGTTGATATTGCCTATTCTTTTGAGGGGCGGATTGTTGACGGAGAATTAGTTGGTGAAGCATTAGGCTCTGCCGGGGGGATTCGACGCATTCAAGATTTTAATAAGTTTTTTGATGATACGTTTGTTGTCTTGTGTGGGGATGCGCTAATTGATTTAGATCTCACTGAAGCGCTCAAACAACATAAAGAAAGAGGCGCGATCGCGACCGTCATTACCAAGGATGTTCCCCAAGATAAAGTCTCTAGCTATGGGGTTGTAGTCACTGACGATAACAACCGGATCACTGCTTTCCAAGAAAAACCTTCGGTTGAAGAAGCACTCAGCACCAAAATCAATACCGGGATTTATATCCTTGAACCCGAAGTCATCGACTACATTCCTCCCAACCAAGTCTATGACCTCGGTAGTGATTTATTCCCGAAACTGGTCTCAAGAGGCGCTCCCTTCTATGCCGTTCCCATGGATTTCCAATGGGTAGATATCGGAAAAGTGCCGGATTATTGGCACGCGGTTCGAGGCGTGTTGCTCGGAGAAATTAAAAATGTTGAAATCCCTGGACATGAAGTTGCCCCTGGTGTTTATACTGGACTCAATGTCGCAGTGAACTGGGATAAAGTTGATATCACTGGACCGGTTTATATTGGCGGCATGACCCGCATTGAAGATGGCGCGACAATTGTTGGTCCGGCCATGATTGGTCCCAATTGTTGGATTTGTAGCGGGGCAACCGTTAAAAACAGTGTGATCTTTGAATATTCGCGATTGGGTCCCAAGGTGCGTTTAGTCGATAAACTGGTTTTTGGACGCTACTGTGTGGATAAAACAGGTACTACCATTGATGTCCAAGCAGCCGCTTTGGACTGGTTGATTACCGATGCTCGACAAACGCCACCACAATTTGAATTGGAAGAACAAGAAGCGATCGCGCAACTCCTAATCGGTGAGTAAGAGGCGTTGGCTGGAGTAGGAGAATTTTCACTCCCCTACTCCAATAAACTGGGATCCTCCAACAAAGTTTGTAAGCTGAGTTTCATTTCCTCGACATTGGTGGTTGCCGTCCCGAACTGACGGACCACAATACTCGCAGCAAGGTTTCCTAATACCGCTGCTTCCCAAGGACTAGCACCAGCACACAAACTAATGGTTAAGGCAGCAACGACGGTATCGCCAGCACCAGTAACATCGAAAACATCGGTGCGGTTAAACGGGGGAATATGATCAATCTCTCCGGTCTGGCTAAAGAGAGTCATGCCTTGTTCTCCACGGGTAATTAAGATGTAGTTGGCTTGGGTCAAATGGAGGAGGTCCCTTCCCGCTTTCGACAACAAATCTTCGTTGCTAATGCTATACCCGACAGCGGCTTCTGCTTCTGGCAAGTTAGGGGTAAACAGCGTAGCACCCCGATAACGGGATAAATGACTTTGAGCATCGACAACCGTGCGACCATGGGCTAATGTGGCATCGATAACGGGTAAACTGAGGACGCCATCGCCATAATCGGAACAAACAACCGCATCTACGGCTGCTAGCGCTTCCTTGACATAATGAGCAATTTGTAAAACCGAATTTTCACTTGGGGGAAAGTTGGATTTGCGATCAAGCCGGACAATTTGCTGAGTCACTGATTGGCGAGCGTGACCCGAAATACGAGTTTTGGTGACGGTTTCGCGATCAGGCTCGGCAATCATCCCAGCCGTATCAATCCCTGCCTTAACAAAAATGTCTCGGAGGGCGTCCCCTTGAGTATCATTTCCAATTAAACCCGCCACTTTCACTTGGGCTCCTAGCTTGGCCAAATTATAAACGGCATTCCCTCCCCCGCCCGGAATTTGGACGGTATTTTCATGGCGCAAAATTAATACTGGGGCTTCTCGCGAGAGACGTTCCACTTCCCCATTGACAAACTCATCTAAGGCTAAATCGCCCACGACTAAAATCGAGGGCTGTTCAAAAGCATCTAAGAGATTAAACAAGCGTTGGGACTTGGCTTCTAATTGTGCTAAAAAATGATTCATTACCCTTTTTGAACCCATTATTCAAACTTTCCCCCCATTTGTTCTACTAAGTCTAATCTAAGAAATCAATAATTAATAATTGACAGTCTAATTATGACAGCCTAGGGGGCTAGCGGTACACGGGATCTTAAGTAGCTTCTTCCCCAGTGCTAGCCGTTCGTCAGTTTTGAAATGATGGATCAAGGAGGGACAGGTAAAGACCAGCAAGGGGTTTTAAATTCAGGACATCGTATCTAGAGGTTAGGTTGTCCACCTGATTGTCAATTTTTTTTCCTAACGCGAAACGTCCTTTGCAACAGAAGTGAGATGTACTAAATTTTAATAAAAGCAAAAGATTTGTCATTCTTAATCAAAGTAACGAGTTAAGGAAAAACTAGAACAGAAATGATTCATAATCAAGGATTGAGGCCTCATTGGTTGAGTGATTCTTCTGAAGGAAAAGGAACGAGTTAGTGTTAGGATAATGGCAATTTCAACACTGTTGATGTAGTGATTACTTCTAGTTTCTCGACTTAAATTATGTTTACTGTTCCCAAATCAAAACCATCAAATCGCATTCGTCGTTCCAAAGCTTCTGGTTCAAGAATCGCCTCCCAACCCCTTCCTCCCCAATGGCAACCTTCTTCTCGAAAGAAGAAAAAGTCATTTCCGCTATATCTTCAGATTTTATGGTTGTTGCAGCATACCTCTTCCTTAGTGGCTTTAGGCGCGATCGCGCTGAGTTTAGTGATGTATGGGTTGCAATTTCGGACTCAACAAGCATGGAATCAAGAATATGAAGAGTTACAAAGTTTACAGCGTTATGAGCGTACCGTCACTGGTATTAATGAAGCACTGAAAGATGAAATTGCTGAATCTGGAACTCGTAATGGTCAAAACTTGATTCCGATTACACCAGAGCGCAATATTTATTTGCAACCCGCAGCGATTCGCAATTGGGAAGCGACTCCCTCTACATCAGATCCAGAAAACCAGAACGCTCTACTAACCAATCGTCCCATTGCCTATTAAAGCTATGCAAAATGTCAATCGGGAATTGAGAAGATTAATCTTCATTTGGATGTTTTTCCTACTCGCAGCAGTGGGCTTAGGCGCAAGAGTCTATCACCTGCAAATTCTTGAAGTTGATGGGAAACGACTCTATCAAAAAGCGGCGAACCAACAGCGCTTCTCTCTCAAAGATTACCTTCCTCGACGTTCAATTGTGGATCGACAGGGAAATGTTTTGGCGACAGATCGCGCTGTTTATACCCTCTATGTTCACCCGAAATATTTTAAGCAACCTCATTCCGTTATTGCTCAAGAGTTAGCTAACATCTTAGAAGACACCAGTCCCAGTGAATTAACACAACGGTTTCAAGAACAAGCATCGGGAATTCGCCTTCGAGATCACTTAACGGAAGAACTTGCAGATGAAGTTCGGGGGTTAAATCGGGATGGTTTAGATTTAAGACCAAAATACAGCCGTTATTATCCCCATGAAACCTTAGCCGCAAATGTTCTGGGATATGTGCAAAAAGATGAGCATCAGGGGAAAAGTGGGGTTGAATTTACCCAACAAGACAAGTTAACGCGCACTCCTAAAGATCTCCCTCTGGTGCAAAAAACAAGCAATGGCGATGTTTTACCGGTTTCACTACCGCCACAAGCCGTTGATTTCGATGAAAAAGAACTCCAACTCACCCTGGATATTAATCTACAACGCTTGGCCGATCAAGCCTTGAAAAAACAAATAGAGGCATTTAAGGCCAAGCGCGGAACGGTGATTGTTATGGATGTTCACACAGGGGAATTATTATCTTTAGTCACAGACCCCAGCTTTGATCCTAATCAGTATTTTAGGGCGGATTGGGATCAAATGAAAAACTGGGCGATCACCGATTTATATGAACCCGGCTCGACATTTAAACCCATTAATATCGCAATCGCCCTCGAAGCAGGACTCATTACCCCCCAGACTGAATTTAATGACCCTGGCAAAATCAAGGTCGGTGGTTGGACCATTCGTAACCACGATTACTTTAGTGAGGGAGGACATGGCACGATTGGGATTGCTGAAATTTTGCAAGTTTCCAGTAATGTGGGGATGATTAAAATTATGGAACGCATGCCTCCCCTCGATTACTATCATCAATTACAACAACTCGGCTTAGAAGAAAAAGTCGGGATTGATTTAATTGGCGAAATCGCGGGCTCGATTAAAAGTAAGTTTCAGTTTACCAACTACCCCATCGAACCAGCGACTGCTTCCTTTGGTCAAGGGTTTTCTTTAACGCCCATTAAACTGGCTCAACTCCACGGCGCGATCGCGAATGGGGGAAATTTAGTGACCCCTCACGTGGTAAAAGGATTAGTGGATCAAAATGGTAAAATCATTGAAGAAAAAAAGTATTCGCAGCAGCAAATTTTTTCCTCAGAAACCACTCAAAAAGTGTTAGCCATGATGGAAACAGTGGTGAGTGAAGGGAGTGGCGCTAGCGCAAAAATTCCTGGTTATCGCTTAGCTGGAAAAACAGGCACCGCCCAAAAAGCAACTCCCCGTGGTTTCTATGAGAATGATAAAATCACCAGTTTTGTTGCTATTTTTCCAGTTCAAACCCCCCGTTATGTGGTCTTAGCCGTGGTGGATGAACCCACAAAACCGTTGGCATTTGGTTCAACCGTAGCAGCACCAATTGTCAAAGAGGTAATTGAAGGCTTAATTACCATTGAGGGAATTCCGCCGAGTCATCCCGAAGAATTGAGTGGTGAGGAAGGTGAGTCATCCTAAAAACTCAAGATTTTTGCAGCAATCTGGCTGATTACTAAGATCGACTATAGACGTCGCATTCAAGGTCGAGTTGACCTTAATCGGATTGAGATGAATTGAAATAGGCAAGGAAGGTTCTGTAATCTTGTTCCACACAACTCGCATATTGAAAGGCAACATCGACTAAAAAGTGAATAAATGTCTTTTCTTTGCCGAGAATTTTTTGTTCGATCGCATCCTCAAAAAGATAGCTGCCATTAAGCGTGTATCCACCGCGCTTGTGTTCCGTTGCGAGGATGATGCCCCATTGTTGGGCAAGTTGATAGAGATCTTTATCTTTGTCTAATTTGTCGGTAGGAAAATCTTCTTTAAACGGAGAACGTTCGCGAACGGAATAGACACCATCAGGTAATTCCATCCACCCTAAATATTGGTCAGGATGTTCCGCGATCGCGCGGAAGGCTTGCCCATGACGATCCCCTTCATGAGAAAATACACTATGGTAAGCGCTTCTTTCTTTTTGGTTCATTTGGTCATAAGCAGCTGGGGTTTCTTGGCGTTTAACATCAAGAATAATGTCATCATGAGCAGTCAGTGCATCTCCTTCAATTAAGATGTAATAGCGTGGTGTCCCTAACGACCCGGTTCCTGCCCAGAGTCGTTTGGCAATATCTTTAATCTGAAAATAACGGTCATCCTCTGCAGGAATCTCGCCAGTGAGGGTTTGTCGATAGTTGGGGAAAGCTGACACAATCATTTCCCATTCTTCGCTGCTTAAGGGAGATAATTTTTTTGCTGCTTTGTCAAAAACTCGCTTGTGCGCTTCATTAAAGGTTGTCCATTTATCCAGCATCTTGTGACGGGTTTCTTTTTTGGCAACTTTCTTCAAAAACTTTTGTAGTTTGCCTTCCGTATTCTCTTTGGTAAAGTGAATCTCTTTGACGGCAGGATTATAACGGTCATTCAGGATCGTATTTAAATAGGCTTTGCCTAGAGTTTTAACGGCTTTGGCGATTTCTTTAAGCTTAAAATGACCATTCTCTCGGCAATCAAGAACTAAACTAATCGCTAAGCGCCATAAATCATATTGATAGTCCCCAACAATTGCATCATCAAAATCATCGAAGCCATAAATCACTTCCTTATCGTAGTTGGCAAAGGCACCAAAATTATAGAGATGAGCATCCCCTTGTAACCAAGTATGAGTATCTGCATTGCCACCAAATAAGCTTAAACGCCAATCGTTATAAATATCTTCCCAAAAGAGATGATTGCTTCCCCGTAAAAAGCTATACGGAGACTCAGCCATTTTTTGGTATTTGACGTGGCGATCAGCGTCGCGTAAGGATTGATTATTCTGCGCGATCGCGCTAACCACTTGATTCTGACGGTTATGGAGATTAATCGCTTTATAGGACATCGATAAGGTTAACAATAGTGATAAAAGTTACAATTATACCTCTTGTTCCACAGAATCAAGCAAGTCTGCTATTCTAAGAGCGGATGATTGGCTTCCTAAGGGAATATGAGTGAGACGATTAAACTGGATCAATTTCTCAAGTATCAAGGTATTGCCCAAACCGGAGGGGAAGCCAAAATGATGATTTGGGACGAAGAAGTATGGGTCAATGATGAAATTGAAACCCGGCGGGGACGAAAGCTCATCAATGGTGATCGAGTTACCGTTTTTGGGATGACTTATGTTGTTGATTTGACTCAAGAGTAAAGCTCAATCTCAGATTCGCTATAATACCTTCTGAGTAAGCTTAACAAAACTATACAATTATTAGAAGAGCGGATCATGGATTCTCCTGCACCCTTTAACCAATTGGATCAGGCGTTGCAACCTTTGGCAAAGGTCGCTTATCAGACGTTCCAACAAGGTAAAAGTGTTTTTGCACTCACTCACAAAAGTATTAGTTCTCGTCTGACCAGCTTAGCTGCCCCAAAACGAGATGAAAAGGTTCAAACGGTATCCCCAGAAGTTTTAAATCAATTCCGGCTACGTCTGAATCAACTGTTAGAAATCGATTGGCAAGAAGCAGAACAGGGAATTTATCCCACTTCTTTACTCTTTGATAATCCTTGGGATGATTTCTTTACTTATTATCCGCTGGTTTGGCTGGATTTACCCTCAATTTGGCAAAGAATTCAAAACGGGCGCTATCAAGAGTTTTCGCCAGAAATTGATACCGAAGGCTATCCCAGTTATTATCTGCAAAACTTCCACTATCAAACCGATGGCTACCTCAGTGAGTTATCGGCCAATCTCTATGATTTACAAGTGGAATTGCTCTTTAATGGGGCTGCCGATGCCATGCGCCGACGCATCTTAGGTCCTTTAAAATTGGGCTTACAAGAGATAACTTCCCTGGATGCTAAAGACACCAAAGTTTTAGACGTCGCTTGTGGAACAGGACGCACCCTTCGCCTCTTGCGAGGAATGCTACCCAAAGTTTCTTTACATGGCACGGATCTCTCGCCAACTTATCTAAGGAAGGCGAATCAACTCCTTTCTGAACTGCCGGGGGAATTACCGCAATTGATCCAAGCCAATGCGGAAACCTTACCCTATTCCGATCAATATTTCCATGGCATTAGTTGTGTGTTTACTTTTCACGAATTGCCACCACAAGCCCGGCAAAATGTGATTAATGAAGTGTTTCGTGTCTTAAAACCAGGGGGTATCTTCGTCATTTGTGATTCAATGCAAGCGATTGATCATCCTGAGTTGATGCCGATGATGGAAAACTTCCCCATTCTCTTCCATGAACCCTATTACAAGAGTTACATTCATGATGATTTAGGGGAACGCTTAACTACTGCTGGTTTTACCGTGAGCGATGTCCAAAACCATTTTGCGAGCAAATATTGGATTGCACACAAGCCAGAGTGATTGTTGGGGCAAACCTTTCTCCTTAATCATTCAATGCGGTCGTGCTACAACCGCCTGAGGGAGGGCGTAAGCGGTAAGGAATACCGCACAAAGTAATCAGGTTGCTTTCCTGGAGAGAGTTTAGATTTCGATCCAGGAAGCAAACTCTTCAGCAGGATTAGTCTACCCAAAATTCAAAGGGAAGACGGGCATAGGCTTGGTTGGGATCATTTAATACACGAAACTCTTCCCAAGCCGTACGCACTTTTTTCAAGCGGCTATCAAAGGGATGATCTGAAGTCCGAGTCAGGCGAATTTCTCCGGTGAGTCGTTTTAAAAACTGTTCTTCAAAGAGGTTTGTTTTCGGATATTGTTGGAGTTCCCAGTTATCTCCCAATTCAGCAGCTTCTGCTGCATGCGCGATCGCGCTTTCTAAACCGCCTAATTCATCTACCAGTCCAATCTCTTGCGCATCTTCTCCTGACCAAACGCGACCTTGGGCAATTTCTGCCACCCGTTCTTGCGGTAGATCTCTAGCCGCAGCGACTTTAGCAACAAACTGATCATAAATTTGGTTCACAACGTTTTGATAAACCGCTAATTCTTGTTCGGTTTTCGGGCGAGAAATCGTATTTAATCCGGCTAAATCCCCTGTTTCGACTGCATCCCAAGTAATGCCATTTTCATTGGCTAATTCTTGAATATTCGGTAGCACCCCAAACACACCAA
>CAZAYV010000072.1:0-20660 GCA_964489465.1 uncultured Dactylococcopsis sp. | reverse complement strand
CTTCTTGCCGTCCTTCTTGCCGTCCTTCTTGCCGTCCTTCTTGCCGTCCTTCTTGTATCCCTTCTTGCAAAATTTGCTGATACCAAGGAGACTCTCTTAAGACTGCCATATCCCACCTCATAATTTGCTGTACTACTGGTAGTTCTAGCACAAACGAGGCAAAAAATGAGAGCAACGGTTCCAACTCATTTAAGTCTTCATCTTCTCGCAGTTTTCGCAAGGCTTCCCTAACTGCTGTTTCTTCTCCCCCACCCTTCAAAATGGGCACAAAGGGCAATAAACTGCGAAGATTTTGCTCAAAAACAATCTCAACCTCAACTTCCCATAAATTAATGACTTTGTAATCTTGATAAACTCGTATTCCCTGGAAGTTTGATTGGTAACAATTGGGAATTTCGGGGTTAGCGACATGAGGCAGAATGTTAACTAACACTGGATAAACCGGCAACTCATATTTCTCTTCTACCAAACCGCTATAAGCTCGCATCCTTCTGGGAAGTTTAGATGTGTAGCGCAGTTGCATTTCATTCAGGAGTAGAAAATCCCCTGTCTCTGGACTGGTAACCTTTAACAAAATATCATTTTCTCGGCTGACCCATTGCAAATCGGAGTCTAACATTTCTGCTACTCTCACTTGCGGGAGTTGGGTCAGCCACTGCGCCCAATTATTAGGAGAAAGACTAATAAGGCGTTTCCCACCGATATCTGCTGGTTTACTCATTCTACCTTCTATATAGGTCAGCGATCGCGCTTTTTTCAGCAAGCCCTAAAGAGATCTTGCCATTGATATCATGATGAAGTATGAGCAACCAATGTTTCTCACTACATGACAGAAACCCCGATACTGATCCAATGATTTGAGGAGTGTGTTACTAATCACTGCCGGTCTCGTTTCAGGAACCTCCGAAGCCAGTTGTAAAAGTCGTTCTCGATGCCAACTCATCCCGCTTGCCTTATATTCATCACTCACTTTCGCAATATTTTCCAAGATGCGCTCAACTCCCGTGTAAAAGCTATGTAAGTTGAGAGCAACTCCATCCAAAAATTGATCATAAGGACTTTCTCCCTTCCCCCTTTGATCCAGTTACTTCCTTATTCTTTAACCCAGTCGCGCGAGTCTTTCCTTTAAGATAGACTGTTGTTTTTCGGCTTCCGCTAAGGCATCTTTTGCCCCTTGTACAACTTCATCCGGGGCTTTGTTGACAAAGTTCTCGTTATTCAAACGACCTTGTAAGGATTTGACTTCTCCTTCTACTTTGCTCAAATTTTTCTCTAACTTACTGCGTAACACATGCACATCAACCACACCCGCTAAGGGAATTAAAACTTGGATTGTTCCCACCACCCCAGCAATGACCTGCTGTTTATCTTCAGTTAACGCAGAGGTAATGGTTAATTCTTCCACCTTGGCTAAATCGCGGATATATTTTTGAGCATTACTGAGAATATTTCGTTCTTTTTCACTCTCACTTTGCAGGATGACATTCACCTTCATCCCCGGTTTAATTCCAGCTTCCGCCCGTAAATTCCGAATCGTGCGAATTGTGGCAAAGGTCAGTTCAAATTTTTGTTCTAATTGGGGATTAATCAGGGTATTCTGGGCTGCAATCGTGCCGCTACTCCCCAAGGTATCACCAAAGAGTGCTTCTTTTTTCTCCTGAACCAGTTTTTGGAGTGTTTCTCGTTTCTGTTGGGTTAGCAAATAGCGATAGATAAACCATCCGGTGTAACCGACTCCCACTAATTTCAAGAAACTGGGAATGAGTGGGAACTGTTCTAAGGTCACAATAAAAGCAAACACAAGTGTGAAGATAAATACCCCGAGAACCGCAATCCCGACTCGAGTTAAGAGAGATGGCGTCAACTGTTTGGGGAAGATTTCAATTTGGGTTTGGATCTCTTCCCAAAGCGTTTTGCTTTCTCCTGTCGCTGTCGTTTGGGGGGTGCGACCTTGAATTAACTCATCTACCTCTGGATAAGGTTGTAAGGCTAAGGTTTGGTCAGACTGTTCCGTGAGGGTATGCCAAATTTCTTCGGTGACATGAGGCATAAAAGGATGCAAGAGTTTTAAGATTCCTTCGAGAACATAACCCAGGGTTTGTTGGGCAACGAGGCGCGATTCTGGATTATTTTTATCGTTGAGGCGCGATTTTGTCAATTCGATATACCAGTCACAAAAATCGCCCCAAATAAAGTCATACAATCCTTGCGCTGCTTCCCCCAAGCCATAACTTTCGATATAGTGGCGGGTTGCTTTCGTAATTTGGTTAAACCGAGACAGCATCCAGCGATCGCTATCTTCTAATTTTTCCAGATCAGGGGGTCCCAACTGTTCGGGGGTTTTCCCATCCAGATTCATAAAAACAAACCGCGAGGCGTTCCAGAGTTTATTAGCGAAGTTACGGGAGGCTTCCACCGAACTCGATTCATCGGTTTCCCGGTTGTATTGGAGACTAATGTCTTGTCCGGCGCCGGTGACTTCTCGGATCAGCGTATAACGGAGGGCGTCCGCGCCGTATTTGCGAATCAGGAACAGGGGATCAATGCCATTCCCCGCCGATTTTGACATTTTCTTGCCATTTTCATCCCGCACTAAGCCATGAATATAAACATCCCGGAAGGGCATTTTGCCGGTAAAGTGTCCCGACATCATCGTCATTCTTGCCACCCAGAAGAAGATAATATCAAAGCCGGTAACGAGAGTCGTGTTGGGGAAATAAGTTTGGAAATCTGCTGTATTTTCTGGCCATCCTAAGGTAGAAAAGGGCCATAACCCAGAAGAAAACCAAGTATCTAGGGCATCCGCATCTTGTTGTAACTCAATGTTGTTTCCATATTGCGCGATCGCGCGTGCTTTGGCTTCTGCTTCACTATGGGCAACAATAAACGGCGTTTCATCCGTAATTTGTCCCTGGGTTTCGCTGATCACGTACCACGCGGGAATTTGGTGTCCCCACCACAATTGTCGGGAAATACACCAGTCTTTTAATTTCACCAACCAGTCGCGATAGACTTTCTTCCAGCGTTGAGGCACAAAATAAGGGGAATTGTCTTGATCAAGACACGCGAGTGCCTTTTTCGCCAGCGGTTCAATTTTGACAAACCATTGCGTAGAGATTAAGGGTTCAATGGGCACTTTACCGCGATCGCTGTAAGGGAGGGTCGAAACATAATCTTCCACTTTTACCAAACAGCCTTCTTCTTCTAACCGCTTGACGACATTTTTCCGCGCTTCAAAGCGATCTTGCCCAACAAACTCACCGCCATTCTCATTAATCGTTCCATCTTCATTCATCACCGTGATAAAGGGGAGATTGTGGCGTTCTCCCATGGCAAAGTCATTGGGATCATGGGCGGGAGTAATTTTCACACAGCCCGTACCAAAGGAGGAATCCACATACTCATCGGCAATAATCGGGATTTCCCGTCCCAGCAAGGGTAACGTCACGGTTTTCCCAATTAGGTGCTGATAGCGTTCATCGTTGGGATTTACCGCCACTGCTGTATCTCCTAACATGGTTTCCGGACGCGTGGTTGCGACTTCAATTGCCCCACTGCCATCACGCAAGGGATAACGAAACTGCCAGAGATACCCTTTGACTTCTTTGTTTTCCACTTCCAGATCGGAAATCGCAGAACGAGAGGCGGGACACCAATTCACCATGTATTTCCCACGATAAATCAGCCCTTGTTCGTACAACTTGACGAACGCCGTGCGCACCGCTGCCGATAGCCCATCATCCATAGTGAAGCGTTCTCGCGACCAATCCGCAGATAAGCCTAAGCGTTCCAACTGATTGACAATGCTACCACCAGACTCCTGTCGCCACTGCCAAGCCCGTTCTAAAAACTTCTCTCGTCCAATATCGAAGCGGGTTAACCCTTCTTCTTTGAGTTGCTTATCGATAATGGCTTGGACGGCAATACTGGCATGATCGGTTCCGGGAAGACAGAGGGTATTATCGCCTCGCATCCGATGGTATCGTACCAACACATCAATCAATGCGGTATTAAACGCATGTCCCATGTGGAGGCTTCCCGTGACATTGGGGGGTGGAATAACAATACAAAAGGGGTTGCCGCCCTTTTCCGGATGGGCTTTAAACACGCCTTGATCCGCCCAAAACTGTTGCCACTTTGCTTCCGTTGTTGAAGGATCATATTGACTTGGCAATGTCGTCTCAGTCATGGTCGCTTTCCTTAGCAATGTGAAATGATTTGCAAAACAGTATTTATTGAGGCTACCCCAGCTTGGGGGAAGAAAAATTTAAGAATTGAAGCGGATCACGCTTATAAATTACTTTAATGCGCTTGCGGTCACAAGAGATTTTAAAGCCTTTTCCAAGATATCAGTTATTAAGTTTACAGGTTAACACCCCTTTGCGCGATCGCTGAACCCCAAAATTAGAGAGAAAGGGGAATTATTGTTCCCAAAATCTTGCCGTTAATAATGTCTCTACCGCTGTGGGAAAAGGAGAGACTTCTGGAAACGTCACATGAGGATAATCTTCTTGCATTGCTTGTCTTGCATCTTTATAAGAATCGCTAAATAACTGCGTACCGCCTTACGTTGAGGTTTTCCCAACTCCTCGATTTCCTCAATCAAATGTTCCCAGTCTAGATGCTGTGTTTCTCTAGCTTTTAGCTGATCAACTGTCTCCTTAATCCAAAGCGCAAAATCTTGGTCGTAAAGGTGTTTTTGTTGGGTTGATGTCATTTGATCTTCGGTTTTAATGTGCGGGTAAAGTTGCGCGATCGCTGAAAAACCTTTCCCCTTGTCCCTTTTTAATTGATAGCTAGTCACTATTGAACAATATCAGCAAGTGCCGGTTTAACCGTCGGATATTGATAAGTAAAGCCTTGTTCTTGAGTCCGTTTGGGAAGGACTTTTTGCCCTTCGAGAACGGCTTGGGCTGCTTCTCCTAACAAGAGTTTCAAAGCAAATTCAGGAACCGGCAACCAAGAGGGACGATTCATCACCTCTCCCAACTTCTCACATAATTCTGACATCCGCACTGGATTGGGGGCAGTGGCGTTATAGGTGCCTTGATACTCAGGGGAATGAATTGCGGTTTCAATCAAGTTTACTAAATCATCAATATGAATCCAAGAAAACCACTGTTTGCCGCTGCCTAAAGGACCCCCGGCAAAGAGACGAAACGGTGTTAACATTTTCCCCAACGCGCCACCTTCACCTAGAACAATGCCAAACCGAAAGATGACTAAACGGGTTGCAGTCTTTTCCACTTCTTTCGCGGTCGCTTCCCATTTTTGGCACACCGAAGCGAGGAAATCATCCCCAGAACTGCTGTTTTCATCAAAGGTTACAGTTTCACTGGTACCATAATATCCTACAGCAGAGGCATTAACCAGCACTTGCGGTTGGGTTTCTGCTTGCTGGATGGCTTCGACGAGGTATTTGGTGGTTTTAATCCGTGAATCAAGAATTTCCTGTTTCCGTTCTGGTGTCCACGGTTGATCGGCAATGCCTGCACCTGCCAGATTTACCACTGCTTCAGAAGAGGCAATTTTATTTTGCCATGAGCCCGGTTGCATGGGATCATAACTAAAAATTTCCACTTTCGGAAAGAATTTTTTCGGAAAAACCTGTTCTCCTCGTTCTTTATTGCGCGTAAATACGACGATGCTATGTCCAGCATCTGCTAATTTTTGCACCAGCGATGTCCCCACAAAGCCAGTGCCTCCGGTAATTGCAATTTTCATAAAAAGGTAAGTTTAAGTTGATGTTTTGATCTTGGTCAAAACCATCATTATAGCGTTTTACCCCCTTGACTTAATCCAGCAGGAGACTGATAGTAGGATAATTTATTTATTGCAGTACTCATCCCATCTCTCAGATTGGAAGTGACAGTCCCAGTGCTTCCATTCTCTGTGTTCTCTGTGACTCTGTGGTTCAATTTGTAGCAATCGTTTTCAGAAATAGGATCAGATTGTGGCCCACGCGCACGCGATCGGTGTCCTTCTCTATGAAGAAACCAACCCAGAAATGGAAGAAGAGCGCTGAAAATAACACGAAAAGGTTATTTTAGATCAGCAATAGCTTGTTTTGTCATTCCCGCGATCGCGCTGTCCGTTGCTTTTGGCAAGTGGTAATAGTTGCCTCCGGCTGCTTTGGCGAGTTCTTTTGCAAAGCCCGTGGAAACAAATTTATTTTCGGTATCGATGACCAGTAATTTCACGCCGAGAGCCCGAATTTTACCGGCAATTTCCAGGAGTTCTTCTTTGATATTTGGTTTTTCATCGTCCGAGAAAGGCTCACCCAATGATCGCGCTAAGGGAATATTTCCTCGTCCATCGGTAATTGCCACTAAGATCACTTGTCCCACATCCCCTGACATTTGCGCATTCATCCCCACATGAACCGCTTGGGTTAACCCATGCGCTAAGGGAGAACCACCACCACAAGGAAGTTTTTCGAGGCGATTCCGTGCCATAGAAATGGATCGCGTTGGCGGTAATAATACCTCTGCTTGTTCCCCACGGAAGGGAATCAGTGCCACCTGATCGCGATTTTCATAGGCTTCTGTGAGTAACTGTAAAACTGCCCCTTTTGCCGATTGCATCCGGTTTAATGCCATTGAACCCGAGGCATCCACCAAGAACACCACTAACGCCCCTGCTTGTCGTGCCAAGCGTTTCGAGCGCATATCGTTTTGTTCCACAATCACCTTGCGATGGGGTTGACGCAGCCGTCGTGCCTTCTGATAGGGCGCTGCAGCACGGAGTGTTGCATCCACAGCAATCCGTTTCACTTTCCCTTTTGGTAGCATCGGTTTGACATAGCGTCCCCGTTCCTCGGAGAAAATTAAACCGCGACTGCCGGAAGTTCCCTGCTGTTTTGCCATTTGGCTGAAATAAAGCACCGTGGGATCCATAATCACCCCTTCGGCGTCAAAGACAAACTCCTCTGGAATTTGCGGGGCTTCTTGTTCTTCGTCATCCTCACCTTCTTCGTCTTGGGAAGAGTCCTCTTGCTGATCTTCAGGAGGTTGTTCCGGTTCTTGTTGATCTGCCGGTGGCGTTTCTCCTTCTGAATCCTCTTCTTGATCTTGATTTTCCGGCGGCGGTGGTGGTTCTTGTTCTTGTTGTTCCGGTGGGCTTTGTGCCACAGTCGAACGCGGGACAATGACTAACTCGACAGCACGGCGTAAATCATCTCCTGTGACTTGATTGCGTCCATCGAGGGCGGCTGCTGCTTTTGCCACGCGCACGGCAAATAATTCCGCCCGATGTCCTTGCACAACGCCACGCACCGCTTCTTCCACTAAATAATTAATCTGTTCCGGTGCAATGGTCACTTCTTTCAACCATTCCCGCGCCAAAATAATATCAGTTCGCAACCCCTCTAAATCTTCTTCGTATTGATCCAGAAAGGCTTGTTGGGAGTTGGCAAACCCAATGGCTTGTTCCACCGCTTGCACCCGTTGATCGAGGGCTAATACCCCATCAGCAGAAAGGGTAATTGCAATGCGGTCTAATAAATGTTCTCGTAGCGGTTTTTCTTCTGGGTTATAGGTAGCAATCAACAGGGGTTGACAGGGATGTTGAAAGCTAATTCCTTCCCGTTCAATGACATTGCGCCCTTCACTCAGCACAGAGAGCAACTGGTTGGCAATTTGGTCATCAAGGAGGTTAATCTCATCAACGTAGAGGACTCCCCGATGGGCTTGTGCCAGCAGTCCCGGTTGAAAAACGGTTTTCCCTTCTTTAACAGACTTCTCGACGTCCACAGACCCGAGTAAACGGTCTTCGGTTACCCCTAATGGAATTTGCACAAACGGCGCCCGAATCACTTCCGTGGGAATCTCTGTCGTGTCCCCATACTGAGCAAAGGTTTCATCATCCCATTCCTCTGGATTTTCGGGATCACAATTAGATATTGACCCTTTGACAATTTCAAAGGGGGGTAACAGGGAATGAATCGCTCGCGCCATCACTGATTTAGCAGTGCCTCGTTTACCAGAAATTGCAATACCGCCGAGTTTGGGGTCAACAGCACTGAGAAGCAATGCCAATTTAATTGCTTCTTGTCCGACCACAGCGGTTAAAGGAAAAGTAGGATTGGTGAGAGAAGTTGTTGAAGTAGCCATAGTGTCTATTTTGACAAATTTCACCCTGTTTGTTAAGTATTTTTTACTTAAGAATTGTACGTTTCATCTTGAGTGTGAGGGATTGTTCCTAAAAAATAACCGACTAAATATAAAGAGCCACAAAGAATGGTTGTCGGTGGTTTAGGTTCTGCTGCCACTTTTTCTAAAGCCGTTTCTAAATCCCGACAGGGGAAACATTGTTCTACTGCCTCTTGCATCCGACAGAGGTCTTCCGGTGGCGTCGTTTGATGATCGGGAACGGGAACCGTGTATAGAGTGTCATGGGGACGCAGAAGAATCTTTAAGATTTTTTCCTGTTCTTTCGTCGCTAAAATCCCCATCATCCAAGTGACAGGCTGCGGTAAGGTATCCACATAGTCTCGCAAGCCTTGTGCTGCTGCGGGGTTATGTGCTCCATCAAGGAGGAGAGGACGATTCTGCCAAGTGACCCATTGCAAGCGTCCTAACCAGCGGGTTTTTTCCATTCCCTGCTCAATGGCTGCATCAGAAATGTTCCAGCCTTGTTTTTGCAAATATTGTAAAGTTGCAACGGCAACGGCAGAATTGGTCAGTTGGACAGTTCCCGATAACGGTAACGGATAAGTTAAACCTTGATAGGTTGCCCGATCTAATCTTTCCGAAACCGGTGTTGCGGGTTGAACCCAAGTCATCGGACAGTGCAATTCCTGGGCTCGTTTTTCAATCACGGTTGTGGCTTCTGCTTCCTGTGGGGCGGCAATAAAGGCAGGACAATGGGGCTTGAGAACGCCTGCTTTTTCTGTTGCAATTTTGCCAACGGTATCTCCTAGAACTTGCCAATGTTCCCGACTAATGGGGGTAATAATCGATGCCAGCACTTGCTCTTTCACATTTGTCGCATCTAAACGTCCGCCTAACCCCACTTCCATGACAGCAACATCAACCTTTTGTTGTGCAAAGTAAAGCCAAGCGGCTGCAGTAACCACTTCAAATAAGGTGGGGTGATCTTCCTCGCCAATCGCTGCTTTCACGCTTTCTAAAACAGCGAGAAAATCGGCTTCCGAAATCGGTGATTCATTCAAACAGATGCGTTCTGTCCAATTAACTAAATGGGGAGAAGTGTAGCGTCCCACGCGATATCCTGCTGTGGTTAAAACGGACGATAAATAAGCACAGACTGAACCTTTTCCATTGGTTCCCGCAACATGGATTAAAGGCACATTCTTTTCGGGATTGCCCAGTTGAGCTAATAGTTTTTCAATGCGAGTTAACCCCAGATTAACGCCAAAGCGTTGAAAGGCAGCTAAAAATTGATCGATTTTCATCCTGTTTTTTATTAGCGATATAGCAGTAAGGTAAAGCGTTTCTATTGTAGAAGTGTCCTCACCAAAAAGCATTGCCTAATCCAAGCATCTTGTCGATGGTTGTCTAGAAAAGAAATATTAAAGGCAGTTTGCCATACTTTATTTTTTGCCGTTTCACCTTTGCTGGGTTGTTTTGTCTTTAATATTGTTAACATCAATTAATTGAGCCTGTTCGAGGTGTTCATTTTTCGATGACGACGGCTTCCAAAAAGGTGTGCATAAACATAGGAAAACTCGCAGCCAATCAAAAAGATTTGGCAAGTTAGATAAATCCAGAGCAAGAGAATCATGACGTTCCCAATCACTCCATAGGAAAGGAAATGACTGCCAATTGCAATCACACTATTACCAATGAGTTGCTGCAAGACGACCAACAATAAAGCAGTGACTAGACTGCCCAACCAGACATCACGCCAACTCACAAAAACGGACGGCAAAATTTTTAACAAAATGCAGGCAGCCAGAGACAGAATCAAGAAAGATGAGCCTACCTGAAACCCTTTTGCTAATTGTATTTCGTCAACCTGAGTCAGGGAAAAAGTTTTTTGAAAGGTTGCAACCAGCTCGAGGATAGTCTGGATCGCAATATGAGAAATTAAAGAAGCCAGAAGTAATAATGCAACTCCAAATACTAACAAAAATGCTAAAAGTTGATTAATAACAAATGAAAGCATCGTCCTACGAATTGATACCGGCTCAGAAGCTGGATTATTAGAAAGCCAAATTTTGTTGACTGAACTCCTCAGAACAGTGAAGACGGTTTTAGCTGTCCACAAAAGCAAGCCAAATCCAATGAGGCCAGCTCCCACACTATTTTCGTATAGAGCAACGATTGTTGTTGAAATTAACTCGTGAACTTCTGGCGGCAGAAACCGCTCTACCACTTCTTTGATATATTGAAATGCTTCGGTATTAGGTCCAATTAACGAACCGATAATACTCAAGATGACCATCAGCATTGGAAACAGTGAGAAGAGTGCATAGTAAGATATGGCGGCTGCCATACTAGAGCAATTATCTCGATCCCACTTGAGTCCAGTTTGAATTAAGAGTTGAGCTGGTTTTGAAGGTAGTATGGTAGACCGTATAAATCGAATCATAAAGATTGATTAAGTATATATACTTGATACTTGGTAACGAGCTATCCCTTGCATGATGTAGGACCTGAAGAAATAAGAGACCAATAACAGGAAAAGAGACGACGAAATTGTTTTAAAGACTACATGAGTTTCCAAATTTATCTAATAAAAAAAGCGGCGTTGCTGATTTTGGATATGATTGCTATTTGTTCGTGATTGCTAAGAGGTTTGACTATCGAAGTTAAAGCTTGATTTGAGTTTCTCAATTTCTTGCGTGAGCAGAATAATTTTTTGTTATTGAGCCACTATAGCAATCTTAAGTGATTTGTAAAAAGTAGGTTTTGGAAGAGGAAGGGTTTCAAGCGCAAAAAAATTACAACCGAGTTGGGATTGCTATATAACTGTTAATACCAGTTTTTCTTTAAATAACTGGCTTAACTCTTCGATGGTTGGCAGTGGGTTATCTTGGCTCATCATAGATATTGATCCTTAACTCTTTTTTAGATTTTGTCAACTCCTTTACTTCAGCCCTTACGTATGATATTAAATTAATTAATGTAAGCTCAAAAACTGTTAGCAACCTACTTCTGATATATATTAAATTTTCTCCATCTAGATTCTGCTTTCAACTAATACAAAGTTTTCCAGTGAATTCATCATGAAAATTCTTTTGATAGAAGATGACAAAAGTACTAGTGAATTGTTGTCAGCAAAGCTTACTGCTCATCATTATGCAGTCGATGTGGTTAACGATGGAGCCGCCGGGTTCGAGATGGCAATTCGATGGAGTTACGATCTGATCCTTTTAGATATTTTGATTCCGACATTAAATGGAATTGAAGTTTGCCGTCATTTACGCACTCGAGGCTATCAAACGCCAATTTTGATGTTAACGATGAAAGACACAAACGAAGATATTATTGCTGGACTAGATGCTGGTGCCGATGATTATGTTACCAAGTCTTGCGCTTTCTCTCAGTTACTGGCAAGATTGCGCGCGCTGCTGCGGCGCGATCGAAGCATCTCATTTTTACCCGTATTGACCTGGGGGCTACTCTGTCTCGATCCGACTTCAGCTCGGGTCACTTATGATGGCAAGGAGATTACTCTGCGTCCCAAAGAATACAATCTGCTCGCACTATTTCTCCGCCATCCCCAACACATTTTCACCCGCAGTACCATTATTGATCGCCTATGGTCTCTCGAAAAAACTCCTGTCGAAGGCGCTGTCACCACTTTAGTCAAGGACTTGCGACAACGGTTAAAGTCTGCTGGAATGATGGACGAGTTCATTGAGACGGTTTATGGGTTGGGATATCGGTTAAAAGCACCACCAAAAGAAGACAAAACAACAGGGGCATGCTGGAAAGAACAAGGAAGGAGTGAAGAGGAGGTCATTGCTTCAGAATTGCTTTTGCCAATTGATCCGGAAGATAATTGGCGAGTTAGAGAGCAGCAAGGGAGAATCGCCATTGAGAAAATTACCGGTCGTTTTCAGATTTCGCTGGAGCAGCGAATTGCTGCATTGGAAGCAGTAGAGCAAGCGTTTCAAAGAGGCAATTTTACCGTGCAGCAACAACAGGCCGCGCGAACCGAAGCTCATCAACTAGCGGGTGGATTGGGCACGTTTGGTTATGCTAGCGCCTCGGAAATAGCACGAGCAATCGAACACTTATTAGAAACTCAGATGAGCCAAGAAACTCAATTTGTTGATCGCTTCTCTCAATTGCTAGAAGAATTGAGACAGATGCTGACCAAACCAGCGAGCGATCAATCAATTGCCGAGTCAAACCTTGCCATCAAGTAATTGAGAACGCGGGATTGATTTCTCAGATTAAGTTGTTTATTTTTTCAGCGTTAAGCATTCCTCATGCCCCTTGCCACCCTTTCACAAATTTTCCGCCGCTGGCTCGCTCATGTTCCTCTATGTTGGATATTAACCATTCTATTTATGTTGCCAACGCTCGGAGCAGTGGCAGTCGGAAGTTATCTATCTCACCGATACGGGAAGAATGTAGGGGAAGACTTAGGACATCAATTAGTAGCAGAGATGAACGAGCGGGTAAAGCAAGAACTCGAAGCGGATCTGCAAATACCTGTATTAATTAATCGTTTAAATGTAGATGCAGTCGCTCAAGGACAACTAGATCTCCAAAATCTTCCGGCACTGGAGGCAGCGTTATTTGCTCGGTTACAGCAATTCCAACAAGTAGCGGCAGTCCAATTTACCAGCCCTCAAGGGAGGTTTAGATTGGTTGATCGGCTGCCAGATTTGTATTTAGTAGCTGCCGAGCCTCCTCATCCCGAGCGACTCCTCATCTATAGCCTGAACCCCGACGGAAGCCGGAAAAAACTCGTCAGTACAAACGAAGGCTTAGATGTTCCTCGCGATCAACACGGGTACCGGCGAGCTGTGACAACAGGCAAGCCTGGATGGAGTCTGATGGCTCAGTATGGTTCTCTTAATTTCCTGACCTTAGATGCGTTTCATCCCGTTTATGAGGGCAATACCAAGAATTTGTTAGGCGTTTTTGCCGTCCAGATGCGGCTAGATTATTTGAGTGAGTTTCTCCATCGCTTGGCAATTAGCTGCTCCGGTCGAGTCATCATTATGGAGCGAAACGGTACCCTAATCGCCACTTCCACAGGAGAACAGCCCTATCAATTCCGGGCTGAAAAGGCGGCTCAACGCCAGCTCGAGCAACTGAATATCGCTGAAAGTCAGGATGATTTGACTCGAGCTCTGGGAAAATATTTGCGCGATCGCGCAGACCTATTACAATCTAACACTCGCAGCCATTTCTTAGACTTTCGCTATCAGGGCGAGCTGCAATTGGTAGAGATCACGCCTTTTCAAGATCGATACGGGCTCAATTGGCGAATTGTAACGGTGATTCCTAAGTCCCATTTTCTAAAAGAGATCCAAGCGAGTCGTCCTATAACAGCTTTACTCTATCTGCTAACTCTAGGTATGGCGATCGCGCTAGGACTAATCGCCGCCAAAAGTCTCACTGCACGCTTTACCCAATTAAATCAACAAGCACAAGTGGCACTGCAAGACAGTGAAACTCGCTTCCGTCAATTGGCAGAAAGCGTGCGGGACGGATTTTTCGTTTATGAAACCCAATCTGAACGCTACTCCTACGTTAATCCTGCCTATACACTGATCATGGCAACACCAGCCCAATCTTGCTACCAAGGGATGTCCCATTGGCTTGACAATATTCACCCTGAAGATCGCGATCGGATTCAAGCAGAGTTAGGACGGGAACGTCAGGGCGAAAACTTCGATCAACAGTATCGCTTCATCCGCCCGAATGGGGAAATACGCTGGCTCCACTCGAAAGCGTTTCCACTCAGAGACGAAACCGGAGTCGTTATCCGAATTGTGGGCACAGTAGCGGATATTACCGAACGCAAACAGACTGAAGAATCCCTCAGGAAAAGTGAAGAACTTTTTCGCAGAGCCTTTGATGACTCGCCCATCGGAATTGCACTGGTTTCACCGACTGGACAATTTCTCAAAGCCAATACTTACTATTGCAACTTGCTAGAATACACTGAAGAAGAACTATTGACCCTCACTTTTCAAGATCTTACCCATCTGGCGGATTTAGAGGCAGATCTCAACGGTTTTCGCCAGATCATGACCAGTGAAATTCCTTACTATCATATTGAAAAACGATACATCACCAAGCAAGGAATAGTCGTGCCAGTGCTCTTGAATGCAGCACCGATCTTAGATCGAAATCATCGTCCGCTCTACTGTGTGAGACAAATTCAAGATATTCGCGACCGCCTCCAAGTCGAACGCATGAAAGATGAATTTATTTCAGTTGTCAGCCACGAACTCCGTACGCCATTAACTTCAATTCGCGGTGCGCTCGGCATTCTGGGCTCGGGGGTTTTCGACAATCGACCAGAAAAAGCCCAACACATGTTACAAGTTGCCATTAATAACAGTGCTCGCCTGGTACGGCTCGTCGATGACATTCTCAGTTTGGAACGATTAGAGTCTGGCAAAGTTCAGCTCGTGATGGAGCAGTGCCAAGTGGCCGATCTGATGCAACAGGCTGTAGACAGTGTGCGTCCACTTGCCGAGCGGGCAGCGATCATTCTTGCTCTCACTCCCCTCTGTATCAATCTGTGGGCAGATCCTGATGCGCTCGTTCAAACTTTGATCAACCTCCTGAGCAACGCGATCAAGTTTTCCTCACCAGGGGCGACCGTTTGGCTCGAAGCTAAATTGGCGAATGAGCAATGGGCAACGGGCAAGGGTCAGCAATTCTCTGATGCCCAGATTCCCTATATTCTTTTTACAGTCAAAGATCGGGGACGGGGTATTCCTGAAGACAAACTCGAACTTATTTTTGAACAGTTTGAACAGGTCGATGTGTCCGATTCTTGCCAAAAAGGGGGAACCGGATTGGGGCTGGCAATTTGTAAAAAAATTGTCCAACAACATGGCGGTCAAATCTGGGTAGAGAGCTGCTTGGGAGAAGGAAGCACCTTTTACTTTACGTTGCCGTTGAGGAGGAAGGATGAACACAACTAGACGGATTCTCATTGTAGATGATGAAGAAGATATTCGCGATGTGGTGCAGATATCCCTAGAAGAATTTGGGGGTTGGCGGGCGATCGCTGCTGCCTCGGGTCGAGAAGGATTACAAATAGCCAAGACAGAAGCGTTAGATGCGATTTTGTTGGATCTATCGATGCCGGATCTAGATGGGTTTCAGCTGTGCAAGGAACTCAAGATAGATCCTAAAACTGAGAACATCCCAGTAATCGCGTTGACCGCCAAAGTCCTGCCGCGCGATCGCCAGCGATTAGCAGAGTTGGACGTTACCGGTGTTATCACGAAACCCTTCGATCCCATGACAGTTTGGCAACAGGTTGCAGAAATCTTAGGTTGGAACCCGCATTCCGCACTCTGAACTGTCACCTAAGCAGAAGAATTGATTTATTTTGCCGCACAGGACGTTTGTCCCAAGAATAACCATCGGTGAGATCAATCGAAGGAATAATAATCTTGTTTCATATCAATTTCATATCTTTTTGTTCTAATCTAAGAATCGAACGCTCTCAGTCGCTTTTATGTATTTACTGTCATGTTGAGTGGCTATTCAATTAAAACTAACAAAGTGCGATCAGGCTCAGGCGTTAAAGACCAGACAACCTTATACTGTTTTGAAGCGGTATTTATGTCTAGAAAATCAATTTTATTGATCGAACCTGAAGCCAGCATTGGAGAAGTTTTGCCTACCTGTCTGAGGGAGTTTGGCGGATGGAGAGTCATGCTATCGAACTCAATTAAAGAAGGAGTCGATCTGTGTATGATCACTCACCTTGACGTGATTTTGCTAGATGCTTCTACTTTTGAAACAGATGCTCTGATCTTCATCGAACAATTGAAGCAACAATCGCTCGCTCGCTCCATCCCAATTTTGCTGATTACTGCCAGAGCCAGTTGGTTTACTTTAGAGCAGCTTCACCAAATGGGATTTGCCGGCGCGATCGCCAAACCGTTTAATCCCTTAACTCTATGCAGTCAAATTTCCCACTTGTTGGGGTGGAGCGACGGAGAGCTGTAGTTATCCTATTTGATAGCTGATTAGCTGAGATCGGTTAAGAAGGATTACCAATCGAGATGAACTAGGAGAAAAAAATGTCAACTTTAACCGTCTGGAAATTCAATACTGCTGATGGTGCAGAGAAGGCTTTGAGCAAGCTAGAAAACTTGCAAAAACAGCAGTTAGTTCAAGTTTTAGATGCAGCCGTTGTATCCTGGCCCCAGGGACGAAAACGTCCGAAAACCTACCAGGCAGTAAGTACTGTGGGAGCCGGCGCCCTCGGTGGTGCATTTTGGGGAATGTTGTTTGGTCTCATCTTTTTTCTCCCCATTTTAGGACTAGTCATCGGTGCCACCGCAGGTGCGATTTCAGGTAAGTTTACTGACTATGGCATTAATGACGATTTTATTAAAGAGCTGCGCAGCAAAGTTACAGAAGGAACCTCTGGCTTATTTTTATTAACAGGGGAAATCACGATCGACAAAGTGGAAGAGGCTTTCGCACCGGAAGAAAGAGGTGAATTGATTCAATCGAATCTATCTACTGAGCAAGAAGCCAAACTGCGGGAAGACTTTGGCGCAGAGGTATAAATCAGCAAGCTCAGCAGCTCACAAATTTCTAAACCAAGAGTGATCGCAACCCTTGCCTTGACGTCGGTTTTGAAAATGTACGCAGGTGGGCTGAAGTATCTGCTGCTGTCAGACTGATTCTTTTCTTCCTCGCTCGCCGTCAAAGAGAACAGAAAAATATTTAATTTACCTTCACTGCGATCGCATCTCGATCTACCCTTTACCCCCTCGTAAAGGGTCAGATCGCAATCTACTCGGAGGAGTTATTATGAGTGCCGCTACTAACGGGACTTAAGCAATTGTGAGGCAAAAACCGCCTCAAACCTTTACATAGTGGTTGTTTAACTTCGATTGAGCCATTTTCTGGATCTAGCTGGGTTTCAGCGATTTTTAGGCGTTTGGTGTAAATTGATTGCCATAACTGGGCTTGAGGCGGTTTTCTTCTTGTTGTTTTAAGTCAACTGTATGAGCTTCCTAGATTACATAAAAAATGTAGTGGTGAGAGGCTTAAATTTGACAAGTGCTCATTGAATTTAACAGTATTAACACGCAAAAAAAGAACCTAGATTGTTCTTTATCATTTTAAATAATTGATTAAAGTCAGTAATGTTGATGATACAATTGCAATAAATATGTAATTCTACGCAAGAAATATGGATAATACTGCATCTATGCCTCAAAAAGAAGAAATCTATCAAAAAATTGATCAACTTTTCGATGAAACTCCTCCGTATGAAGACTTAGTTAGAGCCTTGTCCCAGGAGTGTCAGCAACGTGGCTATACTCCAGAAGCCACAAAAGAAGCGATCGTCGATTATTTTTTCTACGGAAGTCATTATAGAAAATATCGAGAATAGTTTTGTCCTTGGTCATTAGTCCTTTATCTTTGGTACGCATGACCAACTTCGACAAGAGTTCGGCGAGGCTTCGACGTGAGCTCAGCCGAACCGCTCGCTGGAGCCACTCAGTTGCCATCGCTAGTGATCAAGAGCACAAAAAGCCACGACCTTTAGGAGTGGAATGAGTTAACAAATCAAGAGAATTAGCTGTTTGCTTGTCTGTTTTTAGCCTGACTACGATAAATATAATCCTGTTTGCTGCTTCTGGCGCTTTGCGGCTTGGCGAATATCTTGCAAACGCAGCAGCACAATGCAAATCATCAGCCATAATAACCCACTCACTAGTCCCGCCAACACATTAAAGGGCCATTGAATTCCCAAATATAATCGGCTAAACCCAATGGCACCCACCCAGAGCATAGCACCGCCATAAAACCATCGAGCCAATTTTGGAAACCGCAGCGCCAGCAAATAGGCAATTAGACCATACAGCACCGTCCCCTGCAAATAGTTTCCATCAAAAGATAGAGCTAAAGCTTCGTCCGTCACCGAAGGAAGCTGAATGGCTGGGCGAGAATCCTCCAGCAGCAACCCTAGCTGAAAGTTGATCGTTCGGGCTCCAATAAATGCCACGATTCCCATCAAGAGTCTCCAGTAGTCGCGCCGCCACCACGGCACACCCAAAATTATTAGGAAAATCGGTAACACAATTTCGGGATTGCCAAATCGGGTGATCGACAGCATCACCCGATCCCAAAATGGGGTAGAAAACTGCTGAATAGACTGCAATATATTAACTTCCAGGGCTTCTGTCTGGGCCGATATCCACACATTGGTCATTCTTCTCATCAGCCAGAAGGCAATGGGAAGACCGATGAGTCCACCCAATCCTAGGGCGGCAATCAATACCGAGACACTTGGAAAGACCTTCTGCACCCAGAAGCCTGCCACCTTTTCCACTGAGGTCGGTCGACGCTTGGCCGGAGCAACCACGGTTAAGGTCGAAGGCAGGCAAGACACCTCCAGGGGAGTGTTGCCCACCATTTCCCCGTCCACCACGATTGGCTCTGGAGATGCCGTCGTTAGCCTCAACCGTTCTGTTCTGAAATGGTACAGATTAGGCAGGTCAGCTTTAGTTTTTATCAGGGCCGAGCCGTACAGGTTGATCAAGTCTCGGGCAGCCTGCAATTTACTTTTAATGGTAGGTTGCTGAGCATCCTGTTTGGTGATGATGGTGATATCTAACAGACCATCGTCAAAAATTACTTCCCCCACTCCCTGGGCTAGTACTGATGTCGGCGGTGCAGCGTTGGCTATGGTTACTGCAAAAGCTGGGAATTGATGAATCTGCCCCTCAATCTCAAGCTCAGCGTTAAACAAGGCTTGTTCGCCCAATTGCTCCCACCCGGCAATCAGGTAGGCCAACACCCCCCACTGGTTTTTGAGTTCACGAGTGGCTTTACCAACTGTACCGGCCTCTAGTCCTATCCCTGCCAGTAGCGTCATCAGGTGATGGTTACAGTAAGCAGCATCCAGGTGGCGAGTGGTACCGGCTAATATCAACTGACAAGCCCCCGCTACTGTGGTGGGAATGCCCATTGCCACAGATAGAGCATTGGCAGTTCCTCGAGGAATCACCCCGAGGGGAATTCCTGTACCCAACATCTGACTGGCGACTAGAGAAACGGTACCATCGCCCCCCGAGGCAATAATCAGGTCAGGCTGGGCCGCCACCGGCTGCTGGGTCAGTTGGTCGGCATCGACCTCACGGCTGGTGAAATGAATATGCAAATGCATCCAGGGGGATAGAATCTGGCGGATTTGCAGTAAATCCTGGGTCGAGTCCCGTTGGCCAGCGACCGGGTTAAAAATTAAATGGGCTACCCGCGTCTGCATGAAAGAATTGATCACTGGCTGGGCCGTGGCCAGATTGAAGGCAAAGGGGATGTTATGAACACTGCAAATGCGAGATAACTCTGCCACATCAGGTTCAGCTGGAGTTTGCCGAGTCGGATCGATGAGAAAAATGACGGCCAGTACATTGCCTGAGGTAACCTCACTCTCCAGCTGGTCAAGCTCTACAGGATGAATGTGCAAGTGAGTAGGTAGATGCAAATGGTGGGCAATGGCAGCAGGCGCAGCTAACCGATAGCGTTTGAGAATGTCGGCACGCTCATGAATCAATGTTGTCAGCCTGGAAATCTGGCTGTCATGGGCCAACAGCCATACTGTGGCTGACAGGGTGTTTTTGCCCGAAGCTAAATCGAGCCTCTGTCTATCGCTCATTGGGTAATTTTCTTATCCTCAGTCAAGTAAGGAGCTATCGCTTGAGGGCTGGTCTGTGTTCTCACTTAGATTAAAGCAACCACATCCGACCAACAACATGAACGGTAGAGCAACAATGGAGAAATGAGCTATTTTGATGATTAACACCTCTTAAAAAAATCCCAAAATGTTGATTAAAGAACAGACTTCTGAATATGTATTAAATTAACTATACCAACTCACCAACGCCAAAAAATAATTTCAATTTTATAAAAATAGGACCAGCCCTTTCAAGGTGTTGTGATTATTCCCAAATTATAGTTAGGTAAAAGAATCCATGTTGCTAATTTAGGAAGTAGGGAGAATGATTCTAGGGCAGGTATTTGAGCGTTTTATAGAGGAAAGCCCCGTATCAGTCATGGTTCGTGGACTGATGGAAAAATTCTTATCTCCCCAAAAACTTGATCAGCTATTTGAGAGAAATAGCGAGATTCAATACACTAAAGAACTACTTTTTTCGACGGTGGTCGAGATGATGAGTGCAGTCACTTGTGGCATTCGACCTTCCATCCCTGCCGCCGATCAAGCTAGAGTCCAAGAAGTGGGAGTTTCAGTGACTTCTGTATACAACAAGCTCAATGCTATGGAGTCCAACGTGAGTGCCGAACTGGTACGAGAAACCGCTGGAGAGATGGAAGCAACGATTCGTCATCTTAATGGTGCTTTACCAAATTGGTTGCCGAACTATCGAGTCAGCCGTACTCCGCCGTGAGACGACGGAGCGGCTCGGGTGAGCTCGCCGAACTCCTGCGGCTGACCGTTGGTCAAAATTTTGGACGGCAATGCTTTAGCGGCGAGCGAGCATCGTCTCAAACCTCTTC
>CAZAYV010000071.1:0-20687 GCA_964489465.1 uncultured Dactylococcopsis sp. | reverse complement strand
GTTTCATCAAAATCAAACCGTGGATGATGATGGGGATAGTTCAATCTCAGTTCCGGGTTCGCCGAACCGAGGAAAAAGTAACATCCGGGGACTTGTTCCAGGAAAAAGGACATATCTTCACTGCCCATAGTCTGACATTCGGGAACAACGCCCGTGGGCGTTTCCACAACCGTTTGCGCGACAGACCGCACTAAATCTGTCACCCGCGCATCATTAATCACTGGTGGATACATCCGCCAATAATTAAGGTCATAGCTTGCGCCGTGGCTTTGACAAATCCCAGCGATAATTGCTTCCACGCGCTGACCCATGTAATTTTCAAGGTCGGTATTAAAATAACGCACCGTTCCAGAAAGATAGGCACTATCAGCAATGACGTTCATCGCTGAACCCGCTTTCAGTTCGCCGACCGTAACCACCGCCGACTGGGTGGGGTCAATATTGCGAGCAACAATGGTTTGTAAGGCATTGACAATTTGCGCACTGAGAACGACTGCATCAATGGTTTGATGAGGCATTGCCCCATGTCCGCCTTTGCCCTGAATATGACATTTGAATAATTCTACTGCCGCCATCAGCGCGCCATCTTTGACCCCAATCGTTCCCAAGGGCAGATTATTCCAGAGGTGTAAGCCAATCATGGCATCCACATCCGGGTTTTTTAAGACCCCCGCTTCAATCATCGGTTTTGCCCCACCCGGTCCTTCTTCTGCCGGTTGGAAGATGATTTTGACCGTACCCGTGATGTCTTGACGATGTTGCCAGAGATAATAAGCGGTTCCCAGCGCGATCGCGGTATGTCCATCATGGCCACAGGCGTGCATAATCCCGTCATGTTGCGAGCGATAGGGGACATCATTTTCTTCTTGCACCGGGAGGGCATCCAGATCCGCCCGAATGCCTAACACTTTTCCCGGCTTTCCACCTTCGATCAGAGCCACAACTCCGGTTTCGGCAATTTCAGTTTGATGGGGAATGCCCCATTCTTGCAGCTTTCTAATGACAAATTCAGACGTTAGCTTTTCAGTAAATGCTAGTTCTGGGCGTTGGTGAAAGCCCCGTCGCCATTGCACAAGATCCGTTTGCAACGCTTGAATTTCAGGACGAATTTGCTCGATGTTAATGGGCTGAGCGGGAGATACAGTCATAAGACAATTACCAAAGATCTTCTAATTGTAAGTTTGACGCAACGTGGGCTAATTTTTCGAGGTCGTTGGGATTCGATAAATAGGGAATGGTCCCTAAAATCGGAACGGCACAAAGACTGGCGATTAAATCATGAGGCGTCCATTGTTCTTGTTTGGCTTCTGCTTCGGCGCTAAGACAGTTAAAAATTAACCCCTTCACTTCGAGTTTACTTTGACGGGCCAGGGCAATATTAGCTACCGTTTGCGTGATCGCGCCGAGCTTGACCGGAACGACGATCACCACTGGTAATTGCCAAGCTGCAGCGACATCAGCAACGGTCATTTCCCAACTCATTGGCGACCCTAAGCCCCCTAGCGCTTCTAGTAAAACAAACTCTCGCTTTGATCTTAAACTAGTCAGCGCTTGCCAAACTGTAGTAAGATCGACTGGCTGACCTGCTTGTTTTGCTGCTAAAGGAGGCGCGATCGGAGACGGGTAAGAGACGGGATTGATCAACTCTGGCGGTTGATTCAACGGGAATAACTGTTCATAGAGACAACTATCTCCCGGACTGCCGGTTTGGATCAGTTTCATGACCCCCAGTTGTTCTAGGGAGCGATATTTTTGCCAGTAGGCAATTAAGCTAACCATAACAACTGTTTTCCCGATTTCTGTATCCGTCCCAGTGATTAAAAGTGTTTTCATTGTTTAAAATTGAACTAACAATTTTGATCCTGATTTCTAAACAGAAAATAGCATCTTAAATTTTAGAGAAACATCATCCTACTCTGAGGATGATATGATTGCAAAGAATCGAGGTTAAAGAGAAAGCCCGTGAGCCATTCTGCTACTTTAACGCTTCAACCCCCATTGAGCCAACTTCCTGATCAAAACCGTTTACGCCTCTTTTCGGGCTCAGCTAATGAGCCCCTTGCCCAAGAAGTAGCCACTTATCTAGGGCTAGAATTGGGACCCATGGTGAGAAAACGGTTTGCTGACGGTGAACTTTATGTTCAAATTCAGGAGTCGATTCGTGGTTGCGACGTTTATTTGATCCAGCCTTGTTGTTATCCCGTGAATGACAACTTGATGGAATTGTTAATTATGATCGACGCTTGCCGTCGTGCGTCTGCTCGTCAAATTACAGCAGTCATCCCTTACTATAGCTATGCTCGCGCTGATCGCAAAACAGCGGGACGGGAATCAATTACTGCCAAACTCGTGGCAAATTTAATTACCGAAGCTGGTGCCAGCCGAGTGCTTGCCATGGACTTACATTCAGCGCAAATTCAGGGATATTTTGATATTCCTCTAGATCACGTCTATGGTTCTCCTGTATTAATTCAATATATTGCCAGCAAGCAGCTTTCTGATCTGGTCGTTGTCTCTCCTGATGTAGGAGGCGTTGCTCGTGCTAGAGCGTTTGCGAAAAAATTAGATGATGCCCCCCTTGCGATTATTGATAAGCGTCGTCATGGTCATAATGAAGCCGAAGTCCTGAATTTAATTGGGGATGTAAAAGGAAAAACAGCTGTAATGGTGGATGATATGATAGATACAGCTGGCACGATGCTGGAAGGCTCCCGTTTATTGCGTAAAGAGGGCGCTAAGCAGATTTATGCTTGTGCGACCCATCCTGTATTATCGGGACCAGCCCGAGAACGTTTATTTGGCGGTGCTTTTGAAGAAGTAATCGTGAGCAATACCATTCCGGTTCCCGGCTACCAAGAAATTGAACAGCTAACTGTCTTGTCAGTGGCTAATTTAATTGGTGAAGCCATTTCCCGAATTCATGAAGAAAGCTCTGTCAGTAGTATGTTTCGCTAGAGGATTGAGCCACTCCCACGGCTAGAAGTTCGTGGGATTTAGGCCTCAAACAGAAGTTGCAAGACAAACCGGTCTAACACTGAGTAGTCCCCTAGAGGGGACTTGGTCTATCTTTTTCTTGCTACCTTGAACATTGTTTGCTTAACGGAAATTTAACAAAATTCAAGTTAAAACTTGGTTGATTAGGAAAAATACGCTCTAGTTTTACTGAACCCACCTCAAGAATAATAATCAGTATTAAACTTCTCCCACTGAGCTGATGCTCTAGTGGAAAATTTTTGCTTTAAACTCTTACGTCGATCAACCTGAAAGTTAATCCCCGTCCACCCGTCTTCGCTCCTACCGTCACTATAACGGAGCGGATCTTGAGTGAGCATGGATTCTGTACCCTCACCATGCCATGAAATAACAGAATTTGTGGATGATCATTTCCAAACTAAGGAACGATTTGGTCTAAACCAGTCAAAAGTCGTTCTTTCGATAGATTAGTTTATGTATCAGCGATAACAACAAGAGAGACACAAGCAAGTATATTTATGTTAAGTTTTTTATAAGATATTGAAACACTAGTTGACAAATATCAAGTTTTGTAGTTAATCCCTGACCCCATATGCAAATTAATTCGATCCAGCCAGGGAACTCTAATAATGCATCTTCTGGTAAATCAATTCCAAAATATTTACTGTACAAAGTAATTTTGAAAAATGCGGTCTGGCTACTCGGAATTTTGCCATGGCTATTTGGTGCAATCGATCTAGGATATAATCTTTTAGCTCCAGGGATGACAACGCCCACAAGCATTACCCAGTTTTTCACAGTCATCGTTCTATTTGGCGGTTGGTTATATCTGAAGCCGGATAGTAATGTGCGAAGTGACCAAGGTGTTGCGTTTCAAGGTCATAACGTGTCTCCTTCTATCCATCGAGCTGACCATCTGAGCCGGCTTGATGCTCGCATGATGGAATTACAACCCTATCATTTGATTGGACGGGAATATGTGTTGCCTTTTCCCTACTTATGCCAAATTTATCATTTACTCAATTTAAAGCATCTGGAAACAATTCATAGTTTTAGTCTGAGCAATCTTAAGGTTCTCGGAGTAGAAGACTTTCAGCCGACGGCAACTGGCGGAACGTTACGGTTCCAGACCACGTTGGATTCTCCGTTCAATATTTTGCGTCTGTGGCGACAAGATACAGTTGAAGTTGAATTAACCCTACACACCCCTTTCACGGTCGAACTGCAAGTGCCCGTCCGGGATGAAAAAACCATCAATGTCATCTTTAATGTCCTACCGCTCGGTCAAAAAGAACATAGGCTCTACGTTGATATTTATAGTAATCTCTCTTTACCCAAACCGTTGCTGCGTTTTCTATTAGAGTTGGCTACTAGCCTAACTTTGCTGGAAGACTTGCCTTATCTGCGGGTTCTTACTGCTCGTGAGCAAGTGAGCCAAATGCCATCCAAGCGACAGGCTAATTCCGCTCAGGAAATGAACGACTCGATGCAGCTTTATTCCCGTTATGTCACGCTTTATCGCTCAACTCTTGATGAGGCTTCTAACTCACAGTCCACTCCTGAAAGCAATTCCTATCAATTTGATAAGGGTTGAGTAACCAGAGAACCAAGATTTTTTTCCAAACAAATAAATAAAGAGGGTTATGGATAATGAATGGTACTTTTTATGCATTGGTAGGTAGAACTTTCACATATCGCAGATAATGATAGATAGGATGAAAGAGATTTCAACGGTGACAGAGATGACTGACATTTTATATGACTTGATTGAGCAAAGTACAGAAAAGCTTGGAGAATCTGTCACGCCCATCGCTACCCATCCCTTCACGCAATTTGCGACTAAAGCCCCTGGTTTGAGTTGGCTGATGGCAGCACTGGGACAAGTGGATCTTGAGACGGTAGAGCAGGAAGTTGAGTCTCTACGTCGTACTTATCCACAGGACAGTATTCAGACATTGGCACAGCGAGTGATTACAGATACAGCCTGGAAAGCGGCTGGCATTGGTTTAGCGACTAATTTTGTGCCACCGCTTGCTCTCATGTTGTTAACCATTGACTTGGGAGCAATTATGGCACTACAAGCAGAGATGATTTATCGAATTGCAGCGATCTATGGCTTTTCAGTGACAGAACCTGCCCGACGGGGTGAAGTATTGGCAATCTGGGGTTTATCAACGGGGGGTTCGGGAGTGATGAAAGCGGGACTCAGCGTCGTTGAGTTCATACCGGTTGTTGGTACGGTTACCGGAAGCACCGGTAATGCAGCAATGTTATATGGGATGGGTCAAGTTGCCTGTTCCTTTTATGAAGCGAAACAGCAAGCAATAGATGCAGCCAACCGTTCAAGTAACGCTTGATCAGGTTTAATCTATAAAGAAAATAGCTTAATAATGGTTATTACCCGAATGAAACTTTCTCCTCGCTTTAGTCAAGCCCTGACCTTTGCCAATGATCTTCATGTGACCCAAAAACGCAAAGGGTCTCATACCCCTTATATTTCCCATCTTTTGACGGTATGTAGTTTAGTTCTTGAATATGGGGGAGATGAAGATTGCGCGATCGCGGCACTGCTTCATGATGCGATCGAAGATCAGGGGGGCGCTGCCACCCGAGAAAAAATTCGCTTGCACTTTGGCGAGAGAGTGACCACTCTCGTTGATGCCTGCACGGAGTCTGATCAGACGCCAAAACCTCCTTGGCAAGAACGCAAGGAAGCCTATCTTGCTCTTATTCCTAAGATGTCAGATGACGTTGCGTTAATCTCTGCTGCGGATAAAATTCATAATGCGCGTTCTATCCTTAGAGACTATCAAACCCTTGGCGAAGACATCTGGAATCGCTTTCGCGCTGGGAAAAAGGGTACGCTTTGGTACTATCGCAGTTCAGTGAATGCCTTTCGCCAACGAAAATTGACCCCCATTATTGACGAATTAACAGAGGTTGTACGTCAATTGGAAACCATTGCGGATACTTAAGCTCAGTCATGGTTAATTAAAAAGTATTTTAGGTTTTAAGGAAACGATCGCTTCAAAAAGGACCCAATTCCACTGCTAGTTCGCGCGATCGCGACATAAAATAAATATAATTAATGCGATCGCTACAATCTACACTGAGGAAGGAAAGCTCGACCCAATTCTCGAATTTGCTCAACCGCGACACCTGACCCCATGAGTGATCACAAAGAATGCTAATTGAGTTAGACACCGTTGATTTAATCCTGACCCTAGTTCTGATTTTGGTCGCACTTGCTTTATCCCGTTGGCAACAGCTAGGACTAGAAGGACAATTGTTTCTGAGTGCAGGACGTGCATTTTTACAGTTAGTTGCCGTGGGGTATATTCTAGAGTTAATTTTCACTCTGGAAACGGTTTGGGGGGTTTTTGGGGTTTTACTAGTGATGATCACGGTGGCAACGACGGTTACCCAAAATCGCATTTCTCAGAAACTGTCGCACCGATTTTGGTTAGTGGGAGGAAGTTTACTGTTAACCACTGCGGTTACCCTAGGGTATGTGATGTTATTTATTGTCCAACCGTCAACGTGGTATGACCCGCAATATTGGATCCCGCTAGCCGGAATTATTATTGGTAATGCTGTCAATGGCGGAACCATTGCCGGAGAACGATTAGTCAACGCCATTGAAACCAATCGGGGAGAAATTGAAACCCATTTATGTTTAGGGGCATCTGCGCAACGCGCGATCGCGCTGTATCGCCGTCAAGCCATTCGTGCTGGAATTTTACCCAATCTCAATCAAATGGCATTAGTTGGGATTGTCACTTTACCAGGGATTTTAACCGGTCAACTGTTGGGAGGAGTGAATCCCTTAAACGCCGTCTCTTATCAAATTTTAGTCCTATTTAGCCTTGCGCTGGCTAATCTTATAACTGCCTCCTTGGTCACCAACGGCATTTATCGTCAATTTTTTACTCCAGAAGCGCAACTGCGGTTATAAATTCCTTATTTTTCCTGTTAAATTGTTTTTGTTATTGTTTTTCTTGGGCTAAAGTGTGATTTAAAGGCACTCTTTCCCCTTTCACATCCCGATGAGGAACTGCGTATGGCAGATGGTTTAATAAGGCGAATGCGCCGTCAGTTAAAAGGTAAACCACATCGAAAACGGAATAGCATTGATGGTGCAAGCCGTCGCCGCAATCGCTGGTTTATGTGGTTAGCACCTGGGATTTTTATCAAACGCTGGTTGTTTATTAGTGTATTGGGAGTGTTATTAACCAGTGTCGGGCTGGCTATTTGGGCAAATTTAACGCCGATTTTTTATCTGATCGAGTTGACCTCTGGTATTCTCGAAGCCATTGCCGATATTATGCCCAGTTATATTTCTGGTCCTCTCGCGATCGCGCTGGGTTTATTTCTCATTTTCTGGGGGCAAACCCGCACTGTTGGTTCGATTACTGAAGTTCTCAACCCGGATCAAGACAAAGAACTGATTGATGTCCTCACCACCCACCGCCGACTCGTCAAAGGTCCCAAAATTGTTGCAATTGGCGGCGGAACGGGTCTTTCCACACTGTTACGGGGGATTAAAGCCTATAGTGCTAATATTACTGCTGTTGTCACCGTTGCTGATGATGGCGGGTCTTCCGGGAGACTCCGTCGGGAACAGGGGATGCTACCTCCTGGAGATATTCGCAACTGTCTCGCTGCCTTAGCAGATGAAGAAAAACTGCTAACCGAGTTATTTCAATATCGGTTTAATACAGGAGAAGGCTTAAGCGGACACAGCTTTGGCAATTTGTTTTTGTCTGCGATGAATAATATTACCGGAGATTTAGAAGCCGCGATCGCGGCGAGTTCCAAAGTGCTAGCCGTGCGAGGGCGCGTCTTACCCGCGACTCTCGCGGATGTGAGTTTGTGGGCAGAAATGCAAGATGGACGAATCATTGAAGGGGAATCTCAAATTTCCGAAGCAGGGGGAAAAATTCTCCATCTGGGTTGTCGTCCGGAAAATCCACCTGCCCTTCCAGCAGTGGTTACTGCCATTGAAGAGGCAGATCTCATTCTCATTGGACCTGGTAGTCTTTACACAAGTATTATTCCTAACTTACTCGTCCCAGAAATTCGGGATGCCCTATTGAGGAGTCAAGTACCGCGTCTCTACATCTGCAATATTATGACGCAACCAGGGGAAACCGATGCTTATACGGTTTCTAACCATATTCAGGCTTTAGATCAAGTTTCACGAGCCCCCCTCTTTGATGCAGTTTTAGCCCATAGTCGTTCTCCTAGCCCAGAAAGTTTGCAACGTTACGCTGCCGAAAATTCACATCCCGTCTATGTAGATCGAGAAGAAATTGCCCGCCTTAACCGTCGTTTAGTACTCGCTAATATTATGTTTGAAGACCCCACTCGCGGTCATGTTCGCCACGATCCGCGCCGCTTGGGAAAAGTAATTATGCGTTGGTACAGTCGCACGAGCCGCTGATTAAAAAAAATGCTACTAATTCAAAAAGAAGAGATTTTCATTCCTCTCTTTGTTCACTGAGTTCTGAAGAAGAGTAATAGGGAACTTTTCCGGATGGGACATGCTTCGATGCCGCTTCTAAGTGGACATCTTGATCGTCAAAGTAGATATGCGGCTTAAACGCCTGCAAGACTTTTGTTTTTTCCACCCCCCCTAGAAAGAAAGCTTCATCTACATAGACTCCCCAGTGTCGAAGGGTTTTAATCACTCGCATTTCAGCCGGGCGACTCCGGGCGGTCACTAAAGCAATCCGAATCGGCGAAAAATCAACCATACCTGGTAATCTATCTTGAAGTCGACTCAGTTTCACTAATAAAGCGGCATAGGGACCTTCTTCGAGTGGTGTATCTTGTTGCAAATCCTCAACTTGCTGAAATTCCTCAAGCCCTTTCGTTTTATAAACCAATTCACTACTGTCTGAGAACAATACGGCATCACCATCAAACGCGATGCGGACTTGATCGGTTGTCATGTGCTCCGGTTTAACCGGTGGAGACGTCAGAACGGCAGCAGCACAAGAGCGGGAGTCGATGACGGTTTGCACGTCTTCGACACTTGTGCTTAAGAAAAGATCTACATCGAAGGCATCAAAATAGTCTACAACGGGTTCACCTGCTGTAAAAGCAAAGCGGGTGATCGGCAATTTTCTACTACGGATATTATTAAGGACGCGCAATCCCGTTTCTGGACTATTGCGAGACATCACCACAACTTCAACCAAGGGGGGCTGTTCTGGATCTTGAAAGCGATTCAGTTTCAGTAATGCCTCTACCAGATGATAACCCGTTCCGGGTTCAAGTGGATCATTCTCTTTTTCCTGCATCGTTTGTCGGTAAATTGACATTGCATTTTCACGGTCTGTCGCAAACTGTTTTTGAAAGAGTGCATCTTCAGCACTAAGGTCAAACAATGCCGTTGCAGAAATGCCAACAACTAATGTATTTGATAAATCAAAAGCCATACAATTGTCCTTAGAGAAATAATGATATTAATTATTTAATCAAGATAATATCCAAAGCCAGGCCGTTATTTAGCCAGATATTTTCCCATAAAGGGTAAACCGGCAACAGCAGGAATAAAATAACGAGAAGTACACAATAAGCCAAGAGCAGCAGCAGTTGGAGCATCAAGGTAGCTGTTATAAAAAAAGACTAAAGCCGCGTCCCGCGTGCCAATTCCGGCAAAGGTTAAAGGGAGTAATCCCGCTAAAATTGCAAGGGGGGCCAGGGCTAAGTTGGCTAAAAATGGGGTCCATGCTTTTAGTGCCAAAATAAACAACCAGATTTGAAAGAGATGTAAAAACCACAGAAAAATTGATGTACCTGTGATGAGAAGAAGCTGGGCGCGATCACGCCAAAAATAATCGTGCATTTCTCCCCAAGCAGTTTGCAAGTTTTTCAACTTCTCCCTAACTTGTTTCGGTGTCAATCTTTGACCAAGTTTAAAGCAAAGTTCAGCAAAATTCCGAGATGCAATTAATAATATCCCTAAGCATAATCCACTGGCTATGAGGGAAGTCATCACCCAAAATAACCAATTTTTTTCAGGATACAATACTAAACCAAACACACACCAAAATAACAGAGAAAGTAAGTCACAAGTTTTCTCAAAAACGACTAAAGATAAAGCTAATGATCCAGTTAATGACCCACGTTTTTGAATAAAATAAGCTTTAGCGATATCCCCCATTTTTGAGGGTAAAACCATATTTAAAACACTTGCAGATAAAATTAAACGATTCCCTTCAGCAAAACTCAACTTTGCTTGTGTTGGAGTCAGTTGTTGCAGTCGCCAAGCCGTTAACATTGTTATGGGAATGACCATCCCTAAGCCGATGATCATCCAACTGTGATGGCTCCTTTCAAAAACAGCCAATAAAGCAGCAAAATCAATTTTGACGTAGAGAACAATCAAAATAATAAAACTGACAGTAATTGAGATCAATTTTTTCATATAAATTTCCCTTTAATTCTGCAGTTGTTTCTTAGCAAATAAATTGGGAAAGAATTACTTATCACAATACAATCAGCAGAGTATTAGCTGATTAAAGTTTAGTTTATAAATTAGCTCTAACATTCAAAAGAGAATTAAGGGACTAAACCTACTTAATTGCTGGATTGTAGTAAAGTGAATAACGATAATTTTGGTGAGCAATCTCTAAATCAAGTTTATGGTTAATATCTGTTACCATATATTGCGCTTGATATCGCTGCATTAAAGACCGAACTTGTTGAGTAGTTAGCGTTGGATACCCCTGTTTTAATAAATTTTGTAATTCATGTTTGTCTTTAACCTCTCTAATATCAACGTCACCACTTAAGTCATTGAGACGCTGATACCAATTATCCACGGCAGCACTCACTGGTGGAACAAATTTATATTTCGCAATTGTTGCTCGTTCACTGAGCCAAGTAAATGTAATGTTTTCTCGAGGATGAGAAATAAATCTTGCATTTTTTTCTGTATGGTCACGAATCCAATAACACATTTCTTTCCATTCTGGAGTGACTAATTGTGCTTCACTCGGAAACTGACGTAGAGCCAATGCAGAATCATAAAAGTCTTTTCCTTGAATGAAAACTGTTGTTGTAAGGATTAGAGTACAGAAAAAGATAAAAAATTTTTTCCCAATTTTGATTGAAATAAGATAACTTGTAATAAATATAATAGCAATAAAGACGTAATAAGGGGAAACATAATATCCCCAAATCGAAATGGATAATACTGCAAAAACTTCCCTTGTGCATCCCAAGGAGCAATAATTATGCCTAACAAAAAAGGAAGCATTGTGATTAAAGCAAAAACAGCTAATTTAATTTGAATTCGTTCTTTTTTTTTCCATAAAATTAGAGTAATAATGGCAAATACGACGAAGTAAATACCGGGTTTAACCCAACTACTTGATGACCATGATAAGGGATTTAAATGATGAGGAGTTCGTAAATAAACATATACGTAAGATGCAGGAATTATACTATCTGGATTAGGAGTTATTAACTGTTGAATAATCGGAGAAATCGCAAAAGAACCTGCAACTAAATAAATTAATGAAACTGTTATTAGGGCTTTCCAATTTGATAAAAGACTACTTTTATATACAATAAGCCAAAGTAATACAGCTAGTAAAGCCCACCCCCCTACTAAGACATGAAAACTAATACTTATTCCTAAAAATAAAGCCATCAAGTGATAATTTTGTCTAAGCATGAAGGTAATACCAAATAAAATAAAACCATAAGCAATCGTTTTCGGTTCTAAAGCTCTGACAATCCATTCATCTGCGATCAATCCTTGATCTCGTGATATTAAAAGTAAACTTGTTACTGCAATCAAGAGAGAAATAAGTTTTAAGTGCAACGTGCGAGCTAGAAAAACAAACCCACTGGCTATTAAACTAAAATAGAGAAGGCGTCCAACAATTGAAGTTGCTAAGAATCCCCAAACCGATGCCATATTACCAAAAATTAAAATAAAAGCAGTACGGTAACCACCCGGTAAATTGTAATACCAATCTTCTGGAATCCAAGTTGGGTTAGCATTTTGGCGTGCAAACGGTAAAACGTTTACTTCATTGATAGGCCCCATATTTGCTTCCAATAAAAAATATAAACAAAAGAAACTTGTGACAATTACTGTCTCAATCAGAAATATTCGCAATGATGATAAATGCTTCTTAAGATTCATGATAATTAATATTTTTTGGTATTGGACTATAAAAAAATTACGATAATAGAGAAAAATTGTATACGTTAATATCGACGTTCTATGTGTAGCGTGTCTCCCTTAGTTAAATCTTTCAGTTTCTCACTAAAGTCTAACCAAGACTGTAGTTGACTCAGTTGGAAGGTGCGACTCATCACAACATAAATCGAGGTTTGATCCGCACCAATTCCAACTTGTTTAATCTTCTTCCAACTCGGAACTTGTAACTGATCTCTCACAACAATCTCTTCCTCATCCCAATCAAGAAAACGCTGATAATAGAATCCTGTATCTTGTTTTCCTATAATTAAGATGGCTTGTAAAATTTTACGGATTAAGTTTGGGAAAAAGCGACCAAATGTCAGCATTACAACTCGCAGTATAATCAGCTTCCATGCTGTCATTTGAGTTTGTTTTGCCCATCCCAATTGTCCTTTAATCTCAATTGCACTATCTTTAAAAGCGACCTGAGTATTTTTTATATCAATCAAATGTCCCACGGCATTTTTGACTTTCTTCCCTTGTTGAAACAACACAGAAAATTGAGTATCGGAGACCACGAGTTTTTCATTGCGAAATAGCTTAAAAACGCCTCCCTTATTTAATGCCATATAGAGTTTTGTCTTCCCTCGACGTTCTATAAAAACTTGCGCCTCTGGGAAATACCTTCTACACTCATTCGGAGAAGAAATTTCGGGACGTTCTTGGATAAAATCTCGCCAAGCTAATAAATAGTTCCAAGTATGATGTCCGATAATATGATCATCAGCATAACAGGGGCTCAAACCGTTTGCTAATCCTTGTAAAAAACCATCATTGATTGCTAACGCTTGCGGATACCATTTTCCCACTAATTCAAAGCCATGCGGAAAAAAATTGTAAGTATTTCTGCTTGCATATTCTCCACCATAAGACCCATCAGGATGCAGAAAATAATAGGCAAATTCTACTGCTTTGATGAGGGCTTCCTTTAAACGAATATCTGTTTTCAATTGACTAATCTGCGCTAAACAGGTTATGGTTAGGGAAAGGTACCCTGGATCTGCCCCTTCATATTCGGGAAACCAGCCCTCATCAGATTGCCATTCTAAAAGATGTTCAAGGCGCAAAGCCTTCACCCTGTCCCACTTTGAAGAGTTGAGAAGCAGACTCAATTTTTCTAAGCAAAGAATAATCAGAGCATGATGATTGGAGAGTCGGCCACTTTCTTGATGATGGGCTAACCAATCTGCTCGTTTTTCAAAGAATTGCAGGATGTTATCGTTATGTAAACCCAGTAGTTGGTAGCTTTCTAGGCAAGCGAAAAGCGAGAACGCACTGGCGCCGGCTGCTTGTTCAAAGGGAAAATAGTCATCACAAGAGCCGTTTTTGTGACTACTCCCAGCCGTATAGTGAATCCCAGCTTCTACCCAGTTTCTAATCATAGTTTGTTGATAAAAAGGATTATTCGGGCAATTGGTCTGATAGGCCAAAGCAAGAGGATAAACAAACTCTTGTGCCATGCCGCTGGGGAAATCGATGATTTTATAGTGCCAAAAATTGCGATCAAAACACCCATAAGTGGGACTGTGGGGGTTACGATCTAAAAGAGTCAGGAGTTTTGGGAGTTGCGCGATCGCGCTGTGAGCAAATAAATGTCGATCACTCATCATTCGAGTTAAGGCAGTAACACATAGAACTTACCACCAAATACAAAATTTTGTCTGATTATGCTCTGTGCAATCAGGGCACAGATAAAGGAAAAGAGTCACAAAGAATATTCCTTATTGGCGAACAATTGAATTGAAAGGCAAATCTCTTATAGACGGCAGTTTGTGCTGACGCCTCAGCAGCTCGAATACAAAAGTAATTTATGATGCTAATATGAATCACATTGAATTTTAGTAAAGTTTCTTCATGTGGGTCAAGCAGTTGCATGCTTTTTTAGGAATCTCAAACGTGAGAGCAAACCGGCGCGTGATCGCCTTTTGGTTCGGACTAAGTCTTAGTTTTGCTCTAGTTTACAGCATGATGGGGTTACAACAAGCCTTGGGTAGCGAGTATGTTGTCCAAGATGATGCACGACAGCATGTTTTTTGGATGCAGAGATTTATTGATCCGGCATTATTTCCCAATGATCTCATTGCTGACTATTTTCAAGCAGTGGCACCTTGGGGCTATCGTTTGATTTATTGGCTTCCTGCTCAATTTGGAATTGACCCTTTGCTATGGAATAAATTTCTCCCGATTTTCTTGAACTTAATTACGGCGGGTTTTTGCTTTGGTGTTTGTTTAGAGCTACTTCCTACTCCTTTTGGTGCGTTCAGCGGAACCGTCTTATTAGCTCAAAGCCTAGGGTTTACCGCAACAGTTGTTTCTGGAGCACAGAAAGCATTTATCTATCCCCTATTTGTAGCCTTTATCTATTTTTTTCTCAAACAACGTTTACTAGCAACACTAATTATTATTACTCTTCAGGGATTATTTTACCCCCCAATTTTATTAATTACGGCAGTTACTCTTTTCATTCGTTTGTTCTGTTTTATGGAGGGAAAACTTCAATTAATTCCTCCGAGTAAGAATCGTTTATTTAGCGTTTTAGGACTAGCAATTGCTATTATTGCCATGCTTCCTTTTGCGTTAAAAACCAATGAATTTGGACCAGTAATAACTCTAGAAGAAGCTCAGCAACTTCCTGAATTTTTAGCTGGGGGTCGATCACAATTTTTTTTCCCAGATGATATAAGTAAGTTTTGGTTAAAAGGGCGCTCAGGATTGCGTTTAGCATCAGGATTAACACCGGTGACTAATGCATTAGGAATTCTACTCCCCATCCTAATATTATTCCCTAAAACCTTTCCTCTAACTAAACAGCTTAGTCGGAATCTTATTCTCCTTCCCCAAATCTTACTTTCATCGGGAATCATGTTTGTGGCAGCTCATCTTTTACTTTTCCAGCTACATCTACCCAGTCGTTACACTCAACACAGCTTTAGGATTGTTTTCAGCATTACGGCAGGATTAGTCATTATTATTCTGATTGATGCAGCATTTCAAATTAGCAAAAAAACTACTTCTAGCTGGATTAAGACAAAAGTGTTACCGTCAGCAATAGTGACAATTTTGGGAACCCCTTTGCTTTGCTATCCTCTGCTACTAGATGGCTTTCCCATTACTGTCTATCTACAAGGAAATACACCGCAACTCTACACATTTCTCCAACAACAACCTCGAGACAGTATGATCGCTTCTACTACAGGAGAAGTTAATAATATTCCCACTTTTGCTCAACGTTCAATTTTAGTTGGGTCGGAATATGCAATTCCTTACCATTGGGGATATTACAAACAGTTTCGTCAACGAACATTAGATTTAATCACAGCACAATATAGCCCGAATTTGAACGAAGTCAAAACATTTATTGATCGTTACAGTGTTGATTTCTGGATGATTGAACGGGGTACATTTAGCGTAGAATATATTGACAATAATCAGTGGCTGCAACAATTTCAACCGGCTACAAGTCGCGCTCGTTCTGAACTGGAAAAAGGAGTAGAACCACTGATTAACTCTAAAATAGAGGCTTGCACCGTGTTAGAAACAAAACGTTACTTTGTTCTCAATGCTCAATGCATAGCTGACCCTTAAAACCAGCTTAATCTGTTCCTCCTTGGCCACGAAATAAGCTCCTCGTTGTGTTGATCTGCGGTATCTTTTTTCGGTTCCATCATAATCGCGCGCTATCCCATTCCTTGTTATCTTGGCATTTTAATTGCTGTTGCTTATTTATTAACAACTCAACTAAAAACGTCCCTCAAAAACCAGAAAAACCATGCTCAGTGGCGTAGAATAACCATTACCTTTTTTGCGTTTGGGCTATTATCCTGTGGAGTTAGCTCACAGATGGCAGTATGGTGGAATAAAAGCCCTTTTAAAACCCGTTATAATCCAGAAATTGCTCGCATCATTAACCTCAGTGCCAACCCTCTTCTCGTCAGCGATGCTTCCGTGGAAAGAGTCCTTTCTTTGTGTTACCGATTAGACGATCACGTTACCCTTCAGTTGGTTTTACCGCAACAACCCATACGAATTGATCATCATCGGGGAGACATCTTTTTGTATCAGCCGTCTTCAAAATTGCGAGAAGCGATTGCAATGAAAAATAATCAGCAAATCATCCCTACCGAAAAAAATTGGCTTTGGCAAGTCACTGACAATGATGTAAACCCTTAGTTTAGTATCATCAACTTAAGTTAGAATCTGCTTTACTGGGCTGATTGAAGCAAGGAAATAAGGAATAGTTGCGGGATCGCGCAAACAGAATCTGATTCTCGCTGCGATGGGAAGCTCTAGCTAGCATGGAAGATTATTCCTGATGCCAACCCCGAGTCTTTTCCCTGAGCGAGCCTTGATTCGGGGGGGCAAATCCCTACTTGATTGTTAATTCAAATCTTCATGCCCGAATTGGTATTTGCTAGGGCGCGATCGCGCCTTTCGCTAGTACCTGTTTTTATTTAATCAAAATGAGAGCAGATACTCACTACTGAGAGTAGGCACTCATTAAAAGTGAATCCGTTGAGCCAACAGTTGTTCTTCTAAGGCAGCAATGCGATTATAAGCTGCTGTTAGCTGGGTATTGAGACGACGAATTTGGATTTCTGGCGATACCTCTTCTCCGTCGGAAGCCGTTGTCCGAGAAGTATTCACGTCATCATCGAGTAAAACGTCTTTGTGTCCCATCATGGCACTAAAACCACGGTGATGGGAGTCCAGTTTTTCTTCGGAAGAGTCAGGCACAGCAGCATGATCGGAGGAGTTGCTTGTGCTTTGAGGCATTTGCAAACTCTCATCTAAACGGTTAGTGAGATGTTCAACGACCGCATAGAGGCGATCTATTTTCTGTTCGAGAGTGATAATATGATTTTCCAGTCGATCCATCAATGATACCAAGGGGAATTGTTTTACTATTACAGGCAGTAATCGACCTGCTCTTTGACTATGTTATTCCCTTGATCAATATATGTCTGAATATTACGGATTCATTTAATTTTTCAGCTTTATGTTAAACCGTCGTAAATTTTTATTAATGGCTCTATTTGCCACCATTGCCCCAATTTTGGAATCTTGTAGTGTTGGCAACAATTCCCTGACGATCCGAGTGTTAAAAGACTCAATTCCATCCCAACTTTTAGGTAACTTTCAAAAGCAATTTCAACTCAACCGACAGTTAGATATAAAACCAGTATCGCAGCTAGAAAGTCTTTATGAATTTCTAGAAAAGTTAGGGCAAGAAGAAAGTGAAAAAACAGCAAATTTGGTGACATTAGGTGATATTTGGCTGCAAAAAGCTATTAATGAAAACTTAATTCAACCTTTAAATGTCGCTTCCGTGAACAATTGGCAAAGGTTGCCGCCTTCTTGGCAACAGTTAGTGCGACGAGATGCACAAGGCAATGTTGATCAAACAGGTGAAATTTGGGCAGCGCCCTATCGCTGGGGAAGTACAGTACTTGCTTACCGAAAAGATAAGTTTCGCGAAGCTGGATATGATCCACCAACCGATTGGCAAGATTTGTGGCGGGAAGAATTGCGCGATCGCGTTTCTTTACTCGATCAACCCAGAGAAGTAATTGGATTAACCCTAAAAAACCTGGGATACTCTTATAACACAACCGATTTGGACAAAATTCCCAATTTAAAGACCGAATTAGCTGCTTTACATCAACAAGTTAAATTTTATAGTTCTCAAGCCTACCTTCAGCCCTTGGTTTTAGAGGATACCTGGTTAGCAGTGGGTTGGTCGAGCGATGTTCTCCAGTTACAAACCCGTTATCCGGATATCGAAGCGGTTATCCCGACTTCTGGAACGGCACTTTGGGCAGATGTGTGGGTTCAACCTTCGAGTCAGCAAAGTCTTTCTGAACCCATGTCGCAATGGATTAACTTTTGCTGGGAAATGGAAGCAGCCAGTCAAATTGGACTATTTACCAATGCTTCTTCGCCAATTTTACTTAACACCAAGCGTGAAAAGTTACCTAAAACCTTACAACAAGATGCTTTACGGAATCCGCAACCCACCTTGCTGGAAAAAAGTGAATTCTTATTGCCTTTATCTCCTCAAACCAAAGAACAATATCGAAGGATTTGGCAAGACATGCGAACCAACAGTCTCTAACTCATCTCACTCCTCAAGGCAGTATTAGTGTAGTGCCTCATCTTTTTGACACAGAGCAAAGAATTGTTCATTATTAGGGAGGAATGCGAGATTGAGGGGAGAGGGGTGGGAGACCAGAGGATATTTTTATGATCGCGCACCCCAGACAAGGATAAAAACTCATGTGGACAGAGATTGCCAAAGAAATTGCCCAAGCAACTGGAAAACCTTTTGAAATTAAAGACCGTCGTTCGGTTGGGGGCGGTTCGATTAATCAAAGTTATGCCATTACAGATGGTACCGACACTTATTTTCTGAAGTTTAACAGCGCTTCCGAGTACGAAATGTTTGCCGCCGAAGCAGTGGGATTAAAAGAAATGTATGACACCCACACGATTCGGATTCCACAGCCCATCTGTTGGGGCACCACAGACAATGCAGCCTATATTGTTATGGAATGGCTTGAATTTGGACGCGGGGGCGGTTCTCAAGTTTGGGAGACCATGGGAGAACAACTCGCCGCAATGCACCGGAAAGGCATCGCGGAACAATTTGGTTGGCATCGCAATAATACGATTGGTTCCACCCCGCAAATTAATACTTGGCTGGATAATTGGGCAGACTTCTTTGCGGAACATCGCATTGGCTATCAGGTGCGATTAGCGAAACGACGGGGCGGCAACTATCCCGATACGAAAAAAGTTGTGGAGAAAGTGCGGGAGGTGTTAGCAGATCATCAACCGCAACCGTCGCTGGTGCATGGCGATTTGTGGGGGGGCAATGCCGCCGTGACGAAAGATGGGGAACCGGTGATTCTTGATCCGGCTACGTATTACGGCGATCGCGAAGTCGATATTGCCATGAGCGAATTATTTGGCGGCTTTCCAGCAGCGTTTTATCAAGGCTACAATGCGGCTTGGGAACTGGATGCCGGCTACAAACAACGGAAAGAACTCTACAATCTTTATCACATCCTCAACCACTTCAATCTTTTTGGTGGCGGTTACGGTTCCCAAGCCAGCCGCATTATTGACCGTTTAATGCGCAATTAAATATCGTCTGGTATGACCCATTGGGTGGGTTCTGGGGGTTGGGTACGTTTCTTTCTCACGGCTTCTTCGGCCATGTTTAGCATTTGGTCGAGGGACGTATTGTTAATAAATTGAGAGGCTTCTGCAGCATATTCTTTGTGCGGGCATTGATCGCCTAAAACGCAGCCATTCACACAGGCTTCTGCGCAGTTGATTTGGGGTTGCATGGGACTCCTCTTGTGTTTTGCGTGTATCTTGGATATCAGTGTTCTTTTCACAGCTTAGCTTATACTGATTTTGGACACAGGAAGTCATTTCAAAGTATCTCCCTAAGCAATTCTCAATTGTGATCTTGTTTAACTGATATGAAATCTATTAATGTGCGTTGAAATGGTGCCCCAGTGCAGGAACAACAAGCCTAACCCCTGTATAGCCAAGCTTTAGAAATGAGACAGCGCCGGTTGGGAGACGACCATCCCCATGTCGCCGCCTCGCTCAACAATCTAGCAATGCTCTACTCCTCTCAGGGGCGGTACGAAGAAGCCGAACCCCTCTATACTCAGGCTTTGGCAATCTGCGATCGCGCTCTTGGTGCCAATCATCCCAACACAATGACGATTCGCAGAAATAATACCGTTTATCAAAAGTCACTGGACACTCAGCCCTAATTTGTAGAGAAGTCTGACTGAGTATCTCTCTCGCCATTTTTGAGAATTGGTATAAAGTCAGAATCATCATGCCACAAAATAAACCTCGCGTTATCATTCCCCGCAACCTCGAAGAATTGCTCAAACTGGCGCAGTTAATCCAAGAAAAAGACGCTGAACTGGGTAATCAATCTCCCCTGGCTTTTCTCGATTGGAAATCTAAACTCAACGCCATCAACGAAGCAATGGCAGCGCAAAAAGAAGCGGAAGCCCTCCGCCGTGAAATGGAAAGGGCTTACGAACGACGGGATGCCCTGCTGCAAGATATTACCACCTGGGTGCGCCAAAGCCGGGATATGGTGACATACTCCAGTCATCAAATCAAAGATTATGATGCTGGCTTCTCCACCTCACAATGAGGCTTCGCGTTTTATCCTGAAGCGATGCCCAACTCCAGCTATCCTCATCCTACCACTTCTCGATTGCCGACTACAAGGTATTCCGTCGGCGGGCTATCCTTCCTGACGTTGATGCTTCGCATACAACGCGGGGCTGTCGCCCTTAGCTCACTGGCGTTTATCGTCAAGAAATGCGCAAGTTAGGGGACTTCGGTTTTACAGTGGACAGTTCACCGTGATCTAGCCGCAGTGAAGAGGATTCAGAAATTGACATCCTCTCCCGTCAAACGCTACGCGATATGACGGGAGATTCCTAGCCTT
>CAZAYV010000070.1:3280-20819 GCA_964489465.1 uncultured Dactylococcopsis sp. | reverse complement strand
GCTATACCCGCGCAAGCCATTTATACTCATCTCACAGGTACTAAAGTAATTTTGCAAACAGTTCCCGTTGATCCTTACGATTTTGTGAGAGGATATTCCCAAACGTTACGCTATGACATCTCTCGTTTAGAAGCCGTGAAAGACCTTTCCGGTTGGGAAACGGTTGTGCGTCAAACGAGCCGACTCGACGAAACCTCGCCTCCTAACGGCACAACCCTCTATGTCATTTTACAAGCCCCCACTAACGACAATCAGACAGCGCCACCTTCTCCTTGGGGCGCGATCGCGGTTCGTCATCAACCACCGGTTGACCTGCCGCCAAATCAAGTTGCCATTCAAGGAGAGTTAAATAATGCTTGGGTTGATTATGGACTGGAACGGTATTATTTTCCAGAAGCGCAACGAGACACGATTAATCGGGAAATTAATCAACGCCGAGGCAGCACAGAGGAAGAACGTTCGTTTGTGGTAGAAGTGAAAGTAGATGAAGGGGGAAATGCAGTTCCGATTAGTCTGTGGTTGGGGGAAAAAAATTACCGCTTTTGAGTGGTTTTTGCTTCCTTAACTAGCCATTAAAATAGCAGCGGTTAACTCGTATGAATCAATCCAGTATGCACAGCACGTTAACGCCCCATTTTTGGGAAAATCGCTATCAAGAAGGAACCGATCGCTGGGATTTAGGTCAAGCTGCCCCTCCTTTTCTCCAATTCCTGGAATCGGATAACGCCCCTCCTCCTGGAAAAACTCTTGTTTTAGGCTGTGGTCGAGGCTATGATGCGCTTTTATTCGCTGCAGCTGGACATGAAGTGATTGGGGTTGATTTTGCCCCTTCCGCGATCGCGCAAGCCAGAGAACTGGCACAAGAGGCGAAACTGGATGTTAAATTTTTGCAAGCGGATATTTTCAATCTTCCCGAAGACTATCGTCATCATTTCGACTACGTGGTTGAACATACTTGTTTTTGTGCCCTTCCCCTCGAAAAACGAACCGCTTATATCGATCTGGTACATTCCCTGTTGAAACCTAATGGGGAATTGCTGGCGATTTTCTTTACCCATCAACGATCTGGAGGTCCCCCGCATGGCATTCAGCCCTCAGAAATTAGAGATTTATTTGGTTCCCAGTTTGAAATCCTCCAGTTAGATCCGGTTCAAAACTCGGTGCCTTCCCGACAAGGAGAAGAACATTTTGGCAGATTACGCCCGATGGGGGAGACCGGGTGAGGGGGAGAGGAGGAGAAATCATTTAAGCCAAACGATTGCCCGTTTCCACATCAAACCAATGTAGAGAATGTTCGGGAAGGGCAAGCTGTACTTCTTCTCGAGCCCAAGTTTGATCAATCGGAATTAGACTCCGTAACTGTTTTTCTCCTGCCCCTTCGACTTCCACCGTTAAGAGTTGTTCTTTCCCCAAATCTTCCACGAGGATAACTTTCCCTTTGACCACGTGCTGATCGCCATCGGTGGCAAGGCGGACATCTTCCGGGCGAATGCCAAGGATAATTTGCGAGGGAATCTCAGTTAAACCAGGGAGGGTAATCCCAAAATTTCCGAACATCGCTTGTTGTCCTTTACAGTTGAGGGTAATCAGGTTCATTTGCGGACTCCCCATAAAGCCAGCAACAAAGCTATTGGCTGGATAATTATAAATTTGATAGGGGGTATCCAATTGTTGCAACACACCATCATAGAGAAGGGCAATGCGAGTGGAAAGGGTCATTGCCTCAGTTTGGTCGTGCGTTACGTAAACCACTGGCTTATTCTGGGACTTAAAAATTTGTTTGAGTTCTGCACGAACTTGTTCCCGCAACAATGCATCCAAGTTACTCAGCGGTTCATCCAGTAAAAACACTTCCGGTTCGCGCACCAAAGCCCGTGCTACTGCAACCCGCTGCCGTTGTCCGCCTGAAAGCTGACCAGGTTTACGTTCTAGTAACGATTCCTCTAAATCTAACTTTTGGACAACTTGATTAATCCGTTGTTCAATTTCACTGGTTGGAGTTTTACGAATTTTAAGGGGAGAGGCAATATTTTCAGCAACGGTCATGTGAGGATATAGGGCGTAACTTTGAAACACCATAGCGACATTGCGTTCACCGGGCGGGACACTATTAACGGTATTGCCATTAATCACAATTTGCCCTTTGGTTGGTTCTTCTAAACCTGCGATTAAGCGTAAGGTAGTTGATTTACCACAGCCCGAGGGACCGACGAAAGTGAGAAATTCCCCATCATCTACATCAACGGATAATTCTTTAATGGGAACAGTTTTAGGATTATATTCTTTACGGAGGTTTTGCAGTTGTAATTTTGCCATCGTTCTTTTTTTCTAGATTGAGACGTTTCATCGAACGTCTTGACATCAAGTTGGTGATTATTCGGTTAATGATTTAGCCCTTGACAGCACCAGCAGTGAGTCCTTGGACAATGCGACGTTGGAAGAATAAAACGAGGAGAACTAGGGGAAGCGTTCCTGCCACAGTTGACGCTGCAATGGGACCATAGGGGATTTCAAAAATGGATGAACCGCCAATTTGAGCCGTTGCCACCGGAATGGTTTTCATACTTTCTTCGGTGACAAAGGTTAAGGCAAAGATAAATTCGTTCCAAGCAAAAATAAAGGCAAGAATTCCCGTTGTCACTAAAGCAGGAACGGTCATGGGTAAGACAATTCGCACTAACATTTGGACCGTATTATAGCCATCGACTTTGGCTGAATCTTCTAAATCTTTCGGCAATTGTTGGAAAAAGGTTCTTAAAACAAGAATAGTTAAGGGTAGATTCTTGCCGGCATAGGGAATAATTAAAGCGAGATAGTTATTGCCTAAATTGAGCGCTTTAACCACTTCAAATAAGCCTAAGAACAGTAAAACATAGGGGAAAAGCGTCACAATCAGTACGATCGCGACTAAAACTTTCTCGCCGGGAATCCGTAGTCTCGCCAAAGCATAAGCCGCCGGGGCACCAGTGACTAACGCGATTAAAGTCGCCGTTGCCGCAACAAATAAACTATTAAAAATATAGAGGAGAAAGGGACGACGACTAAATAAATTAATGTAGTGATCGAAGGTCAGTTGATCCAGACGGGGTAAATAAACATTGGGGACCGTGGCAATCGCCTCGTTAATTTTGAAAGAGGTTAAGACTTGCCATAAGGCAGGGGCAAGACAGAAAACGGCAACAAAAATAATGCCGACAACAAGCGCGATCTTGCGGTTGGGAAGTTTGGGTTTGGGCGAGGTAGCGGTCGTCGTTGCTGTTTGTTTTTGCGCGATCGTCATGTTTTATTGTTCTCCTGTGACATTCACATCCGTTTTAGACAAAATGAATGCTGCAATTGCAACAGCAATAATTAAAATCAAAAACGTAATTACAATTAAGGCTGCACCGTAACCAAAGTCTAAGTAGCGCATGACAGTGTCGTAAATATACAATGAAACGGTTTCGGTTGACCAGCCGGTCCACCACCTGTCATCACGGTGACTAACTCGAAAATGCCAAAGGCTTGGGCAAACCGGAATAATAACGCAATAATCATCTGTGGGGCGATTAACGGTAGCGTAATGGTGAAAAAGTTCTGTACTGGATTGGCCCCATCTAGAGAATGGGCTTCGTATAAGTCTTGGGGAATTGCTTGTAACCCAGCTAAAAGAATTACCGCAATAAAGGGCGTGGTTTTCCAAACATCGGCCACAATTAGAGCAAACATGGCGCGAGTGGGATCCCCAAGCCAGGTAATTCCAGTATCAATGACGCCAATCCCTCTGAGAATGTCATTGACCACACCATATTGGTCGTTAAAAATCCATTCCCAGGCCAAGCCCATAACGGCTGTGGGTAAGGCCCAAGGTAAGATACCAACCGTTCTCAAGATCCCGCGACCGCGAAATTTTTGGTCGAGAACGAGGGCAACAGCAATGCCTAAGAGTAACTCTAACAGCAGAGAGAAAAAGGTAAAAATAGTCGTATTGCCGATACTATTCCAAAACCGACCATCCCCGAACATCCGAGCGTAGTTTTCTAACCCGGTAAAAATGGGTTCGAGTTGAGTGCCTAAGTTTTCGGTAAATAAACTCAACCAGAAGGCGCGTCCAATGGGATAGGCAAAGACTAAAATCAGGATAATTAAGGCGGGTAAAGAGAGTAACCAACCAGTAAGTTGATCCCGCTGTCGAATAGAATTCAGTTTCATACTTGTCTTACTGAGAACGCTTCAATAGGGTACGGGTTTCTCTCGCTGCTGCATTCATCGCCGCTTCTGCAGACATAGTTCCAGAAATGGCAGCACTGAGATAGCGTTGTAGAATATCGGAGGCTTGGGAATATTGCGCGATCGGGGGGCGTAAAACCGCGTTTTCAATCACATTTAAGAGTTCCGGTAAATAAGTATATTTTTCCACTAATTCAGGATCATCAAAGAGGTCACGCCGACTGGGAACATACCCGGTTTGTAGCGCATATTTTTTCTGGGTTTGCGCGCGACTAAAATATTCCACGACTCGCCATGCGGCATTTGGATGATCGGTACTTTGAGAAATTCCCATTCCCCATCCCCCTTGACAGGCACCGCTACTACCGCTGGGGGCATGCGGCATCGGTTTAATGGCAAATTGACCAGCAATTTCTGATTCTGAGGCTAAACCATAAACATAGGGCCAGTTTCTTAAAAATGCAGTCTCACCATTTTGGAATAAGCGTCGTGTAGGTTCCTCGCTATAAGTAGTGACACCAGGAGGAGAAACTTCTTCTTTAATGGTGCTTCGCAGAAAGTTTACGGCTTCTATGGCATTGGGTTGGTCCAAGCCCACTTCGAGGGTATTTGGGTTAACCCAAAATGCATCAAATCCTTCTAGGATTTCCACAAACATTGCAGACAAGCCTTCATACTGTTTCCCTTGCCAGGTATAGCCCCAGGGTGTGTAATCTTGCTCTTGTAGCGCTTTAGAAATTTCTATTAATTCTGCAAATGTATCTGGTGGTTCATAACCCGCCTCTTGAAGCCAGTCAGTGCGATAGTACAACATCCCAGCATCAGAGCGAAACGGCATCCGATAAAGTCCATCTTCATATCTGCCGCCGTTCACATCGCCGTCTAAAAACTCATCTAATTCTTCTTGAGACACGCGATTGGATAAGTCTTTTAACCACCCAGCTGCTGCAAACTTTGGTGTCCAGACAATATCCATGTAAACCAAATCATAAGGAGAATCTCCCAGTAAAAAAGCGGACGTATAAAGGTCTTCCACTTGGTTGGTGTCATTAGGCGCTTCAATCACTTCGAGCCGAATATCAGGATTTTCTTCATTAAAGTCTTCGACAATGGGTTCTAATTGTGCTGCTTCTAAGGCTTGAATCAGTACTTTCACATTTGTCGGTTGTTGACTTTTCACGACCGTGATGAGCAACGAAATCGAAATGACGGTTGCTAGAAAAATGATCAAAGGTTGGAGTTTTTTTCGATTTTGAATGAATCGAAAGAATGATTTTAAGTAGTTTTTAATTTGGAACATAATCTATTAGTGAAAAAACATTTGCTAACGCTAGTAATAAATGCTTATCCCACTAAATAAAATTGCTTTGCCCATGCATTTTAGAGCAAACCATTGGCAGAAATCACATTAATTTTAAGAAAAGTCACAATTATGGAACTTGTTTTCAAAATCTACCTTAAGCCAGGCGACAAATAAAAAAATATTCTTTTAGAATACAGGGTTACTCAAAATATAAAACTAGAGTTGATTGTAGAATTCTCTCACGTTCCAAAAATACGCTTTGTCTGCGTTCTCTTGAGACATTTTTACGTTATTGAGTAACATCCAAAAGTTAGGAAGAACCAATAACTTAATAATTTAATGACTAATGACTAAATCTCGGATCGGCTTTTCAATTAAACATTGCCAATGACAAGTGTAGAGATTCGGTTTTTGCACCCCCACACTAGCCAGAGCAGGAGCAGCAGGAAAGGGCCAAACGCGATCAAAAATCAAGGTATCGTCTTGAAAGCCAAATTGAAGTAAATAGACGCCGGGTTGAGCAGAAAGGGCATGAAGAAGTTGATAGCCAACGTGATATAAAGATTGGCGCTTATCATCAGGAAAATCAATCGGTTGTTGGAAAGAGTTAGGCAGTTGTGTTTCTCCAATCACTTCGCCATACAGGGGCCCCTTGGCGGTAAAAACAATCGGTAGCCAATAGCTGCCATGCCAAATTTTTCTAAACTTATTTCCCGTTCGTAAGTTTAAGTTTTCTTCTACCCATTTACGAGTTCCTTTAATATCGCGGCAGGTTTGGAATAATTTTGCTCTGGGAAACTTAAATTGAGGCGGTAGTTCAATGGTTAAAGGGCAACAAATCCAATCGGGGTCGTTGGGATCATACCAATTCACTTGATGGAGAAGTTGATGCGCCGCAATCATTTTGACCACGGCTGGGCGGTTAGTGTAGGCAAGGGGCTGTGTGCGGAATTCATTTCCGTCCTCACTAAAGCTCCGGCCTGAAAGCCCTGCACCGGACTTTAAGTCCGGTGTAGCGCTGACTACTGTTTCTTCTGTAGTTTCACTAACAATCGCATCTTTTAAGGCGGCTGCCATCCGCTGGGTAGCTGGAGAAGTCGAAAGGACGGTCCCTTGGTTGGACACCTGTTGAGCGTTAATAATAATTAGAACTTTATACATTCCCGTGACGTGATTAGACAATTAGTGAGAATATCAGAAATAAACCCCAATTCATTTTCGACGCGTTTTGATTGCCCATACTGCGGCGACTGTGAGGGTCGAATTGAGTGGCAAATACCACGCTTAACCACTAGGACGATTGGTCGGTTTGTTGGATGTTGGGCAAGTCAATCTCGTGATCATGAGACGGACGATTTCTGACGGTTAAGCGATAAGTCAAAGTTTGAACTTGGGCTTGAAGCTGCTGATTTTCTCGTTGTAGTTGTTCAACTTTTTCTTTGACGGGTTTCATACGCTGGGAAAATTTTTGACGATAGAGCTCTGGTAAATCTTGTAACATTTTTTCCAATGTTTGATTTTTGTCCATCAAAGTCTTGATTTTACTTTGTAGGTGATAAATTTCTTGATCACGGGTAGAAATTTGCTTTTGATAAAATTGGACTTGTTCCTCAATCTCAGCAATTTGACTGTGTAAGTGTTCAAGTTGGGATTGATCAGATTCTGTATTAGATGGGAGAGAAGTCGCGTTTGAGTAGTCTTTTACCAACCGAAATAATTCGTGGGATAATTGATCGACAAGTTGATCCCGTAGTTGCAGTTCCCCTTGGAGATGGGCAATTTCGGCTTGGAGAGTTTCGAGATGGGAAGGTTCAGCCTGACTCACGATTCTAGATTTAGGAGCTTGATTTTCAACAAAGTTGAGGTACAGATAACAGATAAAGACTTGTCAATTAATTTAGCATTTAGTCGAGAAACTTGAATAATCTTAGGTTCAGAAGAATGCAAAGACTGGGAACGATATTTGCTTTTTTGTTAATTGCCGCCGGCATGGTATTAATGGCGGTGATCTCTATTCAGAATATTACCGCGATTTCTCTACAATTTTTATTCTTTCGCTCTATAGAAATTCCCTTTGGGGTTCTTTTAGCATTTAGTTTCAGTTTTGGCTTAATTTTAGGTGCAATTGCCCCTTTGATCCAGCCAATTTTAAGCGGGGTTAGGCATCGTCGGGGATAGGATTAACGGTTGGCAGAGGATGGGAAAAATTCTCGGCCACAAGAGAATGCAGTGAAATTTCGATATACTGTGGAATGAAAATTTGATTGGGAGAAAGAAACTTTATGGAAATTGGACAAAAGGTAAAAGTGTTTCGGCTGCGCGATCGCGTCTCTAATGACATCGTGGACAAGCTGGGCAAAGTCGGCACCGTTCAAGAGTTTAAGATGACTGATGGCAGCGGAGTGGGAGCTGTCGTTACCTTCGATGATAATTCCAGCAGTTGGTTTTTTGAAGATGAACTCAAACCGATTGAGCAAGCCGTAACGAGCTAATTGCAGATGATTTTAACTTTTCTCGGAAAAGGCGGCAGCGGTCGCAGCGCGATCGCGATCGCTGCTGCTCACCAACTCTCTCAAGAGGGGAAACGAGTTTTATTAACCACTCAAGACCCGACAACAGAGCTATTTTTAGAGACTCCTCTGAGCAGTGAACCCACGAGTATCTCAGGTCAGTTTTGGGCCGTTAATCTTGGGGCAACTGTTCTCTTAGAAAAAAGCTGGGAAGAAGTCAAGGCAGTAGAAGCCCAGTATCTTCGCTCTCCTTTACTCAAAGAAGTTTATGGGCAAGAACTTGCTGTTCTCCCGGGGATGGAACAAGCCCTCGCCCTCAACGCCCTGCGGGAATATTATGAAAGTGGACAATATGATGTCATCATTTTCGATGGTGCTGGCGATTTGAGCACCTTGCGCATGTTTGCCATCCCAGAACACCTGAGTTGGTACGTCCGCCGTTTTCGTGACCTTTTCCTGGATTCTGATCTTGGGAAAGCCATCTCTCCTTTTATTCAGCCACTGAGTAGTGCCATTTTGAATGTCACTTGGACGGCAGAAGATTTAACTGATAATTCCACTGCTAATCAAGCCAATCAAATCCTGGAACGGGGGAAAAATGCGCTGAGTGAAAGGAAGGTTGCCGGATATCTGGTAACCGCCGATAATCCTTATGCGCTCAAAAGTGCCAAATTTCTGTGGGGGAGTGCTCAACAAAGCGGACTCATTATTGCCGGGGTTTTACTCAATCAAGAGACCACGGTGAGAGAAGTCATACGGGGAGAATTTTCTCCTCTACCTATCACCGCTTTACCCTCCATTCAACCGGGAGAATGGGAGACTCTGGGGAATGCCCTTCCCGATTTACTGGGGAATGTTGCTCAAGCTCCTTCTACTGTTGAAATTGATCGGAGTGAACGGACGGTCAAAGTCTTTTTGCCAGGGTTTAGCAAAAAACAAATTAAACTAACCCAACCGCAAACTCAACAGGAAATTACGATTGATGCGGGCGATCAGCGCCGAAATATTCAACTTCCCCCGCCTCTAAAAGGACAGCCGGTCAAAGGAGCAAAATTTTTGGATGACGGTCATCTCGTCGTTTCCTTTTAACCCCATGTTCCCAAAAGGTCTAGTTCCCTCTTTAGGGAACTAGACCCGAGTCGTGGGGGAAAATCAGCTAAAATATTAAGGAATATTACAAAAATACCATCATTCTGTCTTAACAGCTTGACGGTAGAAAAAATTATCGCTAAAGTAGCTACTAATACCCGGGTAAACAGAAATGAAAAGTATGTCAGATAAGCAAAAAGTTACGCTTTATCTTCCACCGGACGTTCACCGTAACCTTAAAATTAAAGCTGCCACGGGTGGCGAATCAATGTCAGGTTTGGTGGAGCAAGCGGTGCTCTTTTACCTCAATCACTCCGAAGTGATCGCAGAATTGGAGCAACAAGAGTACGGTCAAACCTATCGGCTTTATGAGTGTCCTCAATGCGAGAGTGCGCTCATCATGCAAGAAGGAGAACTTGCTCCTCTTCAGGTACAACCGTCGGTTCAAACGGAAGAGATTGCAACAGAACAAGTCAATCAACAGGTCAAAACTGCTGACCCCGATCATTCGCAAGACCAGGAACAACTCGTTCCCTGCTAGGTAAACCCTAACCGAGATGGCGAACTGCTCATTAAGGGAAGGACTGCATCAACGATAAGGTGAAAAGCCATGCGCGAAGAGCTCAGTGTATTAATTCAAGCTCAATATCCTCTAATCTACCTCGTCACTCCCGAGGAGGAGCGGGCTGAGCAAGCAATTTCAGATATTGCTGAACAAGCAAAATCACGGTCAGTCTACGTGTGGACAGTGACTCACGGGATTGCCGAATATGGAAAATCGCAGCAGACTCCTCAGCGCAACACAGTTTCTCCAGAAGCAGCAATCGAATGGGTGGTTCGGCAGAAGGAAGCAGGGATCTACATCTTTAAAGACTTACACCCATTTATTGATTCTCCAGCAACAACCCGTTGGCTGCGAGACGCGATCGCGAGCTTCAAGGGTACTGACAAAATTATCGTTGTGATGTCGCCTGTACAACAGGTTCCCATTGAGTTAGAAAAGGAAGTTGTTGTCCTTGACTACCCTCTACCCGATTTGGCGGAATTAGATCAGGTGTTGACCAAGCAGTTGGAGCGAACCAAGCAAGGTCGCCTCGATAATACGGTTCGCGAAAAATTATTGCGGGCTACTCTTGGTCTCACTCGTGACGAAGCGGAGAAAGTTTACCGTAAGGTCTATGTAACAGCCCAGCGCTTTAGTGAATCAGAAGTAGATGTGGTGCTTTCGGAGAAAAAGCAACTGATCCGCCGGAACGGTATTCTCGAGTTTTTAGAGGAAGATGAGACCTTAGACAATATTGGTGGTTTGGAAGAACTCAAGCGTTGGTTAAGATTACGCTCGGAAGCTTTTACCAAAAAGGCAAGAGATTATGGCCTGCCGCAACCTAAAGGAATGCTAATCCTTGGTGTACCCGGTTGTGGTAAATCATTGACCGCAAAAACAACCTCTCGCCTTTGGGGACTGCCCCTCTTGCGTCTAGATATGGGTCGTATTTATGACGGCTCAACCGTTGGTCGCTCAGAAGCGAATCTCCGTAATGCTCTAAAAACTGCAGAATCCATCTCCCCAGCCATTCTGTTTATTGATGAATTAGACAAAGCCTTCTCTGGCAGTGCCGGTTCATCTGACTCTGATGGCGGAACATCTAGCCGTATCTTTGGGTCTTTCCTAACGTGGATGCAGGAAAAAGAGTCGCCTGTATTTGTCATGGCAACAGCCAACCGGGTTGAGCGCTTGCCAGGAGAGTTTCTACGGAAAGGACGGTTTGATGAAATCTTTTTCGTTGATTTACCGAATACCCAAGAGCGAAGCGACATCTTCCGCATTCACCTCCAAAAACGACGTTCCGACATTTCTCGCTTCGATTTGGAACAGTTAGCCAATTTATCTGAAGGATTTTCCGGGGCAGAAATTGAGCAAGCACTAGTCGCTGCAATGTATGATGCTTTTGCTCAAGAGCGAGAATTCACGCAGCTTGATATAATTGCTGCGTTGAAATCAACGCTTCCCTTGTCCCGAACGATGACAGAGCAGGTCAATGCACTGCGAGAATGGGCGCATCAGCGCGCCAGACCTGCCTCATCCTCCGTCGCCGAATATCAGCGACTGGAGTTTTAACAGGCTTTCTCTCCTGGAGCCAACAGGAGGAAAGGCTAGCAACTTCGCTAGCAGCTCAAAAGCTAAGATCGTAACCTATCTTAACATGGTGCGATCACGTATGTCAAAATCAGTTAACGTTTATTTCTCAATCCATTTAGGAGGAAATCACAATGTCCCATTTTAGCACTCTCCGCACCAAGATCAGCAACGCAGAAGTTCTCAAAGCATCTTTAAGCGACCTCGGCTTAACTGTTAAAACCAATGCTGACGTTCGTGGCTACAACGGCCAACGTCTTCGCGCTGATATCGTCGCGCAATTAGAAGGCGAATACGATTTAGGCTGGTCTGAAAACAGTGATGGTACTTATGATCTCATTGCTGATCTCTGGGGTGTTGCTAAAAAGCATAACCAAACTGAGTTAATTAACTCCATTAACCAAAAATATGCAGTTAATAAAACCCTCGCAGAAGCGAAACAACGTGGTCTGGAAAATGCCAATGTTAAGTTAGTCGTTCAGTAGAAGTATCCTAACTCGGTATCGGCGTTTTTAAAAAACGTCTTTACTGCGCGTTCCCAAGCTGCAACGGGTTAACCATTTCGGTTGACCCTTTTTTTATTGGTCATTAGTTGTTAGTCATTCGTCATTAGTGATTTGGTTGATTGGTGGGACAAGTGAAAGCACAATGATTGCGGAGCAATTGATTGCACATGGCGATCGTTGTCTCGTGAGTGTAACGACAGAGGCAGCGATCGCGCTGTATCCTCAATCTGATCGAATTACGGTGAAAGTTGGGGCTTTGTCCCCAAAGGCAATGAGAGAATTGATTCAACACTATGGGATCACAAAAATTATCGATGCTTCACATCCTTATGCAGTTGCCGTTTCCCAAAACGCGATCGCGTTAGCCGCTCAATTCAATCTTCCCTATTTACGTTACGAACGCCCTATCTTATCTTTAGAAAAAGAATCTCACACCCGGATTGTAGATTGTCTAGAAACGCTCATTAATGGTAACTATCTGTACCAACAGCGGGTGTTACTAACCGTTGGCTATAAAACCCTTTCTCACTTTCAATCGTGGCATCAAAAGGCCCAACTTTTTGCTCGTATTCTACCGACAGTGACTGCTTTGGAGCAAGCTCTAGCAGCAGGGTTTACTCATAAACAACTGATTGCCCTCCGTCCCCCAGTCAGTTATGACTTAGAAAAAGCCCTGTGTCAACAGTGGAACATTTCCTTAATCGTTACGAAAGCCTCGGGACGTGCCGGTGGAGAAGATACCAAACAAGCAGTTGCTCAAGCCCTCAATATTCCCTTAATTATTATTGACCGACCTCATCTTGCTTATCCCGAAAAAACCAGTACACTAGAAGACGTCGTCCAATTTTGTCAGGAATATGGCTGATCCCTTAACTCCTCAAATCAGCGATCGAATTTGTCAACACATGAATGAAGATCACAGCGATGCCGTTCTCCTTTATGCCCAAACCTTTGGCAAGATGCCTGAAGCGAAGTCAGCAATCTTAAATTCGGTAGACACTGCTGGCATGAATTTATCCGCCACTGTCGGTGAAAGTTCCGTTCCAATCAGAATTCTTTTTGATCATCCCCTACAAGATTCAGAAGATGCTCACTATACCCTCATTGCAATGGTGAAACAAGCCAAACAAAGCTAGTGCAAGCTGGCAAAAATGAGTAACCAGCATTTTTCATTTCGTGAAATCCCTTAAACTTCCCAATCAATGGCTTAGCGACAGTGCGGTTGAACTAATCAATGAAATGTACAATTAATATCGAGCTTTTTACTCTGTGGAAGGACAATGTGAGTCGGTGGGGATGATGAGTGATTGGTTTTTCAGCAAATCTCGTCAGAGTATATTAAAGACTTACCCTGAACTCTCCCAACGAATAACCTGTTGGCTAATAACCGAGGACGAATGACTATTAATGATATAAGTACAGTAACTACTCACTGCTTGCTGATGACGGTCTATGATTGAAGTTAAAAATCTGAGTAAGTTTTTTGGGACTACCGCTGCAATCAAGGATGTTACGTTCTCCGTGCGAGAAGGTGAAATTTTAGGTTTTTTGGGTCCTAATGGCGCAGGAAAAACCACAACTATGCGCATTTTAGCGGGCTATATCCCGGCAAGCAGTGGCACTGCAAAAGTAGGGGAATACGAAGTCCATCGCGATTCCCTTGCTGTTCGCAAACGGATTGGCTATTTACCTGAACGTCCGCCATTGTACTTGGATATGACAGTAAAGGGGTTTTTAGAGTTTGTTACGCAAATTAAAGGCGTTCCTCGGCGCTATCGCGCCAGGCAAGTGAAAAGTGTCATTGAACGGTGCTTTCTCGAAGAAAAACGCAATACCCTCATTCGTAAACTTTCCAAAGGATACCGGCAACGAGTGGGGATTGCCCAAGCCATTGTTCATAATCCGCCAGTGATTATTCTCGATGAACCCACCATTGGACTCGACCCCCGGCAGATGATTGAGGTGCGAAACTTGATTAAAAGTCTGGCGGGTGACCATACCATTATTCTTTCAACGCATATCCTGTCCGAAGTCAACATGATCAGCGATCGCGTGAGCATTATTGCTAATGGTATACTTGTCACAACAAATACCCCTGAGCATCTCATGACAGAGTTAGCCAAGGGAGGGGGGTATACTCTAACTGTTGCTGGCAATACCGAATTGGTTCAAGGGACCCTAAACGCTTTGCCCGAGGTTTCTTCTGTTCAAATTGCTCAAGCAGAAAATCAAGAACGATCTCAAATTCAAGTGACTTGTCTGCCCCATACTGAACCCGGCGATAAAATTGCCACAGTTGTTGTTAATTCCGGATTGCATCTTTACGAAATGCAACGAGATAAACCGACCCTAGAAGATGTTTTCCTAGAATTAACGGCTCAAGATCAACCGGCTACAACAACCCACTCAAAAGCCAAGACTTAAGATGATTCTTCTCAATAACCTCCTTGCCATTTTTCGTCGAGAGTTAAGCAGTTATTTTACCTCTCCTCTCGCCTATTTGATTACTGCGGTCTTTTGGTTGATCTCTGGCTTCTTTTTTGTTTCAATCTTGCTCGGACCGGAAGGTATTATCCAACAAGTGACCCAACGACAAGAATTGGGAATTCCCGCCCCTCCTATTGATGTAGCCTATCAATTTCTCACCTACTACTTCAGTTTTTTAGGGTCATTAGTTCTGTTTATCCTCCCAGCACTTTCGATGGGATTATACACTGAAGAGCGAAAGCGCGGTACTCTCGAACTGATTGCGACTTCTCCCATCACCAATTGGATTGTTGCCCTGGGAAAACTTTTGGGCGTTTTAGCTTTTTTTATTGTGATGATCATCCCTTTGTTAGGCTATGAAATTTATATCTTTAGTGCAGCCAGTCCCTCTGTTCCCCCAGCTGTTCCGTTACTCGCTCACGGAGCATTAATTTTATTAGCAGCCTCGATTCTGTCTTTAGGAATGTTTATCTCTTCTTTAACTGACAATACGGTTTTTGCTGCAATTATTACCTTTGCTGTCGTCTTATTCTTATGGGTAACTGACTTGATTGCCAATCGGGTTAGTGGACCATTGGGAGACGCCTTAGAACATATCTCTCTAATTTCTAATTATGAAACTTTAGTACAAGGCCTGTTAGATACGAGTAGTCTCGTTGTTTTTGCCAGCTACATTGTCTTAGGGCTATTTCTTACTGCTCAGTCAATTGCCGTCTTCCGTGGTGACAACTCATAAGTTGGCACAACAAAATGGTTCTGTAATCTCTTGAATTTACAGAGCTATTTAATAATTTTAACAATCCCTTACTTCTGTCAATGAAATTTAAGGTTAGATTCGAAAAAAACTTATCGTTTGCCTTCCTTAAAAGCGAGACAGTAAAGGCATAGAGATCCTAGAATGTGTGGAGACTTAACATTCCATAACAATTTAAGGATTTTGTTCTATGACCGCCGCTGAGCTAGATCCCCCAACTCAACTTTCATCAGAGGTAACTCTTGAAGAACAACTTACGACGTCTACTTATGATCAGGATACGATAAGAGACATCGAAGATGAGAAGGAGCTTAACGAAATTTTACAAATGGCTCCTGATCCAATCGTCAACAGCTTGCGAGTGAAATTACAAATTGGTTTTGCTTTTCTCACGTTTATTCTCATTGGCGCCAACGATGCTGTCATCGGTATTCTACTCCCCCGTTGGGGCAGTTACTATCATGTGGATAAAACCACACTCAGCTGTGCTTTTCTAGCGGGTTCAGTCGGTTATCTCATTGCTGCTTTAAACAGTAGCTTTCTCTCCCGAAAGTTAGGTAATGTCAAATTTCTCTTACTGGGAAAAATCAGTTTCCTCGGTGGAATATTAATTTTTTGCTTGCAGCCGCCCCTTTATGTTTTGCTTGGTGTGCCTTTGCTACTCGGCTTTGGAGCAGCCATTCTCGAAGCAGCTTTAAATGCTCATTTAGCAAAGTTTCCTAATAAAACGGCTCTCCTCAACTATCTTCATGCATTCTATGGTGTAGGTGCCTTACTGAGTCCTTTTATCGCCTCTCAACTTTTAGCAGCTGAATTCAGTTGGAATGTTATCTATTTAGTATTTGCTGCCATTAGTATTTCTCTATTAATGAGTATTCGGGGAATTTTTACCCAAGCAGATCAGGGAAAAATTGAAACTCAAACCAATGCTGATCATACTCCCTCAGAAAGCCCGCTAAAATATCGGTTTGTCTGGTTATTTGCTTTCTTTTTACTCTTCTATGCTGGTACAGAAATCAGTTTAGGTCATTGGAGTTACAGTTTTCTCACTGAGTATCGCCATGAAAATAGTGAGTTAGCCGGTTGGCTGGTGAGTGGCTATTGGTTAGGACTAACTGTCGGGCGAGTTGCCATTGCACCACTCGCAGATAAATTAGGTAGTAAATGTATCATCAATACCGGTTTGATTGGTGTAGTCTGTGGACTATTGATCTTTAATTTAATCACCTTGAGCCTGACCAGTGGCTTTGGTTTATTACTAACTGGATTTTGCCTCGGTCCCATTTTACCGACCGGCTTTGCCTTTCTCTCTGGTCTGGTTCCTGCTCATCTACTAATGGGATCTATTAGCTTTATTGCGAGTTTGAGCAGTTTAGGAAAAGCACTTTTCCCTTGGCTTGCTGGAAACGTTGCTGAAGGTTTAGGACTCGAAATGTTTCTACCTTATGTCATTATCTTAGCAGTAGCGATGGTTGCTTGCTGGGTTGTGGTTCTTACTCGATCTCAGACGCAAACTACAGTTCAAGCTGCGACCCACTCGGTTCATTAAATCATGTTTATCTCCAAAGCAAAAATCACCTTCATCGAGTGAAAAGGTGATTTTTGCTTCTTTACAGCGTTTTTTAGCAATACCATATCAATTGATGAATCGGCTGGGTTACACAGTTCTTAACCCAGCCGAGAGGTTATTCAGACGAACAAAGACTAACCTTCAATCATGAAGCAGGAATCTTTACTTCGTCATTGCTTCAATCTCTTGTGCCATCTGGGTTACTTCTTCTGCACTAAATACAGGTTGAGAGGGTGGCATAATCGTTGGCCAAGCCGCAGAAATCTCTCCCACCATCGTTGATAATTTTGCGTATCCGTCTGGATTCATTTGCACCATTTCTTCAGCGCTGTTGTAAAGTAACTCCCGCGCTGTAGCAACAAAGCCTCTTCCATCTTGATACTCAGGAATATCGGTAAACGTCTCCCCTTGCAAGGCAATTTTATATTCTGCCGCTGCCGTAGAAATAAGTGTCGAAATCACTTGTCCTAAAAACTCGGGTGACTGACGCTCACTAGTCGGAACAACATTTTCCGCTTCAGTAAGGACTCCCATTGTTTCTTCATAAGCTTGTTTAATTTCTGTTTCTGAAGCACCACTGGCTGCTAGTTCACTGAGGCGGGTGAGAGATTCATCAACGGGGCGATAAAGTCCTTTTTCTTCTAGACTCGGAGAAAGGGAACTTAAAATTTCCTCGGCTGGATGGTCAAGGTGAGTTTGTGCCATTTCTCCTTCACCGCGCATATACAACTCAAGTCCAGCGATTAGATGACCTTTCATTAAGCGAATATTCGTCATATAGTCGGCATTGGTGCTAACTTCACCACCTTCACCACCTTCGCCGCCTTCACTAGCTTCACCGCCTTCACTAGCTTCACCGCCTTCACTGGCTTCACCGCCTTCACTGGCTTCACCACCTTCACTGGCTTCACCGCCTTCGCCGCCTTCACCGCCTTCACCGCCTTCACCGCCTTCACCGCCTTCACCGCCTTCAC
>CAZAYV010000070.1:0-3180 GCA_964489465.1 uncultured Dactylococcopsis sp. | reverse complement strand
CGCCTTCACCGCCTTCACCGCCTTCACCGCCTTCACCGCCTTCACCGCCTTCACCACCATAAGGATCATAGGGGGTAAAGCCTTCGCCACCTTCACTTTCTTCACTATTCTGAGCAATAAATTGGGTCATTTCTTCAGTAGAGGCAGAAGAAACTGCTTCTGTAGCATTACCCGGGGCGGTTACAGCACAAGTTCCCGCTAAAACATAGGCGCCAACACCAACCCAGAGTTTAATTTTCTGGTTCATGATTATATCTCCCTAATTAAGAATAGTTTTCAAAAAGTGAATTGCTGAAAAATTATCGCATTTTAACTTTGCTTTGGCAAATTTATTGCATATTTTTTTCAAAGAACGAGCGAGCCATGAAAGGAAGCCGAAGTAGAAGATTAGAATCAAGTTATGACTTCATTAACAATTCTCGGACTCGATCCAGGGCTAGCAACTTTGGGCTTTGGTTGCTTTAAAGCTGCAAAAATGACAACATCAGTGGTCACAGGAAGTAAGAAACTTAGAGACAATCACTGTAACAGTGATCAGTCAATACAACTCATTGACTTTGGTGTGATTGAAACCCCTGCTAAACAACCTTTGGAAAAGCGATTAGCAACCATTTATGAAGACTTACAGAGTGTGATTGCTGAATTCATACCAGATCTGGTTGCCATTGAAAAGTTATTTTTCTACCGGATGGGAAACACGATTGCTGTTGCCCAAGCCAGAGGTGTCATTTTATTGGTCATCGGACAAAATGAGATTCCCTATTTGGAATATAGTCCCCCGGAAATCAAACAAACGCTCACTGGCTACGGCAAAGCAGACAAACAAGAAGTGCAAACTGCCATTACTCGCGAATTCAATCTCTCTTCTCCGCCTCAACCGGATGATGCAGCCGATGCCTTAGCGGTTGCTCTCACTGCTTGGTATCATTATTAGGAATTCAGTTTCTAATTCTAGAAAGGATCACATCACATGGATTATGAAAATAAGCAGTTAGTCATTAATAAATGTTGAGATCAGTTGAATTTTTGCTGAAAATCCTCCTCGTTCTTCTCGTCGTTTTTTCTGCTGGGAAAGAATCGTTGCCTTATCAATTTCGGTTACAGCAATCAGCGCATCGATAACTTCGTATAAATCAGCGAGTTCTTGCACTAATTCTTCTAGAGAAGCGGTTGCTGCTTCTGTTGCTTCTTCAATGAGTTTTTGACGCAGCGCTTTTTGATATTCGTGTTCTGAGAGAATCTTGGTTTCACACTGATTGCCTGAGTTTTTAATAATTTCAGGAATTTGATCGCGCACCAGTTTATAATATTGTTTTTCCATTAACTTTCGCAGTCACTTTGTATATCCACCTCTAAGGTAGTTTCATCAACACTGATATAGAGAACATTGGGATTGCAGCAAACTTGACAATCTTCAACATAACTTTGTTGGCTGCCAGCACTAAGATCAATAAACGTCGGATTGATTTCACCACAAAAGGCACAAACAAATTCAGCACTATTTTCCATGATAGATTTTTGATCAGATTTAAGATAGATTAATAGTTAGACTCAACTAACTGAAAGTGAGTGGTATCTCTATCTTTTGAGAGAAATATAACGAAAAGTCACTAAATTTTAGCAGTTGACCGAACAGACAAATACGGCTTTTACACCAAAGTTAAATCTTTCTATTCTTAACATTTTGTTACGCTATAAGTAATTGCATGAGAAAGCAAGGAATCAACAATGAATAACAATATCCGTGTCGGTAATCTATTTGGAATTCCCTTTTATGTCAACCCTTCTTGGTTTCTAGTGCTAACGCTAGTCACCTGGGTTTATGGTAGTCAATTACAAAACTTTCCCCAGCTCGCGGGGATTGCACCTTGGCTGTTAGGCTTGGCCGCTGCTTTACTACTATTTTCTTCAGTTTTAGCACACGAGTTAGGACATAGCTTCGTTGCGATTCAACAAGGGATTAAGGTTAATTCGATTACGCTGTTTATTTTTGGCGGATTAGCCAGTTTAGAAGAGGAGTCCAAAAGTCCGGGAGACGCCTTTCTCGTCGCGATCGCGGGACCGGTTGTCAGCCTCATCTTATTTGGGGTCTTCACATTTGTTAACCTTTCCGTTCCTCTTTCTGAACCGTTAACAGCAGTGGTCGGATTACTCGCTACGGTTAATCTCATCCTTGCCCTATTTAACATGATTCCAGGCTTACCACTTGATGGCGGTAATGTCTTGAAATCAATTGTTTGGAAAATCACCGGCAATCAATATCGCGGTATTTTTATTGCTAGCATTGTCGGTCAGTTTCTGGGCTGGATTGCGATTATTTTAGGTGTCTTTTCTGTCTTTGGAATCACAGAATTTGGTAGCATTTGGACAGCATTAATTGGCTTTTTCTTACTACAAAATGCGGGTCGTTCTGCCCAATCAGCAACTCTGCAAGATAAGCTAAGTCGATTCACCGCTGAGGAAGCAGTGAGTCAAAATAGCCCGGTTGTTTCTGCTGATTTAACCTTACGTGAGTTTGTGAATGAATATGTCATTGGCAAAGGCGAATGGCGTAAATTTCTCGTTACCGATGAAGAAGGGAAATTGATTGGTCAACTCAACGTTGATGACCTAAAAATTATTTCTACTTCTGAATGGAATCAACGCACGGTTCGCGAGTTAGCAAAATCTCAGGACGTTGATTCAGTGAAGCCGAAACAATCATTGTTAGAAGTCGTGATGATGTTTGAAAAAAACAAGCAAAATGAAGTGGCAGTGATCGGTGACAATGGCGTTGTCTTTGGATTAATCGAAAAGTCTGGAATTGCTAAATTTCTAGAAGAACGTCAAGAAGACCTCAAAGCTGCTTAGCATGAATGTGCTCTTATAATGCTATAGTGATTGATTTAAGTTGGGCTCTGTCTGTATGAACCCAACTTAATTTGCTTTCGCTGTTCCATCTCCTACGATCATCACTTCTGTAACAGGATAGGATTTTATTTTAGAGGTTCTATACTCTAGCAGACATTTTGGTATTTCGTATCAGCACTAATAAAAAACAGACACCGCTATATTGATGTCTGTCACTTCAATTTTTCAAAAGAATAGTTGAGGTCAATGCCCTCATCCAAGATTTTAGCTTTCGCTCAAGGATAATTGCTTTTTCCGGCGTAAGCGTTTCCAGCCCAAGTAGCTGCCCAG
>CAZAYV010000069.1:0-20894 GCA_964489465.1 uncultured Dactylococcopsis sp. | reverse complement strand
ATTGGACCGTTTAGAGCAATTAGAAGCCGTTGGGGTCAGCGTTCGTTTTGATTTATCTGTTTTAGAGTTACGAAATTGGGCACCCTTGGGGCATCAAAATTATGTAGCCGGTTATTTAGTCTTAGCCCTCCCTTTACTTGCAGCACTGGCGATTTTAGAACCCGGTTGGCGACGCTGGCTGTGGTGGAGTGGCATCGGTTTGGGTTTGATGGATTTATACACCACCAGTTCTCGGGGTGGTTGGTTGGGCTTACTGGCAGTTGTGTTCACGGCGTTAGCGATCGCGCTCCTTCGCAGTGCCATTCCTCGCCTTTGGTTAGTGCTGAGTGCTTTGGGCAGTATCCTTGTCGTCTTACTCTTTATTTTTGCCAATAATCGTCTACGGAGTCTCTTGTTGGCACTATTCTCAGGAGAAGGGGGCGGACAATTTGCTTATCGCCTGATTACAATGACGACCGGTTGGCAAATGGGGAAGAGTGATTTACTCACTGGTGTTGGTTTAGGGAATGTCCCTTGGTTCTATCAGGAATACTTGCCAGACTGGGCTGGATATCAAGCACAACTGATTTATCAATTACACAGTACACCAGCACAGCTGTTTGCCGAGTTAGGCTTGTGGGGCGTGTTGATCCAATTGGGGGCAGTCGTCTTATTTGGCTACTTAGTCTGGCGTTGGTTTGCCACAAAATTAGACACCACAGACCTAATCATTGCAGGGAGTTTGTTCTGCGCTTTGTTCGGTTACGTTGTTGTGAGTCTGACAGACTATCAGTTGGATAATATTGCGATTAGTGGGACACTAGTGATTTATTTAGCCGCGATCGCGTCAATTTTACGACAAAAAGAGTTCCTCACCCTTCCTTCTGCACCACAACTCGGCTTAGCGGGGTTAGGCTTTACCGTTGCCGTTTTGATCTGGCTCTTTCCCATTCATCGCGCATGGCAAGTTTCAAGTCAAGGCTTCAGTGCCTTAGCGCAAGCTGAACCCAATTGGGAGGGCTTCGTAGAACGGTTAACCCAAGCCCATAACCTAGTTCCTTGGGAGCCTTATTATTCTTATCAATTGGGTTGGAATTTAGGCGAGAGGGCGTTAACCGCCGGTAATGCGGCACAGCGTCAAGACTTATTAGCCCAAAGCGTCAATTGGTTTGAAGTAGGCTTAGAAGCATCGCGTGATCGCGAATTTGGTTATACGAACTTAGGCTGGTTACAGCTCAAGCAAGGGAATCCTCAAGAGGCAACTCAATCCTTTGCTCAGTCGGCGCAACTACTTCCGGCGAAACGGGGCGTTTTCTACAGTTTAGGCTTAAGTCTGCTCGCTCAAAAGCAAACCGAGTTGGCCGTACAAGCCTTTAGTTTAGAAGTCTTGCGCAATCCCATTTTTATCACAAGCCCCCTTTGGACATTACCAGGGTTGCAACCGATTTATCCCCAGGTCATGGCAAGCGCGATCACGCAATGTAGTGACCTCTTAAATTCTGATAATCTTTCCACGGAGTTGGAGACTGATCTCCATCAAATTCGAGGCAGCTTCTTGTGGTGGCAAGGCAATTTAGCAGGGGCGAAAGAAGATCTTCAAGAGTATGGCTCACCCTTAAGTCAAGCGGTCTTAAAAATTAGCACCGGGGAAGCTGTAGCCAGTGTGGAGAAAACTCTCTCTCCCAGCCCAGCGCAGCAGTTACTCTTGGCTTGGACACAGCCGGAACAACGCTCTCAACACTTACAACAAGCTTGGATTCAAGCGAGAAAAGAAATGATTCCTGAGGAACGTTTAGAGGCTCTCTTAACGACCATGACCAATGCAGAGACGTTTGAGAGTTGGTTGAAACAAAAAGCTCCCACTTGGCAGTACCGACGGCAACGGCTGGGATTTGGCGTGAATATGCGACATTTGGGCGGGGCAACCCCTTCTGATTATTTCCAAGTGGTGGAAAATATCCCCATCGTCGTCTGGTTTAATTCGCTTTTTCCCACCTCTGCTTATTTTCCCGATTTAGATTTAGCCTTACAACCGCAACGTCAAGCGTTACTCCAGCAAGTGGAACAACGTTAGGGGCAAGTTCTACCCCTAACCCAAGTTGAAAACTAACGCATAGTGACAAATTCTTCGGCAACCGAGGGGTGAATGGCAACCGTGGCATCAAAATCAGCTTTAGTTGCACCCATTTTGATCGGAATGGCAACCCCTTGCATAATTTCCGCAGCGGCTTCGCCGACCATATGTGCCCCGAGAACGCGATCGCTACTTTTTTCCACAACCAGCTTTAACATCACTTTTTCTTTCCGCTGGGTCAAACTAAAGTAGGTGGAACCAAATCTTGCTCGGTAAATTTGAATCGCCTCCTCACCATATTTCTCTTTCGCTTCGCCTTCAGTGAAGCCGACTGTGGCTGCTTCTGGGCTCGTGAAGACCGCAGAAGGAACATTTTCATGACTCATGATCCGATCTTTCCCGCCAAATTCGGTATCGGCAAAAGCACGTCCTTCTTGAATTGCTACAGGGGTGAGATTAATGCGATCCGTACAATCCCCAACGGCAAAGATATTGGGAACCGTGGTACAGCTATAATTATTGACCGCGATCGCGCCATTTTTCACTTCGACACTGGTTTGTTCCAGTCCTAACTTTTCTAAGCGCGGGATGCGTCCGGTTGCCGCTAAGACCACATCGGCTGTGATCGTTTCTGCGCGATCGCCAGTTGTGGTTAACTTCAAGCCCTCTTTTGTTTTTTCAATCGCTTTAATTTTCGTATTTCCCCAAACTTTTACCCCTTGCTCAATCAGACTATTTTGGAGATGTTCGCGAATATCATGATCAAAGCCCCGCAGAATATAGGGACGGCGAATAATCTGAGTGACTTCTGAACCCAAAGCATTGAGAATACAAGCAAATTCAACGCCAATATACCCCCCACCGAGAACCACAAACCGCTTCGGTTGCTCGGGTAAGGTAAACATACGATCAGAGATAATCGCGTGTTCAATGCCAGGAACAGCGGCTCTTTCTGGAATCCCGCCCACCGCAATTAAAATTTTATCGGCTGTGACTTTTTCCTCGCCAATTTGGAGAGTATGGGCATCTACAAACTGAGCATAGTTGCGATAAAGAGTAACATTCGCTTTATCGAGCATTCGCTGATAGACGCCATTGAGGCGATCCACTTCCCCATTGACTGCTGTGGTCATCTTTTTCCAATCGAGGGAGGCTTCTCCCACTGACCAACCATAATCTTTGGCATCTTCAAACCAATGGGGAAAATGAGAGGCATAAACCATCAATTTTTTGGGAATGCAGCCGCGATTGACACAAGTGCCGCCTAAACGGTCAAATTCGGCTAATGCCACTTTTGCCCCATATTCAGTGGCGCGACGGGCAGCAGCAATCCCACCCGAACCACCGCCAATTACAAATAAATCGTAATCGTAACTCATAAACAGCTCCTATCGTTTGTTATTCGTTCTTGGTTATTAGGGAATAGGCAACAGGGTTCGTCAATTGGTGACTATTCATCCCCTCGCCCGTTCTTATGTCATTAGGCACAAGTCACCCCTTCACCCTACATCTTCCACTGCTTCTGCCCTTCACTCCTTTGAAAGATTTTCCAGTTAGTCTTCGACAGAATTATCCCGTTGCGCGAGTTCAGAGGGGGGACGATCATTACTCCATGCCCACCAGGCTTCTCCACAGTCGCATTGATAAAATTCTTGCCATTTGCGTTCATAGTTATCCCCAATGACTGGTGCCCGACGGTTAATCCACACCCGTTGGGCTTTTCTGGGTTCGTTTCCGCAATGGGGACAATAAAAGTCGAGGGAATGAACGGCATCACTGGTCCATTTCGGGGGAACGGGGCTAAAGGCTTCCATCATCCTGATTCGTTGGCTAACAACAATTTGCGTCGTAATTGGTCGAGAGCATGACACGCACTGATCTGACGAATGGTTTCTCGTAAGCGTTGTTCTCCTAGCCGTAATTCTAGCTGATCCGTGGTTTGATCGGGACTGGCAATGCCAACATAGACTAATCCCACTGGTTTTTCGGCAGTACCACCCCCGGGTCCCGCAATCCCCGTAATACTTAAGCCCCAATCACTGTGAAACTGCTTTTTCACTCCTAATGCCATCTGCTGGGCAACCGTCCCACTGACTGCCCCTTCTTGATTTAAGGACTCTGCTTTTACCCCTAATAAAGCCTGTTTGATTTCATTGCTGTAGGCAACCGTCCCACCGAGAAAATAACCGGAACTGCCGGCAACGGAAGTAAGCATTGCTCCCAAGCCGCCACCGGTACAAGATTCGGCAACCGCAACGGTTTGTTTGGCTGTGAGGAGAAGTTTTCCCACCACACTGGCTAAGGTGTCCTCATCGGCACCAAAATAATCCAGTCCCGCGATCGCTTGAATTTGTTCTGCAATGGGCTGAATGAGCGCGATCGCGCTATCTTGAGATTCGGCACGAGCAGAAATGCGCAGGCGAACTTCTCCTTTGGAGGCATAAGGGGCAACAGTAGGGTTTTCCATCTCCAAATAGGCACTGACTTTTTCCGCTAAATTGGATTCGCCAATCCCCCAAAACCGCAAGGTGCGACTCAAAATGACATTGGCACCCCAACCTTGTGCTTTTAGGAAGGGAACAGCCGTTTCTTCCCACATCCGTCGCATTTCGGAAGGAACACCGGGAAAGGTCATAATCATTAAATTTTCGCGCGGTTGCCAAATCATCCCCGAGGCACTGCCCATGGGATTGGGAAGCACTTTTGCTCCCACTGGCATCAGGGCTTGTTTCCGGTTGCTGGGAGACATTTTGCGCCCCCGTTTGGTAAATTTGGCTTCAATATCTGTAATTAACTCCGGTCTTTCTTCAAGGGGCGTTGCAAAAAAACTGGCAATGGTTTCCGTGGTGAGATCATCGGGGGTCGGTCCTAACCCCCCTGTAAATATTAAAATTTGGGCGCGATCACTGGCGATTTTCAAGACCTGTTTAATCCGTTCTGGGTTATCGCCAACCACCGTCTGGAAGTAATGAGGAATTCCCAGATCGGCTAATTGTCGTCCTAAATATTGAGTATTACTGTTTAAAATATCTCCTAACAGGAGTTCGGTTCCCACACAAATAATTTCCGCGCTCATCATTCCTTTTCTTCTATCTTACGGCTGGGTTGCACTTGCCAAATCATGACTAACAGTAATATCGTAGCGGGAATAAAGTAAATCCACGGTTGCTCAATGCCACAGCAAACTAACCCAATCGTTCCTGTCCATAGGGTCACACTATAAACCAATAAGGCGGTCATGGTTTGGGAAAGTCCCTTAGCGAGGAGGCGATGATGGATATGAATTTTGTCAGCAAAAAACGGAGATTGACCGTTGCGCAAGCGAGCATTAATCACAATCAACATATCCCCAATGGGAACCGCTAAGAAAACAAACGGTGCGAGGGTATTGCCCAAGCCAGGTTCGTTAGCAATTCCGACTAAACTCCCCCCAGCTAGGAGAAACCCCAGGCAATTCGAGCCGCTATCTCCCATAAAAATTGTTGCCGGATGAAAGTTATACCATAAAAACGCGATCGCGCTTCCCGCTACAATTGCCATGAGAAGCGCCACCCCATTACTGCCATTTTCCAGGGTGACAAATACAAGGCCCAAAGCAATAATCCCCGTCACGCCTGCGGCTAAGCCATCCATCCCATCAAGCCAATTGATCGCATTGGCAACCCCCGCTAACCAAAGGAAAGTAATCACAAAACTCAAGGGATTAATCAGTAGGGCGTTTTCCCACGGTAAAAAGCTTAAATCAATGGTTAACCCTTGCCACCACAACCCTACGATGAAAAGGAATTGCAGTCCTAAGCGTTTGAAGGGAGATAAATTCCAAATATCGTCCGCTAATCCCATGACAAAAAAGGCACAAGCCCCGAGCGTAATGCGCATCAGATCTTGCAGTTGCTGGGGGGTTAAGAATGCGAACCCTTGAAAAAAGTAGAGAATCAGGGCTGTTCCCAAAATAGCAACGAAAATACTAATGCCCCCAATGCGAACAATGGGGGTTTTGTGAATTTTTCGTGCATCTGGTTGATCAACTTGTCCCGTCGCTAGGCCAATTGTTTTCACGACGGGAGTGGTTGCAATAACAAATGCTGTCCCGAGTCCGAAAGCCAAAAGGTAGTATAACTCAGCAGGCATTATTTTCTCCACTTACCATGGACACGTCTCTAATAATGACACTGCTGAGCAATAGATAACAAGTTCGTGGATTTACTGGCTCACTAGACCATTGCGGGAACAGGAGCATTTAAGTGGGGATAGAGCGGGAACCGCTCACACAAAGCTGCCACCCGTTGCGTACAAGCTTGTTTGACCTGTTCATCTTCTGGGTTTTGTAAGCGATCGGCAATGATATTGGCAATCTCGGCAAATTCTTCTGTTCCAAGACCCCGTGTCGTCATCGCAGGAGAACCCAAACGTAAGCCACTGGTGACAAAAGGAGATTCCGGATCAAAGGGCACCGTATTTTTGTTAGCTGTGATGTTCACTTCACTCACTAACTGGTCGGCCTGTTTGCCAGTGAGGTTGACTGAGCGCAGATCCACCAGCATGAGATGATTTTCCGTGCCGCCAGAAACAATTTTTAAGCCTCGGTTTTGTAATTGTTCTGCCATCGCTTGGGCATTGGCAATCACTTGTCCAGAATAGGCTTTAAATTCCGGTTTGAGGGCTTCGCCAAACGCTACTGCTTTCCCCGCAATAACGTGTTCTAATGGCCCCCCTTGCGTACCCGGGAAGACAGATTTATTTAATTTTTTGCCTAATTCGGGATCGCGCGTGAGGATTAAACCACCACGAGGACCACGGAGGGTTTTGTGAGTGGTTGTGGTAACAACATCACAGTGAGAAACGGGGTTCGGATGATGACCACTAGCGACTAAACCGGCAATATGAGCAATATCAGCTAAGAGATAAGCCCCTACTTCATCCGCGATCGCGCGGAATTTTTCAAAATTAATAATCCGCGGGTAAGCTGAGTAGCCACAGATAATTAATTTTGGACGCTCTTGGCGTGCGACTTCTAAGATATGGTCATAGTCGAGTTGTTCGGTTTCTTGGCTCACTCCATAATGAACCGCTTCAAACCATTTCCCGGACACATTCACAGGAGAACCATGGGTAAGGTGTCCACCGTGAGATAAGTCCATCCCCATGATTTTATCGCCGGGGTTGAGCAGTGTCAGGAAAACGGCGAAGTTTGCTTGCGCGCCGGAGTGAGGCTGAACATTGGCACTAGCGGCACCAAATAATTCTTTTGCCCGGTCAATGGCAAGTTGTTCAATTTGATCAATAAATTCACACCCGCCATAGTAACGCTTTTTGGGCAGTCCTTCGGCATACTTATTGGTGAGAACAGACCCTTGCGCTGCCATTACAGCTGGAGAGGTGAAGTTTTCACTGGCAATTAATTCCAGGTGTTCTCTTTGTCGTTGCAGTTCTTTCTGCATCATACCCGAGACGGTCGGGTCGGTTTGGAGAAGAAAATCTAAATTTGTTTGCGTCACTGTTCTTTGAGTCCTATTGTGTAGTTCTCTACTTTGCTACTTTAACGTGATTCCCACTTTTCACTGACATATTACAGCGAATGTAGCAAAAACGACAAATTGCCTCAGAGGGGTGAGCAGAATTAATAATTAACAATGAATAATTAATAATCGAAGTGTGTAGCAATGACTAATGACTAATGACTAATGACTAATGACTAATGACCGATATTAAAATTGTTGGGGAAACGATTACTCCGGGAAAACGTTGTGAACTGGAAATTCCAGTAGCACGGTTAATTACCCACACCCTGCTCTCTCTACCAGTGACAATTTTACATGGGGTAGAACCTGGACCTTGTTTGTGGGTAAGTGCAGCGATTCATGGCGATGAGATTAATGGGGTGGAAATTATTCGCCAAGTCTTAGAACAAGTGAGCCCCCAAACCTTGCGGGGAACATTGATTGCAGTTCCCATTGTCAATGTCTTTGGTTTTCTGGAACAGTCACGCTATTTACCGGATCGCCGCGATCTCAATCGCTGCTTTCCCGGTTCACCGGAAGGATCCCTGGCCTCTCGTTTAGCTCATTTGTTTATGCGGGAAATCGTTAGTCGCTGTACCCATGGGATTGATTTACACACGGCTTCCGATCACCGCACCAATTTTCCCCAAATTCGTGCCAATTTGAAGGATCCAGAGACTTACCGTTGTGCCAAAGCCTTCGGGGCGCCAGTGATGATTCATGCCACGACTCGCGATGGTTCTTTACGACAAGCTGCAGCAAGAAAAGGAATTCCGATTTTGTTGTATGAAGGAGGAGAAGCGTTACGGTTTGACCCTGAAGCGATTCGTGTGGGAACCAACGGTATTCTTGGCGTGATGAATATTTTAGGAATGACCCAATTTTCTCCTGTAACTGCTTTTACTGCCGTGGAAATTGAGAAAACGAAGTGGGTGCGTGCCTCTCGTGGGGGCATTTTACGGTTACAAGTCCGTCTGGGCGAGTCAGTGCTCAAAAAACAAATTCTCGCTACAATTGCCAATCCTTTTGGTAAGCAGGCAGTGAAAGTGCGCTCTCCCGTAGCCGGGTTAGTGATTGGACATACCCAGAATCCTTTAGTCAATCAGGGGGATGGCATCATTCATTTAGCAGCAAATCCTTCTGAGTAATCAGAGAGGGTGATTGAGTGAACAAGCAGCAGGATGAAAAGGCAATTAAACCTAATCTAATCTTTTTTTCCTAGACTCTCCTTCTCCCACTCACCCCTCTCGATTATTATCAGTATGCAATCGCGACCAGAGGGTGATGTTTAAAGCGCACCAGCATTGGCTAAGCCTAAAATCACCCCTGCCCCTAAGACATGACCCAAACTGAGGGTTGCTAATAATTCAGGAACGCCAAACCCTTCTAAAATAGCAGGTTTTGGGAAAGGAAGTTCTGGACCACCCCCATAGTTTTGAATGGCAAAACGACCAATGGCTATACTAAAAACATTACAAATAATCATGACCATTGCAACGGAAGGTCCCCAAGCAATCGTCGTCGGTGTGGTAGATTGAACAGCAGCGAGTAAAGTTAACATCAGTTATCTTCTTTTCTCCTCAACGCTATAGACTAAAGGCATTATAAAGAGATTTCTCAATGCAACTCTAATTTTTCTTGCGGAAGTAACAATCTATTTACACTAATTCATATTTCTGAACAAATGCGAGTTAAAATTTGCGGGATTACGAATTTAAAACAAGGGCGCGCGATCGCGCAACTTGGGGCAACTGATCTCGGGTTTATTTGTGTGCCAAAATCTCCCCGCTATCTCTCTCCCGAAAAAATCGCTACTATTATCCCTTATCTTCCCTCACCAACCACCGCAATTGGCGTCTTTGCTAATACTGAATTCGCAGAAATTTGTTCAGTCGTTGAACAAACCCAATTCACTGCCATCCAACTCCACGGCAAAGAATCCCCCGCTTTTTGTCAACAACTCCGTTCCCAACTGCCCCATGTTGAAATCATTAAAGCGATTGGGGTCAAAACACCAGACTCGTTAGCAGCAACAGAAGATTATTCGCACTCTGTTGATACTTTTCTCCTCGATGCCTATGCACCACAACAGTTAGGTGGAACGGGAAAAGCCTTTAATTGGAATTATCTGCAAAACTTTGATCCACCTCGTCCTTGGTTTCTCGCGGGTGGACTAACACCGCAAAATATTGAAAAAGCACTGAAAATTACACAACCTAATGGTATTGATCTTTCCAGTGGCGTAGAAAACTCACCGGGCGATAAAAACCTAGATTTAGTGACTGACCTATTCCAAACTTTGCATTCATTTAGTCATTAGTCATTGGTCATTGGTCATTGGTCATTGGGGAGTCGCTAACTAGTAATTGTTTAATAGGGAATGCGATCGCTGAGTTTATTAGGAACAGCATTTTTTTGGATAAATTCAATGATTTTTCCGGCGACATCAATCCCAGTGGCATTTTCAATCCCTTCTAAGCCGGGGGAAGAGTTGATTTCCATGACAACCGGACCATGATTGGAACGTAACAAATCAACCCCTGCCACTCGCAGACCCATGGCTTTCATTGAACGCACTGCGGTGCTGCGTTCTTCTGGCGTTAGTTTGACTTTCTCTGCTTTGCCCCCGCGATGGAGATTCGAGCGAAATTCTCCTTCTGCCCCCTGACGCTTCATCGCTGCAATCACTTTTCCACCAACGACAAAACAGCGAACATCAGCCCCTTTGGCTTCTTTAATATATTCTTGTACTAAAATATTGGCCTCTAAGCCACGGAATGCTTCAATAACCGATTTTGCGGCTTGATGGGTTTCGGCGAGAACCACCCCAATTCCTTGAGTTCCTTCTAGAAGTTTAATCACGAGAGGGGCGCCACCAACTGTTTCAATTAAGCCATCAATATCTTGGGTGGCGTGAGCAAATCCGGTTACCGGCAAGCCAATCCCTTCTCGGGCCAGAATTTGTAAACAACGCAGTTTATCGCGCGATCGCGAAATGGCTTGGGATTCGTTGGCAGTAAACACCCCCATCAATTCAAATTGTCGGACCACTGCTGTGCCATAGAAGGTTCTAGACGCGCCAATTCTGGGAATCACCGCATCATATTCTTCTAATGGTTTTCCTTGATACACAACACTTGGTTTATGGGAGGTAATATTCATGTAACAGCGAAGATAATTAATGACCTGCACGTCATGGTCTCGTTCCGCGGCGGCTTCTTTGAGTCGTCGTGTGGAATAAAGAGACGCATCTTGTGACAGAATTGCTATTTTCATCTTTTTTCTATGGCTTGGCTTTGCAGATAAGACTGTCCTGGATCAACAAAAAACTGATTTCGTACAGCTTGACGACCTAAAAGCATCCGAAAACCCATGACATCTCGATTGGTTAAGGTCAATTCAATTGACCATTTCCTCTCGCCCAATTCTACTACGGTCTCAACGACAGGACGTAATTGCGCAACACCGCCGGAGTTACGGACTTCTCGCATTTCCAGTAGTTTCGCTGCGGCTTCGATGCTCAATTGAGTGTTGTTTTGATAAGGATGTACCCAAAAGCGGATCATCGCTTGTTCTTGCTCATTGTAATGCTCGATCGCGTAGGCATGCAGGGCAGAAGAGCGGGCACCCGTATCAATTTTGGCTTTAATTTCTGGAATATTAAGTTGGGGGAGAGCAATCACCTCACGCCAACCAATTAAGGGGAGTTGTCTGGAACAATTCATTTGTAATCATTTCGTTTGGCTTGAAAATAAGTAATTATACTGTTATTAATCTTGAGTGACTTGATAAAAAAATCTTTCAAAAGTAGTAAAATTTGTTTTAATATTGTTTTAACAGCAACTAAGAGCTTGATTAAAATGATCCTGCTCTCTCAGTTTCTCTCTTTTGTTAGGTGACAGAGTCAGTCTCTTGTTTTATCCTATCCCCAGAGGGAACTTTTGATCTTTTCAGTTGGATACGGAAGCCTGCTAAAACTTTCAACTCTGACTGAAACCTCGCCTTAAAAAATCACCTCCACTGGAACAATAACTTAATAAATCAATGATTCAAATCTTATTAAACATGGTTTTGAATCACTCTTGATTTCAAAAAAATCAACTTAAAGTTAACCATTTAAGTTGTTACTTTCCCGTTCTTACTCCTCAACTTTACTCTAATCTTATGGCACTCGAAAATGTAGTGGGCGAAGCCCCCTTACAGGAACATTTAAAGCAGTTTTTACTGGTCTTATCTGTTTCGTTAGCCGTCGCAACTTTGTCGCGTTCTTTCCCACGTTTCCGCGATATTCCTTACACACTTCTTTTAGTAATTGTGGGCTTAATTTTAGCCTTACTTGATGTGCGCTTAATTAATGTTCCCCCAGAAGTAACGCTGTTTATTTTTCTCCCCCCTTTGTTATTAAAAACAGCCTTAGATCTGAATTGGTCGCTCGTTAAACATGATATTAATATCGTTTTTCTTTGTGCCGTAATTGGGGTTTTTCTCACGATTACCGGGGTCACAATTACCCTGACTAGCTTCACGAATATTTCTCCTTTAATTGCCCTTTTAGCGGGAGCAAGTTTATCCGCAACAGCCCCAGCTCCCATTACGGCTTTATTTGGCAGATTAGGGGTCAATCAACGTTTAGTTGCTTTAACAGACGGAGAAAATTTGTTTAATGTTGCCATCGCGATCGGGGTATTTGTCTTACTAATGGATTTACCAACCGATTTAGATTTCACCCAAGTTGATCTGATTGCTTTGCTCAAAAATGTTGGGACTTTAGCCGGCATCGGTTTAATTATGGGTGGGATTATTGGACTGATTTTTTCTTATCTGATTCACCGCTCTGATTTAAGATTTTTAGGACGTTCATTACTCCTTGTTGCCTCATATGGAACCTATTTATTCACAGAAGAACTCGGTGGTTCCGGAGTAGTTGCTGTAATTGTCACTGGCTTGATTCTAGGCACTTTCGGTGTTTCAGAAATGAATCCTCATAAAAAACAAGTGCTTTCTGAGTTCTTAGCATTTGTTGCCTTTTTAGTGAATTCGATTGTTTTCTTACTCATTGGTGACAAAATTAATTTTAGTAACCTTGGTGCCAATATATATCCCATTGGCATTGCAATTGTGACGGTTGTTGCGATGCGCGCGATCGCGATTTATGGCACTAGCTATTTCGGTAATAAATTCGAGTATAGTAATATCAGTTTCGCCGAACAAACGGTTTTATGGTGGTCGGGTTTACGAGGGTCGATTTCGATCGCGCTCGCGTTAAGTGTTCCCATTGTTTTAGTGCAAAGTCAAACCCTAGAAGCCGTTGTCTTTGGTGTGGTTTTATTTACTTTATTAGTGCAAGGCTTAAGTAGTAAATGGTTGCTCAAACAACTTGGTTTTTTATATGAAGAACACCTGCAAGAAAAGTATCTTGAACTAATTGCGCGCACAGTTGCCCTAAAACAAATCCTGACTCATCTCAATGAAGAGGAAATGACCCAACGTTGGGAAGTTGATCCACGCTTCCATAAATATCGGAATTGTGTACAAGAGGAGTTGAAACGGCTTGAACAAGAAATTGAAGACTATGCCAAGAAAAATCCTTCCCTGAAGAAAGTGGCAAACGAACAACTCAAACGAGAACTGATTGCAATGGAAACAGGGATCTATTCTGCGTTTGTCCAGAGTGGCTTCTTGAGCGATCCACCGCCTTTATTATTACCAGATGTACTACAAGACCAAAACTAACACAACCACCGATCTAAAGATTTGCTGTCAATCAGCCAGGGGGCAGAATTACTGAAATCCTCGGGGGCATCTCAGGTTGGCAGGTAGTAGTAAAGTTCCGCTAAGGAAATACATTCCGCTCACTCAGTACTGTGTTTGTTACTGTTTACAGCTAAGTACTGAGTGAGCTTTTTGACACATTAAGTGAATTTTAAAGCAGCTGCTTAGTAAACGGATTTAACGCAAAGTAAATTTTTGAAGGACTTTTCAACTGAGGCTCATCTAACCGGAATAAACTCCTTATCAAGCCTCCAGGAAATTCACAATTTCAATAATTTCACTGAAACTGTGATATCATAGAAGTTACAATGTTACCAGCATCTATCAAAAATATTATACTGTACACATCAATAAGTGTTTATGGTTAACAAAAATTACTTGATCAAAACCCGTACCAGGTTGTATAATTAAGTTATTTCTCCAATATGAGGACTGCCGCAGGATAGAAGATACTTAAGTTTTTCTCCTCATTCCAGACCAATTAAGGCTTTTCAACCGTCGTATGGTCAGTGGTGAATCCTATACTCTGATTACTCTATTGATTGGATAGCTAAGGATAAGCAAATAAATAATGATGGGTAAAAAAATTGGAATCATTGGAACAGGGTTCATTGCCAGCGGCATCTTTCGCCTTTTGGAACAATCAACCGATTGGACTGTGTCCAAGATTCTAACTCGTCGTCCTGAAGCAACACTCAAAAATTTTCCTCAAGAACGCTTAACACATGAGGTTGATGAGCTCATTGCCCATAGTGACCTAGTCGTTGAAGGATCGGGAGATGCGATTTATGCAACAGCAGTTCTAGAAAAGGTCTTAGAAGCAGGTGTACCAGTAGTGACCATGAACTCTGAATTACAACTAACGACTGGTAGTTATTTGGGAACTCTCGGTTACATAACAGAAGCTCATGGGGATCAACCGGGTTGTCTCGCTCAACTCAATCGTGAAGTTCGTTCTGCAGGATTTAATCCCTTAGTATACGGAAATATTAAAGGATTTCTCAATCTTAATCCTTCTCGTCAAGACATGGAATATTGGTCACAAAAACAAGGATTGCGATTGGATCAGACAGTTTCTTTTACCGATGGCTCAAAGTTGCAAATCGAGCAAGCATTGGTTGCAAATGGCTTAGGAGCAGCAATAGCTTGTGACGGCATGCTAGGCTTAAGCTTATCTTCCTTAGAAGAGAGTGATGAATTGGTGAGTAGAGCACAGAAATCTGCTCACCCCTTGAGTGATTATGTTCTTTATAAAGGTTCGCCACCCGGAGTTTTTATCCTAGCAGAAAGTAGAGAAGCTGATAGACAAAGTGATTATGGTCCCTTTGCTAGGTTGCGCACTAGAGGGGGATCTGCCTATATTTTCCTTAGACCCTTTCATTTATGTTACCTTGAAATACCACGCACCATCACTGAAGTTTTTGCGGGAACCTCACCCTTACTCACTAATTCCCCCTCTCCCAGATATAATGTGGCTGCGATAGCCAAGCGGAAACTCTTACCTGGAGAATATATCGCTCGTGGATTAGGTAGTTTTGATGTGCGCGGCGAAGCAGTGAGTATTGCTAAATATCAACATCATCTGCCATTATGCTTGCTAGAAAATGCTACCGTTAAAACGGTAATTGAGCCAGGTCAAATGCTTAGTTTTGCTGATGTAGAATTACCAGAAACCCGAGCCCTCCAGATTTACAAGCAGATCAATCGGGGAAACCCCTTCAACTCTTTTTGTAATTCTAAAAATCTCAATCACCAGCTTGACGTCTTTAAGGAGTCAAAGCTGATAAAAAAAATGAATTAGCTAGTACTCAACCAAGTTGATTCTGACAAGTGGTAAATAAAGAAGCAAGCTAGACAAAAACATTGGTTAATAATTGTGCAAACTTAATAAATTATGAACCTCACTGGAACTAGATATTAATATTGATTGGACAAGCACTTCTCTAATTTTGGAAATTTAATCAACTGACTGTCTAAAGAGGAATCAGCAATTGCCTAATTATTACATTTTTAGTTTACGTTCTATTACTAAAATTCCAGCTCAGCGATGTCTCGTTGAATTTGAAGATGTTTTATGCCACTCTTTAGAAGGAACACTAGTCTTACCAAGAATCGAGAAATCTATCAAAAGTGTCTCTAAATTGTTTCTGGGGAAAAATCAATTTAAACCTTCGCTAAAAACAGAAATTTCATTGAAGAAAAATGGCGAAGAACAGGTTCTCATTCTTGTGATGCTGTCGATTGGTGAAGTGGGAAGAATGCTGGAGAGTATTGCTCAAATAAAATCACAGTTTGATTTAATCGTCGCCTATGTTTTTGATGCAATTATTCCAATGAGCGAACGCTCAAAAAATAGTTGGAAACGAAAAATATCCTGGCATGACCGAGCGATCTCATCTCTTAATCATCTGTTCATTTCGGCATCAGGAGATCAAGAAACATATAAACAACTATACAATATACCGGTCTCAGTTATTCCTGTCGGTTGTGATGTGCTCAAATTGGGTTCTCAAAATACTGAGCGCTTCATTGATGTTATGGGTTATGGTCGTCAGAAAAAGGAACACACTCAAGTAGTCGTTAATGCATTTAATGATTACCATTCTCCAAGATTCTTTTATCATACTGACCATATGGAAATCAAAGCTATCAATGATTTCTATGCCCATAGTAAATTTTTCTGGAAGATTCTTACTCGTAGCACCATTGCTCTGGCTTATGATCCAATGAAAGTAAGCGGACAGCGAGAGATTCCCTTTTCTTTTCTCCCCACGCGCTGGTCTGAATGTTTAGCCGCAGGATGTTTGGTAGTTGGTCAGAAACCGAGTTGTCCGGAAGCAGAAGAATTACTATTTTGGGAAGATGCAACGATAGAGATTCCTGAGGAAGCTGAGGCTGTTGTTCCCTTTCTAGAAGCATTACTTGCTGATCAAGAGCGGCTTCAAGCTGCTCATCGCCGTAATTATTTTTATGCTCTTGCTTATCACGATTGGCGTTCTCGCATTGCCTGTATGCTTGATCTTCTATCTTTACCCTATCCTAAAACACTTGAAAAGGAGTTAGAAAAGCTTAATTTTCAAAGAGATCTTGCTGGGAACTTATATGAAGTATAGTAATTCTCGGACCAGTGAGGTGCGTTTGTAAGTAGATGAAAACTAACTCAGTACTACCCAAAAGTGCATGGATTAATAATTTTCAGAATTAAAGATGCAATGCAGCGCAATTGTATACTAACTTTATTTGAAGTTTTTAATAGCTCTTTTAAATGAGCTAAAGAAATCCAGAATTGATCTTTGTTACCGACAAAGCCCCTGTCAACTAAAATAACTTGATAAAGATTTTCATTCAAATAAAATCTTCCTCCTTCTTCAGACTGAATAACTTCAGATAATACTTGACCTTCTTTATCCGAAGTAGTTTGATTTTGGAAGTTTTCTCCTGGGTATACGATATAGGTTGGCAATAAAACTTTTTCGCCACTTATGCCGAATTCAGATCGATAACTAAGTAAGAACTCAAACGTATTATTAACTTGACGCATTAGTAAAGTAATTAAGCCTCTATTAGAGGCACATAATAATGGTTGCACCCATGTCTTGACCTCTCGGTTCGTGCAAGCAACTTTATAGAGATTAACTGATATTCCAGAATCAGCCTGATCGACTATACCTTCATCTTTCAATTCCCAATTTTGCAATTTAGATATAGGTACTAATTTACCCATATTCTTGCCGCTTAAGTTGTGATCAAAGGATGGATTTTCTACAGAACTACTGGTCATATAAGATATTGAGTCCGAGTCTTCAGAAAGAAAAATATCCCAATCAAATACACTTATCATAGATCTGAGATCTGTATTTAAAAAATTATCATGATGCAAGACATCAGCAATTACTTCTAATGGAGCCCAAATCATGTTTTCTTCTGTCTTGACAAGTGAAGATGACTCAACATAACTTAAAACTTTGCTTTTTTGAAAATATCTTTTGCCTAAGTCTAATTGTGTACTATTTGCTATGGGTTGAACTTCAGGACTGTATTTAAAAAAGAAGTCAAAATAGGGAGTTTCTTTTCCCCCATGAAATCTCAGATAATTGGCAGGAGTAGATTGAATCGTAGGGCCGTATTGACCTATACCTGAATTTCCGGGCTCAATTCTCGCTTGCAACAAGATATAAACTTTTTTGTCCTGCTTATGAATGACTAAACCATTAAATGCACTTTGAGGTTGGTAAAGAACAAGTTGTTCTTCATCACTAATGTTATCGATTAGACCTGTAATGTAAAAAAAGCCTCCAGTTTTATGACCAAGAACACCATGAATCAAATTCCAGTCTTGCTGCTCAGATAATTTTACTCGTGATAATGTAAAGTCAGACTGTTCTATAGTGTTTTGCAAAAATGTCTCTAACTCTCTAGCCGATTTGGCAATTCTCATATTTGAATTCATAAATAGTTTCTCCAAGATTTCTTAAGTAAAACATTAGGGATGCCATTTCCACGGACAGTTCAGAACCATCTGTGTAAGAAGCACACATTTTGTGATCTAGGTTTCTTTTGTCCGCTTCTGGGGCAATTTTTGTTGCATTGGTATAGCGGTCGTAAAACCCTTTGATATTACCGAGCATCACCGGTTCGAAACCCCAAACCCGCTTCAAAGATCGCTTCGTGCATGGCGCGACGGGTTACTTTCTCTTTTTCCTCCCAGACAATTTCGCTTGAAATGCCAATTACAACTCCAGTTTGCTCAGCAAGTTTTTCCTGGATTTCTGAGAGTGTAGCATCATCTTTATGATCAACAATTTTTGCCAACACTTCTAACTGTTCTTGATTAAGTTTAGGGGGAGTCTGTACACGGCGCGTTTTAGGAGCATAACTGCCTGTTTCCCGATATCTCTTCAGCAACTTTTGGATCAAGCTGCGAGCTACTCCAAAACTTCTCGCCAGCTCTCTTTGAGAGCGATCGCGCTTTTCATAAGCTTCGACGATTTTTTCCGCAAATCAAGAGAATAAGATTTCATAACTATCTCCTTTAAATCTACGTTTTTAAGCAATAGTGTACCTCATTAGCATGGAAAATGCTAATGAGGTACACTAAGTATTTAATGTTGCTTTACTCTCTCAATTAGAACGCTATTTTGAATAAAATCCCAAAGATAATTGGGTGGATCTGAGTCTGGTTTCCGTTGAATTACCTGCCTAATTTTCCAAAGAGTAAACCCCAAAATCCAAACAAGATCGACTATGGTGGCATACAACAAGCCATGATTTTTGACGAAGTATCGCTTCCTCGAATCAAACCAGTATTTGGGTAAGCGCTTTGGTGCTACATTTTTAGCAGTTACGCCCGTACTTTGACCGGTAATGTGCATCACTCTGCTTTGAGGAACATACCAACAAGACCAGCCAGCGCGTTTTGCCTGTAAGCAATAATCAGTTTCTTCGTAGTAAAGAAAATACTGTTCGTCCATTAATCCTACTGACTCAAATACCTGACGGCGAATCATCATACTGGCTCCCGGCAGCCAGTCTACTTGAGTTTCTTCGTTGTTCATAGTGCGGGCAACAACCCAGTTTGATAACAGCTTTGACACTATGCCAAGGCGCAAACCAGAATTTAGTTCGCTCAATACAGTAGGAAAGCGGAAGGCAATCGGCCAAAGTTTTCCATTAGCACATTCCAAACTACTGCCAGCAATTCCTACGTCAGGATGTCGTTCCATAAAATCGACCAAAGCTTTCAGAGCACCAGGGCGAACCTCAGTATCTGGATTGAGCAGCAAAAAATAGGGAGGTGGATTTGAAGACTGTAGCGCAGGACGAATAGCCAAATTGTTGCCGTAGGCAAAACCACCATTGTGTTCAGAAGGAAGCAGGAATGCCCACTCTTGCCAGCCTTCAGATTCAATAGCAGCACTAATTTGCTCTATGGAGACATCGCCAGAAGCATTATCGACAACTGCAACTTGCATCTCTGGTAAGGATAGCCTCTCACCTACCAATGAACGCAAACAGTTAATAGTTAAACTAGCCGTTCGATAATTAACAATAACTACCAGCAAGGAACGGGGATATTTGAACTGAATTTTACTAGACATAGGTCTGTGCAGATTGAGTTTTGTGGTTGAAATTTATTCAGGATTAGATTGATAGGTTATTGCTGAAAAATAATTACTTATTTGCAGGTATATAATCCATAAAGACTATTGATTAATCTAGAGCTTGCTTAAAAAAGCATTACATTTTCAGCAATTTTTTGAATCAAGCAAACATATATTTTAATTGCTGTAGCTGAATATCCAATCAATATCAGTGTTTAACTAGAGAATGACTCATCCGAAAGAACGGAAGTGATGTATAGTTCCATTTTTTCTGCCATAATTTGTACATTTGGTTCTTGAAGCATACTAGAATGACCGCCATAAATATCGTATAATTCGACTCCGTTAGTCGACCGTTTGCCCCAACCCAAAAATGGATCTTTAACTTTATAAATTGCTGGTGTATCATCAATTAATGGGTCACCCACGCCCAGATCCTCAGTGGCTCTCCAAAGAGTTAATCTACCTTGGTAAACAGATGGAATGTAGTCTGATTTAGCCAACATATAGATAGTTCTGGCAGAAATATTTTGACAGAATTGAGGTAATGGCATTCCTCTATCAAGACAATATCTTAAAAGTCTAAATTTTAAGATAGCCTCGATGTTCTTGTTTTTTGTGCTTGCTTCGTAAAGAATTAAGTTATTGACCTTTTTGATCGATGTCTTGAGAATATAAGCTAGCCATTTTTTACTTTTAATTTGTTGCCCTTTACTGAAAGTCTGTAAAAATCTGCTCATTCGATTATGGTTAATATAATTAGCTTGGCTTGGCTCTTTAACATCAACAGCATCAATGATAGCGACGAAAGGGACTGTTTCGCCTTGAGCTTGAAGCTGGCCAGCTATCTCAAATGCTATAACCCCACCAGCACATAAACCACCAATTAAATAAGGTCCTTTAGGTTGAACGCTACGTATTTCTTTAATATAGTGCTCTACTATCTCTGAAATCCTAGTATGAAGCATCGGATAGCCTTTTTTGCTATGAGGTTTTAGCCCATAAACTGGTCTTTCCGAATGAAGATGGCGTGCTAAGTTTAAATATAAAATTATCTCGCCATCGGCATCGTGTATCAAAAATAAAGGGACTTTAGAATTTCCTGGCTTGAGCAATACAAGCGAATCAAAAGATTTTAGTTCTTCTGAAGGTTGGAGAATTTTAGCTAATTGCTCGATAGTGGGGGCTTCAAAAATAGTAGTTAAAGGTACTTTTTTGCCAAACTCCTGTTCGATTAACCCAAATAGCTTGACTGCTAGCAGTGAATGCCCTCCTAAGTCAAAGAAGTTGTCGTTAATGCTAATTGACTCAATACCCAAAACCGCTTGCCAAATTTGAGTCAACTTTATTTCTAATTTATTTCTAGGTTTTATCAAACTTTCGGCTGACTGTTGCTGTTTAAAGACAGGGGTAGGTAAAGCTTGACGATTGACTTTGCCGTTGGGAGTCAGAGGCATGGTCTCTAAG
>CAZAYV010000068.1:0-21128 GCA_964489465.1 uncultured Dactylococcopsis sp. | reverse complement strand
TGAGGATGGGAAGCCCGCGCTGTACCGATAGGTCAGCGCCGGGAGATGTCACTTACCAATAATACAGCCCTTACGAGCGGGTAATTCTAGGGTCAGAATATTTTGATTGCTATCCCATTGCAGTCGTGTCTCTCCCAGTAATAAACCATGGGGTTCACTTTGGAGTTGCGCTGTGGGAACAGTCGCTGATGCTGGTTCAGTTCCTGAGTTCACCGCAATAATTAATTCGCATGCAGCTAGCGTGCGGGCAAACACATAGACTAAACCTTCTGCGTACAGAATTTTATAGTCTCCGGTTCTTAAGGCAGGATAGCTGTGGCGTAAACGAATCAAGTTTTGATGCCATTGTAAGAGGTCTTGATCCCACTGTTCTTGGGGAGGAAAACTCCTGCGAGAATCGGGATCGAGTTTGCCGGGTAAGCCGACTTCATCGCCATAGTAGATACAGGGTGCGCCAGGAAAGGTTAATAATAATAGGGTTGCGAGTTTAACACTGGCGCGATCGCGCTGGGCTATACTGAGTAAGCGAGCGGTGTCATGACTGGCTAAAAGATTCAGTTGAGTTTGTTGAATTTCCCAAGGATATAAGTCCAATAAGGTTTTAATCTGTTGGGCATATTCCTTGGCATCTAGAGCCGGATACGGCTTATAGGCCGGTTGCTCTACTAATGCTCGGTCCACGCGATCACCAGCGGTAAAGGCAATCGTGGGACCGGTAAACACATAATTCATCACGCCATCAAACTGCGTCCCATCGAGCCAGGATCGAGAATCTCCCCAAACTTCACCCACAATATAGGCTTCTGAGTTAATTTTCTTCACTCTTTCTCGAAATTCTTGCCAAAATCCGGGGACTTCAATTTCATAGGGGACATCTAATCGCCAACCATCAATTCCTTGCTGGAGCCAATACTCTCCCACCCGCATAATATACTCTCTTACATCCGGATTGTCATGATTGAATTCGGGGAGTGCCCGATTGCCCACCCAACTGGCATAGTTTGCCGGTAAATCGCCATTATAAGCGGAAACGGGCCAGTCTTTAATCTTAAACCAATCCACCCAGGGGGAGTAGGGACCATTTTCCAAAATGTCATTAAAGTAGAAAAAACCGCGACTTGCGTGATTAAAAACCCCATCCAAAATCACCTTCACATTCCGTTGATGGGCTGCACTTAAAAGGGCTTGCAGCGCTTCATTGCCCCCTAAAATCGGATCAACCTGATAATAATCATGAGTGTGATAACGGTGGTTAGAAGCTGATTGAAAAACCGGCGTTAGATATAAAGCAGTGATTCCCAAATCTTGCAAATAATCGAGCTGCTCAATCACACCCCACAGATTTCCTCCTTTGTACCCCTGCAGGGTCGGTGGGTCTTCCCAAGGTTCAAATTTGACGTGCTGAAAAATCGATGATGTCCCTTTTGGGGGTTGGGCTTTGGCAAACCGATCCGGGAAAATTTGATAAAATACGGCATTTTTAACCCAGTTAGGGGTTTGAATTGACATGAGCGCGTGTTGATTCCGACTTCTCTCATATTGTACTGGTCTATTCTCCTTCTTTTTGTTACAAATTATTTAGAGTGTATTGACAAAAACTATGACATCTTCATCCCAGCTTAAAACAGAAGTTAAAACGTGGACCTGGCGCGGTTATCCGATTACTTACCGCACCTGTGGGGAGAAAGGGAGCGCGATCGTTTGTATTCATGGATTTGGTGCTTCTTCTGGACACTGGCGGAAAAATTTACCGGTACTGGGAAAATCCTTTCGCTGCTATGCTTTAGACTTAATTGGCTTTGGCGGTTCCGCTAAACCCCAACCCGGAACCGAAATTGATTATACGTTTGAGACGTGGGGGGAACAAATTGCTGATTTTTGCCAAGAAGTGGTAGGAACCCCGGTTTTTTTGGTGGGAAACTCCATTGGTTGTATCGCGGCGATGCAAGCGGCTGTCATGCACCCAGAAATGAGTTTAGGGGTAATTAACCTGAATATTTCTTTGCGACTCTTGCATGAACGGAAGCGACAAACTTTACCGTGGCATCGTCGCTTGGGTGCGCCCATTGCCCAAAAAATCTTAAGCTATCCTCCCATCGGAAAATGGTTTTTCCATCAAATTGCCAAACCAAAAACAGTACGCAATATTCTATTACAAGCCTATCAACATCCAGCAGCGGTGACTGATGAACTGGTCGAGCTGTTACTTGCCCCAGCCCAAGATCCGGGTGCAGCTGGAGTTTTTGTTGCCTTTACCAATTATTCTCAAGGTCCTCTAGCAGAAGATCTATTACCTCATCTGAATTGTCCAGTCCTTATTTTGTGGGGAACCGACGATCCTTGGGAACCTGTTGCTTTAGGTAAAGAATTAACTGGTTTTCCGGTGGTGGAAGATTTTATCGCTTTACCTGGATTGGGACATTGTCCTCAAGACGAAGCGCCAGAGGAAGTCAATCCCATTATTGAGCGTTGGATCACAACTCACAGCCAAAACTTCAACTTTTCTTAAAAGTGTATAAATTTTTGTAAAAAGGAAAAATCAGAGGCGCAAACCCTTTTCTCATAAAAGTTTCACCCCTAAGATTGAGTAAAATAGCGGTGTGTTAAGATTAACATAAGTATAGGAAAGCGGTAGAGTTACCAGTTAATTATTAATCTGGTTAGCTAAAATAGTTCATAGAACGGTTAGCTATCTCCGTTATTACGCTAAAAACGTGTCTCCTTATTCAGGAGAATCATCACGTCATACCAGTTAGTTGAAATGAGGTCTCACAGGAGCCATCTGTTCAATGGAATCTATAGAAAGAGCACTTGAAAAACTGAAAGATTGGGGTCGTAAATTAATTGAGCTATTGCTTGGACCGGAAATGGAGCCAGAAGCTGAGCCAATCCCTGTCCCCGTCGAAGAGCGAGTTTCCCGTTACTATCGCTAAGGGAAGCAGACTTAAAAACTGGTGCAGCAGCTACAAATCTTAGTTTTACACGGCCCTAACTTAAACCTACTAGGTATTCGTGAACCCTCCATCTATGGAGTTTCAAGTTTAGAGCAAATTAATGCAGCTCTGAAAAATTATGGCGCAGAGCTGCATAGCTATGTGGAATGTCAACAGCATAACTCAGAAGGAGCAATGGTGGAGGCGATTCATGGTGCGCTAGCAAACAAGGATGGCATTGTTATTAATGCTGGAGCTTATACACACACAAGTGTAGCCATTCGTGATGCTTTATCAGGCGTGAAACTTCCGGTAGTGGAAGTTCATTTAAGTAATATTTACCAAAGGGAATCATTCCGTCACCATTCATACATTGCACCAATTGCCCTTGGTCAAATCAGTGGGTTTGGTGAAGATAGCTATCGCTTAGGAATAGAAGCGCTGGTGCGCTATTTGCAAAGTAAGAAAGAGAGTTAAACAATGCGTCAGACTCTCTTATCTCGTTGGGAAGGTGCTTTACTGGGAAGTTGTTTCTCCCGGCTGGAAAACGTTCCAGAAGGGGCTCAGTTTGAGTCTTGGTATGAGAAACAAAACCAAGTTATTCAAGCATTAGTAGAAACAGGACAGTGGCAAGGGGGGATTAATTGGAAAGGATATACAATGAGCGAAATTATCTTATCCTGCTTACCCCTAATCTTATTTTTCAATGACCAACCCGAAACCTGGGGAGAGCAACTGAGTGTAATCGCGCAACAGCAAAATGAATCATCTTTAGCAACCGCAGCGATTTTGGCGTATGCGACAGCAATTACTTGGGGAACTCGCGAAAAATTAAGAGGGAATACTCTCTTTAAAAAATTAAGAAAAGATTTAGATGAGGATTTATCTGGCAACGTTTTAGTAACGTTACAAAATCGTCTAGAACAAGAAGCAACCTTACAAGAAATAAAGCTAACGTTACCCTCGACTTGCCAAGATATTTGGTTGGCTTTATACTGTTTTGCGACGACCTCAGAAAATTTAGCCCTAAGTGTGAGGAGGGTGAAAGCAAGCGAGGGGTCGAACTCAATAATTTTAGCTTTAGTAGGCGCTTTATCGGGAGTGCATAATGGGGTGAATGCAATTCCGATTTCTTGGCGTTGTCTGTTGCAAAAAGAGAGGACAGAATGGAAACAAAAGTTGAGATTAATGTGGGCAACTTGGTCAGGGAACTATCACTTTCCTGGGCGAGCTAACCTTGACGAGCACCTAGATGTAAATGCAATGACCATTGCACCCTGCGGAGTGATTCAACCTCGTAGGCAGAAACCTTAAAATTTAAAATTATTAACTGATGGAGTAGCGCCAAGCTTGATGATAGGTTCTAATTCAGCTCGGCAAAGCGATTTAAAGCTGATGAAACATTCTCCTAGTATTACTCATCGACTCGCTCATCATCCTCGCAAGCGGCTTTCCTCATGGCAAGGAATCGGAAAACAAATCACTGCTATTTTCGCTTCTGGTTCGTGGTTAATGTTTCTCCTTGCTTTACTGAGCTTAACAGGAGTCGTGGGGAACCAGCTCTATAACCAACCTCAACTGGCGATTGGAACACGAGCACCGGAAACGATTATTGCTCCTTCTGATGTCACTATTAAAGATGACTTGAAAACGGTTCAAAAGCAGGAAGCGGAGAGGTCGCGCTTGAGTCCCGTTTTAAAAGTGAATACGGCAAAAAACAAAGCGATTCTTGATGACCTGGCTACAAAGTTAGATCATTTATCAACACTACGTCAAGAAGCCGGAGCAGAGCTTTTTGTTTCCACCGATCACTTATCAGAACCAGTACAAGTTTATCTTCGTACCTGTTCTCAGTCGGCATGGGAAAGAATATTAGCGAATGTTAATACATCTACATCTCAGCAACCGCACTCTCTTTCTGAACAAGCAAAATTTCAACTGGCTCAATTATCACAAACTTTATCATCGTCAGCGTTTTCTCAATTATTAACCACCATTGATCAGGTACGCCAGCAACATGCTGCTACTTTAACCCCAACCCCTACCATTGAGGATCAGGAAATAAGATGGCTCAGTCTAAAGCAACGTCGAGTTTTACTAGGGCTCTCCCCTTCTCAATGGCAAGCGACCCGAACGGCAGTTGAAAAAACAGCACATCAAATGCTGACTCAAGGGATTCCTCGGGGGTTACCACCATCAGTTTTAGAATCAGCAATTGAACTGCAACTCCAGGAGAAAGCGCCGCCAGTTAGTGTCAATTTAGGGCGTGAACTTTTAAAGGAAACACTCACGCCAAATTTAGTGGAAGATACCACGCAAACTAAAGCGCTTGAGGAGGCTGTTACCTCAGCAGTAGAGCCTGTAATGCTCACGGTTGAAGCCGGGAGGACCATTGTGCGCTCAGGGAATGTGATTAGCCGGGAGCAATTTTTACTGCTTGATGCCTTAGGTCTCAGTCAACGGGGTATTAACTGGCAAGGTTTGTTACTGTGCGCTCTCTTAGTTACGGTTTTAATCACACTTTTTTGGTTAATTAAGCGGTTAGTGAGGCGAAAACTACGACGGCGCGATCAAATATTGCTGATTTTCCTCAGTGTCGCCAGTCCTCTTTTACTCATGCTTGGAGTCCCTTATTCTTGTTTACCAGCAGTGGGGTTATTGGTGAGTAGCTTTTATGGACCTAGTTTAGCGTTAACCCAAATCAGTTTAGTCACCGGTCTGGAAGTTTACACCTTATTGAGCGGACAAGATATCCCCGTTGCTTGGGAAGCTCTCATGACAGGAGCGGTCGGTGGTATCTTAGCTGCTGCCATTGCCGGACAACTGCGATCGCGCGAGGAATTGGCAATTTTAGGGGGAGCAATCGGCTTAGTGGAAGGGGCAGCTTATCTGCTGCTGAGCTTAATTCTAAACACAACTGGAGAAACGATTTGGTATGCGATGCTACCCGATGCTGTAATTTATGGTCTATCGGGATTAGTTTGGAGTATTGTTGCTTTTGGTGTTTCTCCTTACTTAGAACGTTTCTTTGATTTAGTCACACCGATTCGTTTAGCGGAGTTAGCCAATCCCAATCGCCCCCTATTGCAACGCTTAGCCATTGAAGCCCCAGGAACCTTTCAGCATACTTTGTTTGTTGCCTCATTAGCCGAAGCAGCAGCCCGAGAATTAAATTGTAATGTGGAGTTAGTTCGAGCCGGAACGCTCTATCATGATATTGGTAAAATGCATGATCCATTAGGATTTATTGAGAACCAAATGGGATGTAAAAATAAGCATGATGAGCTCAATGATCCCTATGCTAGTGCCAAAATTATCAAAAAGCACGTTAGTGAAGGCTTAGTAATGGCCCGTCGTTGTGGTCTCCCCAAAGCGATTCAAGATTTCATCCCGGAACATCAAGGAACCTTGCTCATTTCTTACTTTTATTTTCAAGCGCAAAAAGAGGGAAAAGGCACGGTTGCTGAAGCTGATTTTCGTTACGATGGACCAACGCCTCAATCTCGAGAGACAGGAATTGTTATGTTAGCCGATGGTTGCGAAGCGGCGCTGCGATCACTGAGTGATGTTTCTTCGGAAAAAGCGTTGTCAATGGTCAATAAAATTATTCGATCGCGCTGGCAAGACGAACAGTTAAAAGATGCGAATTTAACCCCGAATGAACTAAAAAAAATTGCCCAGGTCTTTGTCAGAGTGTGGCAACAAACGAACCATAAACGAATCGCTTATCCAAAAGCGGCTTTGGATGCCAAATATGCTTCTTCTCTCAAGAAGTAAGGGTTAATCAGTCCGTAAAATTAATGCTAATCACAAATCACCTACTTAAAGCAATGGTTCTAACTCCGAAGTGAGTTGTTCACTGCTTCTCATCCCTTCAAACCGTTGAGCTGGTTGACCCGCTTTAAATAAAATTAAAGTGGGTAAAGCCAGAATGTGATATTCAGAGGCAAGATGAGGATATTTATCGGTGTCGATTTTGACGACAGTTAAACGCTCATGAAACTGCTTTTTCACAGCATCTAACACTGGGGACATCATTTGACAGGGTCCACACCAAGTTGCGTAAAAATCAACTAAAACCGGTGTTGAAGATGTGGCTAGGAGTTCGGAAAAGCTATTGTATTGTTTTTTAACTGCCATAAACGATTGCACTCCTGGTTTTGAGGCTTGCTTCTTAATTTTAAACCGAAACGGAAAGCACGAGCGCAAGCAGTCTGAGCAACTGTATCATCCTGGCATTAAAAATCCCCAACTTGTCGTTACTAAAACAGAGTTGAGGAAAGTAATTTTTATTAAATTTTTAACCGTATGGAGAGTTAAACGATGTCGCTGATCATAGTTAACCACTCAATGTTTCTAGATCGCCCTCTCAATGGGGCTTTAAGAAAGATTAAGAGGGGTAACGATCAGAGGGCAGGAATTAATAATTATTTCGAGAGGACTTGAAGTTATTCAGCCATTCCCGCACTTGTTCGGCCGCAATTTCGCGAGATCCTAAACCGAACGCCAGCGCGATCGCGACAGCAATGGACCCTAAAAGTAAGCCAAACGCTAAATTGACGATATTAGGCGCAATTCCCATCTGTTGCAGTCCCATTGCCAAGCTAAACGCAATAATAACAATCCGAGCCGCTTGTGCGAGGGTGCGACTCTGCTGCATTCCAGAGCTAACAATGAGGTTAAAGGCAAGATTAGCAAAATATAAACCGACTGCAAAAATAATCAAGCCAGCAATGATTTTACCTGAAACTAAAACAATGCCGCTAACCAATTCAGTTAATGCTGGAATATCTAGAATATTGACTGCTGCTAGGGTGGCAAACAGCATAATTCCCACTAAGGTAATAATGCCCATCAGTTGTGATGGGGTGCGCTGCTGAATCCCGGAAGTATCACTACGTTCTTGGGTTTCTTGCGTGAGAACGGTTTCGGCTTCTCCTTCTTCTTGAGTGCGTTGTAAGCCCAGCCAGGAAAAGAGATTATCAAATCCAATACTCGACAGAATGTTACTCACAAATTCACAAATATACTGGGCTAGGAAATAGGAAATAATCAGCACTAGTGCAGCCGTAAAAATCTTGGGGAAAGCGTTGAGAATCTGATTCAACATCGCAATGGCAGGTTGAGAAATCGCTTGCACTTTCAGCGCTTCTAACCCGGCAATGACGACGGGAATTAAAATCAACACATAAACTAAAGTGCCAATAATCCAGGATAACGATTGGGTTTCCTCAGTTCCTGACAAGCCAAAGCGACTTCCCAATTGATCGGAGCCGGTACTGGCTAAAAGATTGGTTACAATTCTCCTGACCACTTGCGCAATCAGCCAACCAATGAAGACAATTAAGAAGGCGGCTAAAATATTAGGAAGAATTGAGAGGATGCGGTTGACTAATTCTTGAACCGGCAGTAAGGTTCCATCAAGTTGTAGGGTACTGAGAATGGAAGGGAGAAACAATAAGAAAATAAACCAATAAAGGGTATTCCCAATGGTTTCACTCAGAGTCAGCTCACTACCAGTCGTCCCCACTTGTTCTCCAAAACGCTGATCGAGGTTGAATGTTCGCAAAACACGAACGACAATCACTCTGACCAGGGTCGCAATTAACCAAGCAACACCAATGAGGATGGCAGCAGCGCCAATTTGGGGTAAGAAGCCGGTAATTTCGTTAAGCAGAGTGTTTAAAGGCTCAGAAACTGCCTCTAGTTGTAGTCGTTGCAGGGCAGCAACAACGACAAATAGCAGAATGATCCAGTACACCACATCTGCTGTCCATTTTTCGATGGGAATGGGTTCTCCCCCTTCTTGTCCGGTGAGCCAAGTGGCAATCCGATTATCAAGTTGGGTTCGTTTGAGAAGACCGCGGATCGTGGCAGCAACCGCCCAAGCAACAAGCCATCCGACGACTAGGATAATGATCGCGTAAACGAAACTTCTAGAATCTTGTAAGACTTGCGTCAGCAAATCACCAATACTGTTCTGTGCCAGTAAGATTGGTGGTCGTGTTAATACCGTTGATGGATTAGAGAGAATCATTTTTCTAGGTTAGGTTTAGGGTTGTACAGTTATTTTGAGATTAAAACTCATATTTTGAGATTAAAACTCATTCTATAGAAGGATTCAGATGAGTTTAGGCAAAAATGCCATTCATCAGTGAATTGGCTTTATTTTAGTATGAAAATCTCGTCCTCCAACATTAAAGCAAAAAAATACAACTTCTAATATTAATTTACTTATCGTGTTTCTTGATTAAATCTAAAAATTCTTATAGGTTTTCTGCTGAATATCAACACTTAACCAATGCTAAATCAAGATTTTCTAGAATTGATGGGAAGTGAGAAAATTCTGCTGTCTTAGCGTTATTGTTAATGAGAGACTATAAAGTATTTGAACAATCGATTCAGATTAATGCCAGTGCTGTTATTGTTGAACAATGTATTAGTGATTGCGAGTTGATGCACCGTTGGTTGAACCCTCGTTTACGTTGTGAACCCATCGGAAAGTGGGATACGAAACTTGGCAGTCGCAGCCGTTTTATTATTGATTTACCCGGCATCCAACCCACCCTCAAAAATACAGTGGTAGAGCGAGAACCGGGATTAATTGTCTGGGAATTTGTGGGCTTTTTTCAGGGGCGCGATCGCTGGGAATGTCAGCCCAATCGGGAGGGGACCAAACTGATTAATCGCTTTGAATTCAAAATTCCGAATCCGCTGATCAAAATTGGCTTTGACCTCTTTGCTGCTCGTTTAACGGAACAAGATATGGCGGCGCAGTTGCGTCGCTTGAAACGAGTCGCAGAAGCGCTCTATATCCAGAGTGGATTTAAATGATTGGTCATTAGTCCTTGGTCATTTGTCATTAGTTGTTAACTGGCTTGTAATATGAAATTGATTCGTTAGAGGAATATGTTCACACCGTTTCCCAAACAATCGGTAGCAAACCTTGATCAATTTTAGATTAAGACCAAGAACAAAGGACCAACCAAAAACTGAGCGCTGCTTACTCTTCCTCATTCTCACCGGGGGTAATTTGGCGGAGTAGCAGTTGAATCATGGCAGCATCAGAGGCTTCTGGAAAATGAGCAAGATAGGTTTTGAGATCGGCAATGGCTTGGGGAAGCCGTCCGAGTTGATAGGATAAAAGTCCGCGATCGCGCTGTTCGGTAATGGCATCGGGAAAGACTAGCAATAAACGTTCAATGACGCTTAAAGCCCGCTCTAAATCTTGGTGGTTAATATAAATGAGTTTGAGATTAGTCAGCATCCGCGCAATCAATTCCCGTTTGCTGACAGCTTCTAAAAATTCCGGTTCCAGCGCGATCGGTTGCTGATAAATTTCTTGTAATCGTTCCTCACAATCTTGTGGAAACAGCACCTCTCCTTGATGAAAGGCATCTACAAAAATACCTGCATCCTTAAACTGGGGACGAATTAAAAAGTGACCCGGCATCCCAATTCCCACCATCGGAAAATCAATGCGACGGGCAACTTCTAAATAAACTAGTGCCAGTGTAATGGGAATACCGGTGCGACGTTCGATAACCTCATTAAGGAAACTATTGCGCGGATCGTAATAATCTTCTTCATTGCCGTGAAAGCCCAAATCTTCATATAAAACTTGGTTCAGGGCTTGAATCACCCGCAAGGGATACCGTTCTACCGGCAGTAACCCCTGCACTTGTTGCGCCCATTCATCAAGTTGTGTCAAATAAGAACTAATGTCTAAATTGGGCGTTTCTTCTTGTCCGATATAAAGTGCAACCTTTGCCAAATCAATCTCATGATCAGGCAACATCATTTCCTGGGTAAACTTTTCCCTCGCTAGTGACATTACTCTAACTCTCGTCGTCCTTCTAAAGCCCGTGCCAGCGTAACTTCATCAGCATATTCTAAATCCCCCCCCATTGGCAAACCAAAGGCAATACGAGTGACCCGAGTAAAGGGTTTTAACAATTGACCCAGATATAAAGTTGTTGTATCTCCTTCTACGCTCGGACTAATAGCAAGAATGACCTCTTTGACTTGCTTTTGACTCACGCGTTCTACTAAAGGCTGAATATGTAACTGTTCGGGACCAATGCCATCCATTGGAGAAATAATACCGCCAAGCACATGGTATTTCCCAGAATATTCACGGGTTTTTTCCAAAGCAATCACATCACGAGACTCAGGAACCACACAAATGGTACTCTCATCGCGATTGGGATTGCGGCAAATTTCACAAACGGAGTCAGCACTGAGGTGAAAGCAAACCCGACACAGTCCAATTTGCTTTTTCGCTTCAATGAGGGAATTAGCCAACGCTTCAATATCTTTTTCAGGTTGCTTGAGAATATGAAAGGCTAGGCGTTGAGCGGTTTTGGGTCCGACACCGGGTAAACTTTGTAATCGTTCAATGAGGCGAGCCAGGGGTGGGGTATAACTCGTAGTTTTCTCTCCAATTCATCTGGTTTTAATCTTAACAGTCTCTCTCCCTGAAAGAATGTATAGTTCCCTCGCTTGGAGTTCAGATAATTGTTCAACTTAAAATCAGGGAGTCTCGTAAGCAGCTAACCTCTTTTGAAAGATAGGCTAAGTATTAATCTTTTTGAGAAATCGCAACTAATTCATCTAGCGATGCTTGCATCTGCTGATAGACTTCCTGATAACAAGCATCAACATAAGCGCGATCGCGCGCTGCTTCTCGACCAGAACGTTGAAAATAAATGGGAGAGCAAACTCGCGTATAAATTTTAGCGGGTAAAGGAAAGTTGGGAACAAAGCCCATGGCAATCCCCCACGGTAAACCGAGATAAATGGGAAAGATGCGTGTCATTGGGGTGCTAGCATCAACGATGTCGAACTCACGCAAGAAATGCATTAACTCTTTGCAATCGCTGAGAATGAGCAATGTTTCATGTGCCCCAACTGAAACTAAGGGAATAACCGGTACATTCTCTCTTAAGGCCAGTTTGATAAACCCTTTACGCCCAGCCAATTCAATCTGGTTTCGTTTACTGTAAGGACGAAATACATCATCAACCCCACCTGGATAAACGAGAACCGGCGCGTCGCGATGTAAAGCAGCCGTTGCCATTTGCACCGTTGCTGGAACAGCACCCAATCTTGCAACAGAAGTCATCATTCTTTCAGACGTAAAGGCTTCTCGCTGCATTAAACCATAAGCGGGTCGATGAACACCAAAGCGACGCAACCAATCGAGCAAAAACATAGAAAGGTCTGGGGCAGCCAACCCACCATTATGGGAACCCACTAATAAAAAACGTCCGGTTTTGGGAATATGGTGCCAACCTTTTGTTTCCACCCGAAAATACCAGTCATAAAGGAATTGCCAAAACGGGATCAGGGATTGAAGGAGTTCTGGATCGCGCTGATCTAAAAGTGCTGCTGGTGAGTAACCCCAAAAATTCATCTCATCGGAAATCTAGCTGTGAGTAAAAATGAACCGCTTTGGTTCTGTTAAGAATTATAACGATTCCTGCGATGCTGCTATAACTAGCACCCTCTTAGTTTGCTGTTATCAAATCGAACTTGAGCAGCAGACCCGTTACGATGGCATAAGGTCATACATTAAATTGTGGAGCATATAATGAGTGCAACCTTCAAACACGTCATGTTAATGGTTAACGACGTAACTGCTGCGGCTAAATTTTACTCAGAAGGCTTAGGTTTACCCATCAAAAAAAATAGCCCCGCTTGGGCGGAATTAGAAGCCGATGGGACAACGATCGCGCTCCATGCTGCAGAAGGTGCAAATGGCGGCAGCTCTCCCATTCTCAGTTTTCAGGTGGACGATGTCAAAGCAAGTGTCAATGCTTTAGAGTCTTTAGGGGGAACCTTAGAAGGTCGGATTCGCGAGCCTTCTTTTGGTAAAGTGGCTGCGATGCGAACTCCCGACGGGCATTTAGTCAGTTTACTCGAGCCGAATCAGGAAAACTGAAGCCCGATCTAGAATTTCATTTGATGTTACCTCTCTGCTCACAAGAGAGGTCTTTTTATCGGTGAAATTCAAGGGGAAAGATACACTAAAAGTAGTGCAAGTGTTAAGAAGCGTAACAATCTTTTGGCAAAAAGCAATGGTACAGAATCAAACTCCCGAGACTAAGCCCCTAACCGATTACAGTACAGAAGAACTTAAACAACAGTTAATTGAGATCGCTGAGCCTCATGATACAGATTCTCTTTCGGAAAAAATTAAGTTCTATCAGCAGAGGCTTTCCCCAATGGTGGAAGAGTTAGCCACCCGCAACCCGGTTCCTGATCTCAAAGAACAAGCACAACTCGTGGTTGGAGTGTGGACGCCAGTATGGTCAACCATTCCCTTTCAAGATGTGTTACCCGGGCGACAACGAGAGCAATCGTATCAAATCTTTCGCGAAGATGGATATTATGCCAATATTGCCCGTTATGCACCGGGAATGAATTTCCCCCTATTACGGAATTTGTCCTTGAACCTCCTTGCTTATGACCTGATGTTGATTCAGAAATATGAGATTGCAGAAGAAGCGTGGCAAATTGAAAATGTCGCGATTAAGCAAGGGCTAAAATTAGGGGCATCCAGCCTCACTCTGGAAAAAGCTCAGGCTTGGTTTGAAAAAGTTATGACATCTCCTCTAGAGGAAATGGACGCTAGTGCAACAAATGTTAAATTACCCTTCTCGAAAAAAGCCACGCAAAAAGCCTCACAGCAGTTAAAAGGTGCTGCCAAAGCCAAGCCCAAGTTAGAACATCTTTATATTGACCGAGATTTTCGCCTTGTCCGATCGCAGCGAGAAAGCAAGCAACGACCCTCTTATACAATTACAGTGCGGGCAGAAAGAACTCGGAATTAACAGCAGAGATTTCTACTTTTCTCACCTCGTTTCTGGCTGCCATAAAAAGCGTAAGGGTTGATCGCGCCATTCACCAGCGTTTTTACTGATACCAATGCGCGGCGTCGTTCTGATCTCTGAGGGGTTAATCTCAACGCCCCCATCCACAAACCACAATCCATGTTCAGGAAGCACGGGTTTCCCATTGAGACTTTTCTCTAATTGCAAAAACTTAGTCAGTTTGCCAGGACCATTAATTTTACCTGCCCCTCGAATCAAAACCGCAGCCGGATATTCGGTCTGATCGCACACTACATTCAGCATCAGATGAACCCCGTAGCACCAATACAGATAAAAGTAGCCCCCCAGTGCAAACATGATTTCATTTCTTGGGGTGCGTTTTCCCTTTGCCGCATGATTGGCTAAATCTGTCACCCCATCATAGGCTTCGACTTCTTGAATGAGGAGAGAGGTCATCGACTGATCTCGATATTGTCGCACTAACTGTTTGCCAAGGAGTTGTTGCGCAACGGTTACTGCCGACTGTTGAAAAAAGGCTGGGGGCAATAAAGAAGAGTGGCCCATATCTGTAAAAAATGAGGTAACCTTGATGTCTGGGAAAAACAGTTATTAGTCTAACCGACATAATTCATGATCCTTTTACTCCTTTCTTAGACCCCAAATGACAGTTACATCTTACTCAAAAATAATAGTCTTTCTGCCATTAACTAAAACCCGATTTTCCGTGTGGTATTGGATGGCGCGAGCTAAAACTAAACGCTCTAAATCTCTTCCTTTACGTACTAAATCTTTCAGGGAATCACGGTGAGAAATCCGAATAATATCTTGCTCAATAATCGGACCTTCATCTAAATCTGCGGTGACGTAGTGGCTGGTTGCGCCAATAATTTTAACCCCTCGGACATAAGCCTGCGTATAGGGACTACGACCGATAAAAGCCGGTAAAAAGGAGTGATGAATATTAATAATTTGATTGGGATAAGCATCAATCATTTGTGGCGTTAGAATCTGCATATAACGCGCCAGAATGACTGTATCAATCTTGTATTCTGCTAATAGTTCTAGTTGCTTTTTTTCTTGTTCTTTTTTATTGTTCCGGGTAATCGGGAGAATATAGTAAGGAATGCCATAATGTTCGGCGAGAGGCTTTAAATCAGGATGATTTGAGATAATTAGGGGAATCTCAACTGCAAATTCTCCGAGGCGATGACGCCATAGAATTTCTTGTAGACAATGGTCAGATTTAGAAACAAAAATCGCTAGTCTTGTTTTTTCTTCTGAGAAGTGAATGTTCCAAGTGGCGTCCAATTCTTTTGCCAGTGGCGTAAAAGCTGCTTTTAACTCAGACAGAGGAATCATAAAGTGTTGCATATCCCAAGCAATTCGTGCTGAAAATATGCCTTCGTTCGCATCGACATGCTGGTCTAAGTCAAGGATATTCCCACCTCGTTCAAAAATAAAGTTGGAGAGACGAGAGACTAATCCCATTTGATCGCGACAGGAAAATAATAGAATCGCCGTTAAATCATCCTGAGACATCTTCAAGCAACCTATCCTTACTGAAAGAGCCAGCTTAAATTTTACCTGAAATGCGCGATCGCTGAAATCTTACAGTAGCAATTGTTTTCTTACCGATGACAAGTAGAGGATAAGTCTTTATTCAGTGTTTTTTATGCTGTGGTAGAAAATTTGGCAAGCAATAGTGCAATTACGATGTTGAAGCCCCTCTGAGAGAGTCTCCAGTAAGATTTGATGATGAAGTAAGTTGAAGAGTCTTTTGCGTCTGCTCGCAGGGCGAGCATGGTGTTGGGTTAGCTAAATTTTAGTCGATACTGAGTGCAAACCTGCTGTTGTTCGGGGGTCATTTTTTCAAAACGACGAATAAAGTCGGCTTCAGCACGTTCGATCATTTCTCCCACTGTATTAGAAGCGGTATAAACCATCGCTTCTAAGACGCTTTTTGTTAAGGCGTCAATATCATCACTGGGTTCAGCATTTTCAGCAATATTTGCCATAATTTCGTCTAAAGAAAAGACGTAAGCATGAGGATAATTCTGTTGAGTTGCCTCCACATATTGAGTATGTAACGCTTCCAGTGTTGTTGTTCTTTCGGCGGCTAAGACCATATACGCTTTGTTTTACCGTTCAACATTTTTAGGTTACTAACTGTTCAATTACATTACTTCTCTCTGCAGGCGGAAAGCTTGAGCATCATTAGACCTCTGGCATAGTCTCCGGCTGTACTTGAGCCTTCTTGATTCGGGCGCAATCTGTAATACGTCTGCCCTTGAGGAGCAAGGTGGGACAAATAACCCACCCTTACTCATAAAAAACAGTTACTACTTAACAGTAACTTTGGCACCTGCTTCTTCTAACTGTTTCTTGATCTCTTCGGCATCTTCTTTGGTCGTAGCTTCTTTCAGTGCTTTCGGGGTTTCTTCCACTAAGCCTTTCGCTTCTTTTAAGCCTAGGCCAGTGATGCCCCGAACAATCTTGAGAATGGCAATTTTCTTGTCAGAAGGCACTTCTTCGAGAACCACATCAAATTCAGTTTTCTCTTCTGCGGCTTCCTCAGCAGCAGCTGCCCCTGGAGCTGCTGCCATCATCATGCCGCCTGCAGGCGCAGACGCATCCACACCAAAGGCTTCTTCAATTTGTTTAACCAGTTCTGAAGCTTCTAATAAGGAGAGAGTTTTTAATTGTTCGAGAATTTCATCAGTTTTTGCAGACATTGGTTTGTACTCCTAAATAAAATGAATGATTGATGAATGAATAGCAATCTACGCTGCGTCTTGGTTTTCTTTTTCTGAGACTTCTCTGAGTGCTCGTGCCAGAGACGTGGGAACTTCTTTGATGCCAGTTGCAATTTTGGTCGTATTGGCATTAATTCCCCGAGCAATGCGTGCCATCAGTTCTTCCTTAGAGGGAAGGTCTCCGAGGGCGTCCACTTGCTCTTTACTCAAAAGCGCACCTTCCATCACACCACCGCGTAACTCAGTTTTATTGGTGGCTTTAGAAAAGTCTCGATAAGCCTTGATGGCATTGCTAAAGTCATCCTTGACAAATAAAAATGCCGAGGATTCCCGGAGAAAATCTTGTAAAGGTTGCCAATTTTCATCCCCATCAACGGCTCGGCGCATCAGAGTATTTTTGGTTACCTTACAAGTGGTTCCGGTTTCGCGCAATCGAGCGCGCAAATCGCCAATTTCAGAAACGGATAACCCTTTGTAGTTAATCACAATGGTCAGTTGCGATTCACTCAACAGGTCTTTTAATTCCGCTACAACTTGTTTTTTATTTTCTAGTGTTCTGCCCACACGCGCTTGCACCTCCTAGTTTTCATTGGTCTTTCCCCCTTCATCAAAAAAACCCCGGATTAGTTTCCGAGGTTTGATGACCCACCCTCCCAACCGCCCAAATTGTTTTGGGCACAGGGGGAACGTTTGGGTATCCACCTCGGCAGGCAATTTAAGTCTTATTTGTGACTCCTGCTGTCTTTGGCTTCTACTGTTTGTTGTATTCAGTTTTTCAGTTATGCTGCTTCCGGTAATTTATAGTCTCTTAAAGCGGCAATATCGACTTCAATCGCCGGTCCCATGCTGGCTGAGACATGAATGCTTCGCCAGTACTTCCCTTTTGCCCCAGAAGGGCGATTGCGATCGAGCGTTTCTTGTAAGGCTTTGAGATTCGCTAAGAGATCTTCTGCCGAGAAGGAGACTTTTCCGAACATGACATGGACAATCCCAGTTCGATCAGCCCGGAATTCTTGCTTCCCGGCTTTGAATTCCTGAATGGCAGACTCTAATTCGTTGGTGACGGTTCCGCCTTTGGGGGAGGGCATTAGTCCTTTCGGTCCCAAAACCCGTCCCAGTTTCGCCACTTGAGGCATCATATCCGGGGTTGCCATCACCACATCAAAATCCATGCGACCATTTTGGATTTCTTGAATCAGTTCTTCGGAACCGACCACTTCTGCACCGGCTTCAGTGGCTTCATTCACTTTTTCGCCGCGGGTAATCACGGCAATGCGCACTGATTGTCCGGTTCCTTTCGGGAAAGTAACGGTGGTTCGGATTTGTTGATCGCTATATTTGGGATCAATTCCCAGGCGAACATGTGCCTCGGCGGTTTCTTCAAATTTAGCGGTTGCTGTTTCTTTGAGTAATTCTAGAGCGGACAGGGGTTCGTAGGGACGATTTTCAACTTTTTCCAGTAACTCCCGCATCCGGCGCGATGGTTTTTTTGGCATTATTTTCTCCTTGGGTCAATAACGAAGCTGGAGCCTCTCCCCAACTCATCACAGTTTAATCTTTAACAGTAATTCCCATATTGCGGGCGGTGCCTTCCACCACTTTCATGGCTGCCTCAATATCATTTGAGTTGAGGTCAGGCATTTTAGTTTCTGCAATTTCTTGCAATTGGGCGCGGGTAATGCTGCCCACCATTTGGCGATTGGGTTCGCTGGATCCTTTTTCAATGCCTGCTGCTTTCTTCAAGAGAACGGCAGCCGGCGGTGTTTTCAGAGTAAAGGTGAAACTGCGGTCTTCATAAACCGAAATTTCTACCGGAATCACCATTCCGGCTTGGTCAGCGGTTTTGGCATTGTATTCTTTACAAAACGCCATAATATTTACCCCATGTTGACCCAAGGCAGGACCAACCGGAGGGGCGGGGTTTGCTTTTCCCGCAGGCAGTGCCAATTTAATAAGTGCGACAACTTTTTTTGCCATTGCTAGTCTTGTTTCTCAACCTGATTAAATTCCAATTCCACTGGTGTTTCCCGTCCAAAAATGGAAAGGAGGGCTTTGAGTTTGTTCCGTTCCGAACTCACTTCAACGACTTCCCCATCAAAATCTTTGAACGGTCCACTAAGAACTACAATCTTATCACCGACTGCGACTTTTGCTTGAACGACCGGCTCTTGTTGTTCGCTTTGTCGGAAAATTCGTTCTACTTCGGAGGGGCTTAGGGGCATGGGTTTGACATGACCGCGCCCTCGTCCATAGGGACGTTTTTGCTCTGCACCCACAAAGTTAATCACATTCGGCGTATTTTTTACAACCTGCCAAACTTGGTCATCCAACAGCATTTGGATTAAAATATAGCCGGGAAAAACTTTTTCTTGAGCTTGTTGACGAGTTCCGTCTTTACGCAGTTTGAAGATTGGGGTTTGGGGAATTTCAATTTGTAAAATGCGATCAGCAACATCAAGGGTCTGGCTGCGTTGTTCCAGGTTTGTTTTTACCCGCTTTTCGCATCCAGAAGCCACTTGAATCGCATACCATCTTGGTTTACGATCTGTTGGCTGTTCAAGATTTGGGTCTTCGTTTTGATTGTCTGTGGCAAAACTCATCAAAATACCTGTCCTGCAATCCAAATGAAGAGGTTATCAAATAAGTAAATAATGGTGGCAACCAGTGTGACCATTAAAATGACACCGGCTGACTCACTAATCAGTTGTTTACGACTCGGCCAGACAATCTTGCCCAGTTCCTCTTTCGTGCCTTTGAGAAAGTCAGCCAAATCGAAGCTACTTTGCTCTTCTTTTGCTTTCACTTCGGGGCGGTCACTTTTTTTTGGTTCGTTCTTTGCCACAATATCAATCCCCCTTTCTGCTCTTGACGGTTTTCGTTGAGACGAAAAAGTTTCCCCCCGGTACAGTTTTTGGACTGGTTACAGGGGGGTTGTAAATAGCGAGCGCGCCCTAGAGGACTCGAACCCCTGACATTCGGTTTTGGAGACCGACGTTCTACCAACTGAACTAAGGACGCACAATGATTGTTATCGCTAATTTAGCCTCGTGCTAGTATAACACTTTTTTCTCCGATTTGCGATCAATCTCGGAGAGGCCCTTAGCGATCAAAGCGCTGTTTAACGCGAGTTGCCTTACCAACGCGATCGCGCAGATAATACAATTTCGCTCTCCGCACTTTCCCGCGACGAATAATTTTAATCTCTTTAATCCGAGGAGAATGGAGTAAAAACACCCGTTCCACGCCAATTCCCTGAAACACTCGTCTTACGGTAATGGTTTCATTACTACCACCGTGACGTTTAGCAATAACAGTTCCTTCAAACGGCTGAGTCCGAGTTTTCCCCCCTTCTTGAATGTTCACCCCAACTCGTACTGTGTCTCCTACATGAATCACAGGGAGATCGTCTTTCATCTGCTCCTGCTCGATCGAGCGGATTATGTCTTGAGCATTCATGGCTCTCTTTCCTAGTTATTCCAAAAAAACGTCACAGCCTACAATTGTAGGGCTTAAAAATTAATCTCGTCAACTTAACCTTCTCTTTACCTTAAGCCGTTACTTTAATAGTAAATTGTTAAGCAGGTACGGAGAATTAATTGCCTATTTTCCAACCTCAAAACTACCGCAATGCTTGAGCTTTCCAGCTAGCGGATGTGTAATTAATTTTGCAGGGGTGCTTATAAAGCCGACGAGAGCTTTAAATATATTCATGTCGGTCTAATCAGTGAAATCAAAAGAAAAAGTTTGCCAGCAATCTTGAGATCGGAAAATAGGATTCGGCTACAGCAGGGCTTAGACATGGCATAGCATTCCGTTTTCATTTGGGATTGCTATAGTTTCTTAACCTAAATTTTACGATTAAGCGGTATGTTGCTAGGGGACAAATCAATCTCAGTCAATTTAGTAAGTAGAATCTCTATGTTCAATCAATACTCACGTCGTTTAACTTCTTTAGCATCCGTTGGCACCCTTGCCCTCATCCTCGCTGCTTGCAATGGCGGTGGCGGTGGCGACCAAGCCACTGGCGGTGGTAACCAAACCGGTGGTGGCGACACCAGTAGTGGCGGTGGCTCTCAAGAGTCTGGATCAGTCCTCGTCGATGGGTCTAGCACCGTTTTCCCGGTTAGCGAAGCAATGGCGGAAGAATTTCAACGTGAATTTCCTAATATCCGAGTCACCGTCGGGGTATCTGGAACTGGTGGTGGTTTCAAGAAATTCTGTAATGATGAAACCGACATTTCTGGTGCATCTCGTCCCATTAAACAATCTGAAATCGAACAATGCGAGGCAAACGGCATTGAATACATCGAACTTCCCATTGCCTTTGATGGACTGACGGTAGTCAAACACTCAGAAAACGACTGGGCAGAATGTATGACCGTCGAAGAATTAAAAATGGTTTGGGAGCCAGAAGCACAAGGAAAAATTAATAATTGGAACCAAGTGCGAGACGAATTCCCTGATCGACCCCTCAATTTATATGGTGCTGGAACAGATTCAGGAACTTTTGACTACTTTACCTCTGTCATTGTTGGAGAAGAAAGCGCAAGTCGGGGAGACTACACCTCTAGTGAAGATGATAATGTCATCGTGCAAGGGGTTGCTAA
>CAZAYV010000067.1:0-21150 GCA_964489465.1 uncultured Dactylococcopsis sp. | reverse complement strand
ACGCGGGTTTCAATGATAAATTCACCGGCAGTGGTTGGCACATTGGACCAATAAATATTCACCTTAAAGGCTAAATTGGTTCCAAAGACCGTTCGCAGCCAGCTTGTTTTTGCCGCTTGTACTAAATAAACATCCCCGCTTTGGGTACTTTCTACTTCATATTCTTTATCTTTGAACCACAAAACCACTTGTCGGTAAATTTGATTCAGGGTATCGGGTTCGCTTGCAACAAAATAATGTTTGGTCATCGCTAAATGGGGGCGTCACTTTATCGCTGGAAACTTGACCTTGAGAGCTGAAAGAACCAGAGCTCTTGGCTTTATTATAAGTTACCTCAGTAGCGGATTCCTGCTGCTTTCATCCGCGCGATCGCGCGTTCCATTTCTACTTCCGGTATCGTTAAGGCAATGCGGAAAAAGCCTTCTCCAAAGCGTCCATAGCCATTTCCTGGTGGAACAATAATGCCACATTCATCCAACAAGAGATTGGCAAATTCTTGGGAAGTATAACCCTGAGGTACGGGAACCCAAACATAAAGGGTAGCTTGAGGTGGGGTAATTTCCCAACCTAAACGGTTCAAGCCTGCAACAATGATATCCCGGCGACGCTGATAGACAGCCATTAACTTGTCAATTTCGGTACGGGGGGTTTCTAACGCCGTAATCACTGCCTGTTGAATCGCCCGAAACACCCCAGAATCAACATTACTCTTCACTCTCCCTAAACCTTCAATCCCCAAAGCATTACCAACGACAAAGCCAACCCGCCAGCCGGTCATGTTATAAGATTTGGAGGCACTATGAAACTCGATCGCGCAGTCTTTTGCCCCCGCGACTTGCAGGACACTGGGGGGTTGATAGCCGTCATACGCCATTTCTGCATAAGCATGATCATGACAGAGGAGAATATCATGTTCCTGACAAAAGGCAACCAGTTCCGCAAAAAAGTCTAAACTGGCTAATGCCCCAGTTGGGTTATTGGGATAATTAATCCAGAGTAATTTCGTCTTTTGCGCCACTTCTGTGGGAATTTGCTTTAAATCCGGCAAAAAATGATTCTCTGGCATCAGCGGCATCGGGTAAGGTTGACCATCCGCGAATAAAGTTGCTGTATTATAGACAGGATAACCGGGATCGGGAATGAGGGTATAGTCACCGGGATCAACAAAGGCTAAAAAAGTGTTGTGGATGGCTTCTTTTGAGCCAATAGAAGAAAGAACTTCTGTTTCCGGGTTGAGATCCGTAACGCCGTAACGACGGGCCATAAAAGCAGCAACTGCTTTGCGAAAGGCAAGCGTTCCTTGATACGGAGGATAATTGTGAGTGCTGGGATCGTCAATCGCTTCGTGCATTGCTTGTAGAATTGGCGATAGTGTTGGTTGATCGGGATCGCCAACGCCTAAATTAATTAAATCAACGCCTTGGGCAAGTAGTTTTTGGCGCTTACGATTGATTTGGGCAAAAAGGTAAGGTGGAATTTTATCCAGACGCTGGGAAAATTTCATATCGGCAGATCGTTGATTATAATTATGGATTCCTACTGAGCCCTCATTATCTATTGTTTTTGGTTCATTGATCTAGACGTTTAGGAGACGTGAGACGCAATTTCCCCAATCAATTCATTTGTCATCATTTATGAGCAATTTAGAACTCGCAACGATTAACCGCGCCATTGGCTTTGTTCTCCTCTGGAATTCGGGTTTCATTGGTGCTGAATATGGCTTACCCTACACGGGAACCTTTACGCTGCTGTTTTGGCGGTACGCTCTACTCACGTTATTATTACTGTTTTATCTGAGAATGAGCAATCGTTGGGTCGTTCCTGATACCACGACACTTTCTCATACGGCTTTTGTCGGAATTTTAGCCCATGGGGTATGGCTCAGTTGTGCTTTACTTGCCCTCGAACAGAATGTTCCCGCTGGAATTGTCGCGCTAGTGGTCGCCCTCCAACCCCTGGCAACCGGTGCGTTTTCTGGAGTGATTACAGGAGAAAGAACCAGTTTATGGCAATGGTTAGGCTTAATTGTCGGATTTTTGGGGGTCGCGATCGCAGTGGGAACACGCATTCAACTCAATACCGAAGCATCAACCATTGGTTATTTTATTCCCTTTGGTTCCGTTATTGCCATTACCATTGCTAGTCTTCTTCAGCGCCGACGAGAAACTTCACCTCAAAATCATCCCTCTCTGCCAGTAGGGGCAACCCTCTTTTATCAAAGCCTTGCCACGGCTTTAATTCTTGCGATTCCTGCCATTACGATTGAACAGTTAGAGATTCAGTGGAATATTCCGTTCATTGCTACCTTAGGCTGGCTCATTCTCGGTGTTTCTCTTGCTTCTTATGGCTTAATGTGGCAACTGCTGTCTCGTCTTGATGCTACCCGTGTTGCAAGTTTATTTTATCTCGGACCACCGGTAACGATGGGAATGGCATGGGTTGCCTTTGGCGATATTCCTCAACTCACTGATATGATTGGGTTAGGAATTGTGATTGTGGGGGTCTTCTTAGTCCAGTTTTCTAGAGGAAAAAGTTTACCGGAACAGAAGTAGAAAGTAATTTTGAACCAGTTCTACTATCGGGACTTAGACACAGCGATTTCTGCCAATTGAATTAAATCTCCAATCCTAAAGAAAAATTCTAATCGTCAAACGAGCGATTGCCAAAACTCCTTGATATCTCTAGTAGATTGAAGATGGAACACTTGCTTGGTTGCCTTTGCCTTTTTGACATAGTCGCGATATTTAGGTGTAAGCTTTTGATGGCACAGCCCAACTATGGAATAGGCATTTAAGGTGCTTTTGACTAACGGACTATTTGGAGGATAACCTTCGGGTGCCACCCAAAAACCTTTGATCAATCGTTTTGTTACCCAGAAATAATGCTGAAGAACTGGCAAATCGATATAGACTAAAGTATCTGCTGCTTCTAATCTTTCCCATACTGTATCTAACGAACCAAATCCATCAATAATCCAACAGTCTTGTTGCAAGATTGCTGCGTGGGCAATTTTATATTCTTCATCAGGAACTTTTTCCCCTCCTGCTTTGTATTGAACGAGGTCTAATACAATGAGAGGCAAACCTGTTATTTGAGCTAGACGCTTGCTCAGAGTTGACTTACCCCCTCCCGCATTACCAAATACAGCGACTCTTTTCATTTGATATTTTCTACGAGCGCCTTCTTTGACACAATAAATATTGCTTTATCTTTGCTGGGTTGCCATTGATAATCAAGCGCAAAACCCGCATCAGTAAGACTTTCAATTAAATGCTGTGCGGTAAATACCCTGACTAAAGGAAAGAAGCCCAAAGCCTTGCCAATCGGTGCAATAAGTTTAAACCAACGATAAGCATCTCCCATACAGGTAGTACTGGTAACAAAAATTCCCCCTGGTTTGAGTATTTTATAGACTTTCGCGATCGCGCTTTCTTTATTTTCTAGTAAATGCAAAATACTCAGTCCCAACACCGCATCATAGCTACACTCTTCTGCTTCTAATTCTTCGATGGTTAATTGTTCAAAAGTGACATTATCAATATTTTGAGCTTCTGCCTTACCTTTGGCAATTTTAATCATTTCTGATGAAATATCAATCGCCCTGATGTGCTTAACATAAGATGCGTGAATAATGGCAGTTCCTCCCGTACCGCAACCAAATTCCAACACCGACCACTCTGGTTTAAAGTATTCCTGAGTAACTTTTAATTTTTTCTGATAAGAAGCCTCGTCAGCAATCGGTTGTTTGGAAGATTTATCGGCAATTTTGTCCCAAAATTTAACAGATTGACTCATGTTACTGTCCTCGATTAGTTCCTGTCAGTCCGACAATATTTCCCATATGAACGATTGCCCCGTATAAAAGCGCGATCGCGATTATCTTAGTATAAATTGCTGTCCAAGGTTGTTCTAATGCCGAAACTAAAAATTCATGAATTGAGGTAAAGTTGATTTCCTGCATCTTTTTTAGCTATTGAATCGGCAATTTATTATTGCCTCGTAATTACAGTTTGTGCCTTAAGTCCAAACCTTCGTTAAGTTTAAAGTGAAACTTGGTAAAACATTTTCTCCGGATAGGGAAGCGGGTGCATTCAGAATTTCTGTTTCTTTTCCCGGACGATACACTTCAACTGTTTTCTGTTTTTGATTAATTAACCAACCAAGCTGACAGCCATTTTCTATGTATTCTTGCATTTTGGCTTGCAGGTGCTTTAAATTGTCTGTTGGAGACAAAAGCTCAATGACAAAATCAGGACAAAGGGGAATAAATTTTTCTTTTTGTTGGGGCGATAAAGCTTCCCAGCGCGACTTTTCAAGCCATGCCACATCAGGAGAACGATCTGCACCATTGGGAAGACTAAACCCGGTAGAAGAATCAAAAACTTCTCCTAATTGTGTTTGTTCGTTCCATAACCCAACTTGTATGATTAAACTGGCATTTTTACGTCCTGTTTCTCCTCCAGTTGGCGACATAATCACTAAATTTCCGGTTGCCGTTCGTTCTAATTTTAAGTCCGGATTATCCTGACAGATCTGATAAAATTGCTCCCGACTTAATTCAATGACTGAGTCTAAATTGAGCGTGAGTTGAGACATTTTTCCTAGAACTTCCTGCTTTTACCTTTAATTATAGGCAAGCTATTCCAGTCATTTTGATGCGAATCCGGAAAAGGTTTTGATGGAAGGAACGGCTATTCCTCCCATCAGCAACAGTTCAATGCTTTAAACCACAAAATTCACAAGTTTTCCAGGAACGACAATCACTTTTTTCACCTCTTTGCCTTCCAGATACCGCTGGGCTGCATCGGACTCTCGGGCATAGGTTTCCAATTGTTCCCGACTGGCATTAGCAGGTACGGGAATGGTGCCGCGGGTTTTGCCTTTAATTTGAATCACGAGATTAATTTCATCCACGGTTAAGGCGTCGGGATCCGCTTCTAACCAGGGTTGATGGTGAATTGATTCTTGATTTCCTAAAGCGTGCCAGAGTTCTTCTGTAATATGGGGAGCAAAGGGTGCAAGTAATTTTACTAAGGCTTCAACTCCTTCTTGATAAATGGAAGAATCCTGGCATTTTGCTTCATTCAGCGCATTATTCAGCTTCATCAACTCAGAAACCGCCGTATTAAACTGATAATCTCCTTCTAAGTCTTCAGAAATCGATTTGATAGCGGTATGAATCGCACGGCGTAAGTCTTTTTCCTCTTTCGAGAGATCGCCGTTATTTTTGGGTTTGATTTCGGAAGCGCGATCGACAAACTCCATTACTAAGCGCCAGACTTTATTCAGGAAGCGGAATTGTCCTTCCACATCTGCACTATCCCACTCTAAATCTTTTTCCGGCGGGGCTTTGAATAAGATAAACATCCGCGCCGTATCCGCCCCATATTTATCCAAAACTTCTAAGGGATCGACACCGTTATATTTCGATTTCGACATCTTTTCATAGAAGACAGATAGTTCATCACCGGTATTAGGGTCTTTCGGATCCTCTGGATTCACCTGTTGGGGGGGGATATATTTGCCGGTTTGAGGGTTTTTGTAGGTAATTGCCTGAACCATTCCCTGAGTGAGTAACCGTTGGAAGGGTTCATCACAGTTTAAAAGCCCGCGATCGCGCAAAACTTTCGTAAAGAAACGAGAGTATAATAAGTGCAGGATGGCGTGTTCAATCCCTCCTACATATTGATCCACGGGCATCCAGTCATTGACTTTTTCTTTGTTAAAGGCTTCCTCGCTATTGTTGGCATCAGTGTAGCGGAGAAAATACCACGAGGAGTCAATGAAGGTGTCCATAGTATCGGTTTCGCGTTTTGCCGGTTCCCCACAAGAAGGACAAGGGACATTTAACCAGCTTTCCAGTTGCGTGAGAGGAGATCCGCCACGTCCGGTAAATTCCACGTTTTCTGGGAGTTCAACGGGTAAATCTTCATCGGGAACGGGAACCGCCCCACAACTGGGACAATGGATAATGGGAATCGGTGCGCCCCAATAGCGTTGACGCGAAATTAACCAATCTCGGAGGCGATATTGAATTCTCGCTTTCCCCCAGCCTTGTTTTTCGGCATAGTCGATGATAGCTTGTTTTCCTTCAACAGAATTTAGGCGATCAAACTGACCAGAATTGATCATCGTTCCCGCTTCGGTATAGGCATTTTCTAATGTCTCACTGGCGTCTTCGCCTTCTGGAACAATCACCTGTTTGATCGGCAGTTGATTCTGGGTGGCAAACTGAAAATCGCGGGCATCGTGGGCAGGAACACCCATGACAGCACCGGTTCCATATTCATAGAGGACATAATCAGCGATTAAGATTGGAATTTCTTCACCAGTAAAAGGATTAATTGCTTTTCCACCCGTGGGAATACCGCGTTTCGGTTTATCTTCGGCAGTGCGTTCCAGTTCGCTTTCGCTACTAACTTCTTGAATAAAACCTTCTACCGCGTCTTTTTGGTCTGCTGTCGTCACTTGCGGGGTGAGAGGATGTTCCGGTGCAAGAACCACATAAGTGACCCCATAAATCGTATCAGGGCGGGTGGTGAAGACCCCGATTTTATCTTCTCTCCCAACGACAGGAAATTCGAGATATGCCCCAACAGATTTGCCGATCCAATTTTCTTGCATGAGTTTAACGCGATCGGGCCAGCCAGACAGTTTGTCTAAATCGTTGAGCAATTCTTCTGCATAAGCAGTAATTTTCAGGAACCACTGTTTAAGGAGTTTCCGTTCGACTTTCGCACCACTGCGCCACGATCTCCCTTCGCCATCCACTTGTTCATTAGCAAGAACCGTTTGGTCAATGGGGTCCCAATTTACAGCGGACTCTTTTTGATAGGCAAGTCCGGCTTGGAAAAACTGGAGAAAAATCCATTGCGTCCATTTATAGTAGTCGGGGGAACAAGTTGCCACTTCCCGACTCCAGTCGAGGGATAATCCCAATTGCTGGAGTTGTTGTTTCATCTGCTGAATATTCTGATTTGTCCATTGGGCAGGATGAACGCCACGATCAATTGCAGCATTTTCTGCCGGTAAACCAAAGGCATCCCAGCCCATCGGATGCAAAACCCGGTACCCTTGCATCCCTCGCCACCGCGCCATGACATCGGTAATTACATAATTACGAACATGCCCCATATGGAGATTCCCCGAGGGATAAGGGAACATGGAAAGGGCATAAAATTTCGGTTTACTCTTGTCTTCTGAGGCTTGATCCGCTTCCGTTTCTAACCAGTACTTTTGCCATTTTGGTTCAATGTCGGCGGGATTATATCGGGATGCACTTGCCATGATCTGCGACTTATCTTCGATAATTTCAGCATTTTCATATTTTAGAGCAAGATCGAGTCAAACAGTACCATTACTATTCTCTGTGAACGACGAGTAACAACATTAACCCGTAATACTTTTAATAAGCGAACAAAAAAATATCAAAAGATCAAATTAACTAAAACTATCTTGAAAATTTAATAACTTATCGACAGTAATTTTTGAGGCAATAATCATGTACTTTAAACAATTTTATTTAGAAAGCCTCGGTCATGCTTCCTATTTCCTGGGTTCAGAACAAACCGGTGAAGCCTTGGTTTTAGATGTGAGACGAGATGTAGATATTTACTTTGAAGAAGCTCGTTCTCAGGGAATGCAGCTTAAATATGCTGCTGATACTCATCAGCACAACGACTATCTAACGGGCATCTGTGAGTTACCCCAACGAGGAGAAGTGCAACTCCTTGGTGGAGGACGTGCTGAATTGGGCTATCAAGTGCATGCAATGGAAGACGGTGATCGCCTGGAAATGGGTGAACTAATCTTGGAAGTGTTGTATACCCCGGGTCATACGCCTGAACATATTAGCCTATTAGTCACAGACCGTTCTCGTGGTGAAGAACCAGTGATGTTACTGTCGGGTGGTGCGCTGCTCGTAGATGATGTCGGTCGCCCCGACTTATTAGGATCTTCAGAGGAGATTGAACAGCATGCCGGTCAACTGTGCCATACCCTGCAAGAAAAAATTCTCAAGCTACCCGATTATGTACAAGTTTATCCCACTCACGTCTCCGGTTCTCTATGCGGGGGGAGTATTGGCAGCCGTCTTTCTACGACAATTGGCTACGAACGACGGATGAATCAGATGCTAGCTGACCTTACCTCTCAAGCTGAGTTTGTCAAACAATGCATTAATTTGGAAGAGCTTCCTGCAGTACCTCCCTATTGGTCGCGGATGCGGAAACAAAACCAGCAAGGCCCCCCTTTACTTGGAATTTTAGCTAACCCTTCCGCCTTGAAGGCTCGTTTCTGTTGATTTTAATCTTCAACATATAAGGAGAGAGAAACCCTCATTCCTGAAAGATTCTCTCTCTGGTTCCGGCTAGATCATAATTGTTCGGAAAAAAGAATTATGCTTGTTCCCAAAGCTGACGGATTTTTCCTGGTAAGGCTTCAGCAATTTCTTGAATTCGTTCTTGGGATAATTCATCTTTTGTTGCCGAAAAAACCGCATTAATGGCTACTTCTGGTTCAATACCGCGTTGTAGTCCACCTTCTTGGCGAATCCGGAATAAAAACGTTTCATCATCAATATTTAAAACCGGACGCAGACGACTTAAAAAGGCAACAATGGGGTTTGTATCTTTCCATAAACCAGAGATATCATCTTGTAAAGATTGATCATCACTGCTTGCCGCCTTTTCTCCTTTGAGTTCTTCAAAAACACGATCTGCTGCTTCTGTGGTCATTAAGTCGCGCATACTGCGAAACACAACTTCGGAAAGATCTCTGGCATCAAAGATATCATCAACCCCAGCTTTAATTTTCACCTTTTCTAAGAAAGGTTGGTTCTCAGAAGCAATCGGACTAGTCGGTCCTTTTTTTAAGGCTTCAGGTCTCTTTTCTGCCATATTTTTCAACATCTGTTTTCCTTTTTCTGTTAACTTGGCTTGTTTAAACTGAATAAGATGGGGAAGTGGACCATCTTCTGCTCCCAGTGTATTGGCAACGCGAAATTCTTCTACTTGTTCTGGATTAACCACATCAGGAACATCTTCTTGCGTGGCATAGGCATTGCCTTCAAATTCGGCTTCGATGTATTCTTTTTGGTTGAGATAATCTAAATGCCCCAGGAGATCTGCTTGCGTAATGTCTCGACCAGCAAAATCTGTTTCGGTAAAAGAGACTTCCTTGCCTTCATTGCTTTCGTAAGCAGATTGACCGATTTTTTCCAGTAAGATATACATGATATCTTCTCGTAAAGCAATTGTCATAACTTCTTTCCAAACTCGTCTAATTTTGATATATGTAACTATGCTGGTGCATCGGTAACTCGGCTGGACAATGATGGTTGGAAGCCAAAGGTTGCTGACTGCGCCAGCTTATGTGTTAATTTACTCTCGTTTAAATTTCCCTGCATCTTTCATTCGACACAATTACCAAAGCAGTTTTAACTCTCTCTTGAGCAGGAAGGAGTTGCAAGCTGAAGTGTAGGGGTTCAAGGTTTGGTCTTTTCCCAGCCCAACTATGTAGTTGGTCAGTTTTAAAAGAAGGCAAAGGGTCATTTTTTGTTCTTCAGGATCAATAATCCAATACTCTGTAATGCCTCGCGCTGCATATTCAGTATGTTTATAGCGGTAAAGCCACTAAAGATTGTTCAGTTGATCGCGCCATTGGTACTAGCAGTCACAGACAAATGTACTGGCAAGATTGACTCGTTGTTTCATCCCGCCCCTGAGTTGTTAGGAATCGATTAAGCCGACAGTTTCAGCAAGAGAGGCATGGGAGGTGTTTCCTAGCAAAACTGTAAGGGAAGCCTGTCGCGATCATCAAAAGACAAACTGTCAAACTTGATACATTACTTAAAGCTTTCAAGTATTTGTTTTGCAGAAGGTTAAATATTCCTTAACGCATGCTTACGTATACAGTCGATTGTGATATCACTAATTTAGGTTGATAAATAAAAAAGTTTTTCAACTATGTTGAAAAACTTTTTGAAATTTAATTTCAGCTCCCAGCGCACAAATGAGATCGCTAACCTTTAAATTTTAGTAATCTCTCGCTTATTCAGACACTTGCAGCAAGAAGGACGCAAAATCATGCCTCACCAACCGCACCATCAACAACAAAGACGACACCGTCATCACGGCGGAGGGGAAAACCATCGTCAGGAACGCACTATCATGCCACTGGCGAAAGCGCAAGTGGAAGATCAGCTTTGGATCGCCGGCTATAAAAGCAAAGATGGGGTGAATCGTTTGGTGGGGATGGGGTTGGCACCGGGGATGAAAATTAAAGTTCTGCAGAATCTGGCGGGAAATATTGTGGTTGGGGTGGGGGAAACCCGTATTGGGATCGATGACGGAATGGCAAAGCGGATTCTCGTCTCCGATCAACCCTTTGATTATCTGGTGGAAGTGGAAGAGGTTAATGAGATGAAAACTCAAAAAACAACATTGAAAGATTTGCAAGTTCATCAACAAGGAAAAGTGGCTCGCTTTGAAAAAATGGATGATGCGGCGAAGAAAGCCTATAAGCAGAAACTATTGGCAATGGGGCTCACCCCTGGTACAGAATTTACCGTGACTCGCGTTGCCCCCCTGGGTGATCCTGTCGAAATTTTGGTGCGGGGCTTCAAATTAAGTCTGCGTAAAGACGAAGCAGCAGCACTGGTCGTCGAGGAATTGCCTTAGCAGACACAGCAGCAAGGATTAACTGAACCAATGACCAATGACTAGTGACTAATATGAAAAAACAGACAATCGCTTTAATTGGGAATCCGAATTGTGGGAAAACCACTCTTTTTAATGATCTGACCGGGACCAACCAACGCACGGGGAACTGGCCAGGGGTCACCGTTGACCGTAAAGAAGGAAAATATCGCTATGACGGCACGGAAGTGACCGTAATTGATTTACCAGGGGTCTATTCTCTCGACGGGGAAGATGAAGGATCGGGACTCGATGAGATCATCGCCCGAGATTATCTCATGTCTGGAGAGGCGGATCTGGTGATTAATATTGTTGATGCGTCTAACTTGGAACGGAACCTTTATCTCACCACACAGATTATGGAGATGCGCGTCCCCATGGTCGCTGCCTTCAATATGATGGATGTGGCGCGCGATCGCGAACTTGATATTGATACGGAGGTTCTTTCCCAACGATTGGGTTGTTTTGTCATTCCCATTAGTGCGTTTTTGGGAGAAGGCATTGATCTGCTCAGAAGTCGCATTAATGAATTCGTTGATAATCCGGGGAACCTGCCCACTGTGGTTGCTTACCCGGCTGTCATTGAAGATACGCTCAATCAAATTGAACCGTTAGTCCAGGCAAAAGGGAATAATCGTAAGATTTCAACCCGTTGGGTGGCGCTGAACCTACTCGAATACGAAGACCGCGTTGCTCCAGAACTCAAAGGTAAAGAGCTGGATCAGATTGTGGTGGAAAATCGGCGGAAGATCCACCAACTCTTACACGAAGACATCGACATTATTGTTGCCGACAGTCGCTATGGCTTTATTCGCAGTTTAATTCAAAATGCGGTTAAACAGAAACGGCAGGTGAGTAACACCAAATCCGACCAAATTGACCAATTTGTGCTCAACCGTTGGATTGGCATTCCCCTGTTTTTAGTCGTGATGTATTTAATGTTCTTCATTGCTATTAATATCGGGGGAACGTTTATTGATTTCTTTGATATTTCCGTGGGAACAGTCTTTGTCGATGCGCCACAAGCCTGGTTGGAAGGAATCGGTGCGCCCGGTTTACTCATTGGCTTTGTCACCTCGTTCGGTGGCGGTGTGCAAACTGTAGCAACGTTTATCCCCCAAATTGGCTTACTCTTTGTCATTCTTTCCATTCTGGAAGACTCGGGCTATATGGCAAGAGCAGCGTTTGTTATGGATAAAGTAATGCGCTTGATTGGTTTGCCCGGGAAAGCGTTTGTGCCGATGCTGGTGGGATTTGGCTGTAATGTCCCTGCAATTATGGCAACGCGAACCTTAGAAAATAAGCGCGATCGGCTGATGACGATTATGATGAACCCGTTTATGTCTTGTGGGGCAAGATTGCCGGTTTATGCGCTATTTGCTGCTGCCTTCTTCCCGCGTAACGGACAAAACTTGGTGTTTGGTCTTTATCTGATCGGGATTGGCGCAGCCATCTTTACTGGGATTGTGATGAAAAATACCATTATGCAAGGGGAAGCGGCTCCTTTTGTGATGGAATTACCCCCTTATCACATTCCGAAGCCAAAAGGCGTGATGATCCGGGCTTGGGACAGACTGAGAGGGTTTTTACTCAGAGCGGGTAAAGTGATTATCCTGATGGTGTTGGTTTTGAGTTTCTTAAATTCCGTTGGCACCGATGGCTCTTTCGGTCAACAAGACAGTAAAAATTCTGTCCTCTCCGCCACTAGCCAAGCCGTAACCCCGATCTTTTCTCCCATGGGCGTTACTCAAGAAAATTGGCCCGCAACCGTTGGCATTTTTACGGGTGTGTTTGCCAAAGAAGCGATGGTCGGTTCCCTGGATTCCCTTTACGGTCAGCTCGCGCAAGAAGAGGCAGCCGCATCAGAATCAGCAGAAGCCGAAGAGCCTTTTCGTTTTTGGGGTGGTATTGGTGCAGCTTTTGCCAGTATTCCCGCTAATTTAGCTGATTTGGGCAATCAATTGCTCGATCCGTTAGGTTTAAGTGTGGGTGAAGTGCAAGATCCAACCACGGCTGCTGCTGAACAAGGAATCGCTGTGGGAACCTTTGGACAGATGTCACAACGCTTTAATACGAATGCTGCAGCCTTTGCTTATTTACTTTTCGTACTGATGTACTTTCCTTGTGTGGCGGCAACGGGAGCAATCTACCGTGAAACAAATCTCGGTTGGACACTGTTAGCTGCCGGTTGGACTACTGGGTTAGGCTACTGGGTGGCAAGTATGTTTTATCAAATTGCTACCTTTTCTCAGCATCCCGGCTTTTCTCTGGCGTGGATCATCGGTGGGGTTGTTCTGATGGCAGGAGTGATTTTCTCTCTCAAGTTATCTCGCAATCCCAGCTTGCTTTCACGGGAACCCAACCAACAGCCCAGATCGAACACAACAACTAAATGTCATTGAATTAGGGTCGGTGCTCTGGTGGCAAGACATCAAAACAGTTGAGAGGAATCAAATCTTAACTGCAACGATGTCTTCTTCCGCCTCGACCCCCGTAACATCGCCCTCTTCCTTGCTCTAGAGGAATTGGGGCGTTTCCTGATCGTTGAGCACACCGTTGAAAAGCCCGTAAATGGTTTTCTTGGGAAGCCCGTTGTAAATTCAAAAAAACCCGCTGGACATCCGGATATGCTTCTGTCATTGCCAGCAATCGCGCTCTTCATTTCCCCATTTTCAATTTCTGCTTGCACGCCAGCTTCACAAGCTGACCAGACCGAATCGGGCGTTTCCACTCGGTCTTTCCAAGTATCTACGGGAATGGGAATTTGATAGTTTTGAAATAAAGAAAATAAGGCTTGAATATGTCGTTCCTCTGATTGAAGAATATTCACAAAGGGTCGAATTTTGCCAAACTTTTGCAGTACTAATTGATAAGTTGCTCGTGCTTTATATTCATCTTCAAGAGCTTCTGTAAGCGCTTCTTTTAATTTTTTTAACATCAGATCAACCTCGCGCACAAATTGTTGCTAATTTAGAGTAGGTTATACTAATGATTTTAAAGGAACTACAAAACTTTGTCCTCGAATATCATCGTGTTTCTTTGGCAGAACTGGAGTTGCATTTTCATATGGATGGAGATGCGCTCCGGCAAATGCTGAAGAAATTAGTGCAAAAAGGAAGGGTCCGTCAATTACCGATTCCTGAACATTGTGAGGGCTGCACGTTTTGCAATCCAGATACCATTGAGTTCTATGAATGGATTGATGAAGAAGACCCGCAATCTTCCGATTCTTCTAAACTGACTAAGGCACAAATTCATAGCACGAATGTTTCAGAAAAAGAAGTGGATCAATCTAACGCAACGGGAATTAAATATGCAGTAATTCTACACGATTGTCAAAAAAATCATTAGCATTTAATCAATTTAACCCAACTTGTGATTAACTAAAAAGGAGATTGTTTGAGCAATGACCACAACCACAGCCAATAACGACTTGAATCATGTTTCTCCAGAAGATGCTGCTTCTCAAGTCGGGTCATTTTTAAGAGAACATGGCGAAGTGGAAACGATTCTGCCGGTCGTGATTGGATTATTTGTGACCAGTCGTTTTCAACTGCGCGGGGCAAATGCGTTATTAGTGAACTTGTTAGTTGCCAGTGTCGTGCGTCAAGTCTTTACGCAACTGAAAGAACAAGCGCCACAACTGAGTGCGGAAACTGAACCGTCTCCGCAAAAAGAAGAAACCACCGATGGAGAAGTGAATCTGCAAGGTTACGCGATCGCGCACGCGGTTCCAGGACGAGTGCGGTTACGGATGCCTCAACTGGCGATTGATAACGAGTTTGCTCAGGCGTTAGAAGAGGCTCTCAATGCAGACGAATATGTCACCCAGGTGCGAGTTAATCGGGCGGCGGCTTCCATTGCCATTAATTATAAAAATCAAGGGCTCTCAGAATGGGAGTTAGGACTGCGTTTAATGAGTGTTATCAATACCATTCAACAAGATCATCAATCGCCCCAAACGGTCGCTCAATAAACTCCAAATTTAAGGAGGGTATCTCTTTGCAACATTCCTTATCCGTCGTTGCCACACCAACTATCAAAACAGATCGCGGTTTACCTCATTTAGTGCATCATTGTCCGGGTCGGGCAAGATTCCGCATTTATCGCTTAACTGATGACTTAGATTATGCGGTAAATTTACAACAATTCTTATTGGAACAACCTGGCATTAAACAGGTCAGGGTCAATGGTGCGGCAGCTTCGATCGCGATTCAGTATCGCTCTGCCGGAACCTCTCTCTCAGAAGAGGCAACTCGTTTAACCGCATTAATTAACAAAGCAGCAATCGCTCAGCCGGTTTCCCCCCAGCCTGCGCCACCACCGCCCTCAAAAACGGAAAACTGGTCGAGTCTCGCTTTACCCATTTTCACCACGATCGCGAGTTGGTTAAGCCATCGTAGCCGATTGCTTTGGTTACGCCCCATTGCTTGGACAAGTTTGGTCGTGCTCACTTTACCGATTGTCAAACGAGCCAGCATTAGTCTCTGGCGCGATCGCAAAATTAATATTGATTGTTTGGATTTAGTGGCATTGGGGTTGAGCTATGGTCAAGGGAAGTTAGTGACCCCCGCTTTAGTCATTACTTTGCATGAATTGGGGGATTTGATTCGCGATCGCACCGCCCGTTCCACTGCTACCCAAACGGATGACCTCCTGGATGCGATTGGTCATTATGCTTGGGTGATTCGAGACGGCAAACCGGTTCAAATTAGCAGCGATCGCGTTGAACTCGGGGAAACGGTCATTGTCTATCCGGGAGAGCAAATTCCCGTAGATGGAGTCGTCTTGAAAGGTTCGGCAACCGTTGACCAACAGCAACTCACCGGGGAAGCCATGCCCATTGTTGCTCAAGCCGGAACGGTTGTGTATGCCTCAACTCTCGTGCGCTCAGGACAACTTTACCTGCGGGCCGATCGCGTGGGGGAACAAACTCGGGCGGCGGCAAGTCTGGAACTGCTGCAAAAAGCCCCCGTCCACGATACACGGATGGCAAATTATGCAGCGCAACTTGCCGATCAATTAGTGGTGCCGTCCTTTATTTTAGCCAGTGTCGTCCTTGCCATCACCAGAGAACCGGCAAGGGCAGCGTCAATTCTCACTTTAGATTTTGTCACGGGCATCCGAGTTTCCATTCCCACCGCCTTTTTAGGGGCACTCAACCACAACACCCGTCATGGGATTTTAGTCCGCAGTGGACGCACCATCGAACAATTAGCTGCCGTCGATACAGTGGTTTTTGACAAAACGGGAACCCTAACGCAAGGGGAATTAACGGTCGTTGGGATTCAAACTGTACCCGAAGGAATGGAACCCGAAGCAGTTTTAAGGTTAGCAGCAGCAACGGAACAACGGATCGCCCACCCGGTGGCAGAAGCCATTACTCATTATGCCCAAAACCAAAATCTGACAATTCCCCGTCGTGACGAGTGGAACTATGAAGTGGGCTTAGGGATTTGCGCCACAATTGAAGGAAAAGCAGTGTTAGTGGGGAGTGAACGCTTTTTAGTGCAAGAAGGCGTGGATTTAAGCGGTTTAGATACGAAAACCTTCCCCTTACAAAATATTTGCCATTTAGAAGACCAATCAAAAACCTCCGCTTGGCTCTCTTTAATCTATGTCGCTTGTGACGGTGAACTGGCTGGGGTGATTCAATATGCTGACCCCCTACGTCCCGAAAGCCCGGCTTTAATCCGAGCACTGGAAGCCTCCGGTCGCGAAATTCATTTATTAACGGGCGATAACCCCGAAAGAGCTAAAATGGTGGGAGAGGAACTCCAAATTCCGCCGGCACAAGTCCACGCTCAAGCGTTTCCTGAGCAAAAAGCAGCGATTGTTCGCGACTTAAAGTTGGCTGGTAAAACTGTTGCCTTTGTTGGTGATGGCTTGAATGATTCTGTTGCTTTAGCCTATGCCGATGTGTCAGTCTCGTTTGCCAATGGTTCGGATATTGCCCGAGAAATCGCAGATGTTGTCCTGATGAACAACGATCTTGCCACCTTAATCGAAGCCCTCAATATCGCCCAAGAAACGAAGAAGCTGATTGAGCAAAATACATTGCTGGTGGTTGCCCCAAACTTAATCGCTTTGGGGTTAGCCTCTACTTGGGGCTTAAATCCGCTGATTGCGACCATTATTCACAATGGTTCCGCGATCGCAGCCGGGCTAAACAGCCTGCGCCCACTGGTGCAACATCAGTTAGAAGAACAAAGAACTTAAGGAGAAAATTGAAAAATGCCACAACCCATGCAACCTAACGGTCATTCTCTCTTCAATCAAGTCACCAATCGCGTGACCAATCACCCCATGCAAACCTTAGCCATTGGCTTAGGCGCAGCGATTCTCGCCCCCACGGTGATTCCGCTCGTAAAACCCTTTGCCAAAGCAGCGATCAAAAGCGGAGTCGGTTTCTATGAAAAAACCAAAGGCGCGATCGCGGAAACTGGAGAATCCATCGGGGATATTGTCGCGGAAGCCAAAGCTGAAGCCGCAGCGGAACAAGCGAAAAAAGCCAGTGTGCAAGCGGGTTTAATGAGTGCAACCCAGCCCAAATCTGAGTCACCGGATAACTAATTGGGATTAGGAAATGAAATGCGCGATCGTTGCTATCTTCTTGGAAGCGCGATCGCGCTCAGAAAAGTCAACATAAAGAATTGAGAAGATTTTAGAATAGATAAGTTAGTAACAAATTAGGCAATAATCATGTCAGCAACTTATCACTTAAAAGCCAGTGAAATTGATGAAACATTTCTTGAAGAATTAAAAGCCAAATATGGAAATAAAAAAATCAAAATTACGATTGATGAGATAAGTGAAACAGATTATCTTCTTCAGTCTGAGGCAAACAAGAGGCGACTCTTAAACGCTATAGAATCTGTCAATCAAGGAAATAACTTAATTGAAGTTTCTTGGGAAGATTTAGAATGATTCGCAAAATAGTCTTTGAGGCTTCTGCGTTTCAAGATTTTAACGAATGGGGATTTGAAAATAAAAAGATTTATCGAAAGATTGTCAAACTAATTAAAGAAATAGATCGATCTCCCTTCACGGGAACTGGAAAACCTGAACCTTTAAAGCATGATTTAAGTGGTTATTGGTCGAGGCGAATTGATGATGAACATCGGTTAGTTTATAAAGTAACTGATTCTGAAATTATTATCATCGGTTGTAAATATCATTATAAATCAAACTAATTTAAGTAGCAGATATAATTCATCCTGATGAAGGTAGGAAATGAACGAAGAAAAATTAATGCCTATCCATCCTGGAGAGGTGCTGTTAGAGGAATTCTTGAAACCAATGGACTTAAGTCAAGAGCAAATTGCTTCTGCCTTACAAATTCCCACAGAACAAATTAGCAAAGTGATTCATGGTCAACAACGAATTACCGCCGAACTAGCATTGCGTTTAGCTTATTTTTTAAAGATGTCGCCACGATTGTGGTTAGGACTCCAAATGGATTACGATTTAGATATAGCAGAAGATGAAGTAGGAGAACAATTGAAGCAAGAAATCACTGTTCTTAAACGTCAAAGATTACGCCTTCCTAAACGGAAAGCGCCTGCTTTGACCGTTGGTCAATAAGCATCATTCTTGCAGAACAAAAACGAAATTATTTCTTGCTGTTCTCGATAAAACTGGAGACTCTTGGGTAATATATGTAATATTTTTTTTAATATTGACTCCGATTCTTTTTTACTGTATTGCCTGAATTAGGAAAAACATATTTTGGAGAACTACAAATAAATAATGGTAGAAACGCTTAGGGAAAGCGCTTCTACCACCATATATATGTTGCTTTAAATAAGCGCTCAAGAAGGTTTTTGTTGTTTTTGACGTTGCTTTTGCAAGCGTCTTTGTTGGGCAGCAATTACGCCTTTACTGACTGGAAAACCAGCCACTGGAATCACTTGGAATTCCCGTTCTGCTTCCAGTTCTTTCAGTTTTTTATAGTCAACCCAGTGGATACAGTTAACCGGACAAGTATCAATGGCTTCTTGAATAACGTCCTCTGTATCCCCATCTTGACGAATGGCCCTTGCCCGACCGTATTCCGGTTCAATATAGAAGGTATTTTGTGCGGTATGAGCACAATGCTTACAGCCAATGCAAGTTAACTCATCCACATAAACTCCCTTCTCTCGAAATAGTCCCCCTAACTCGGGTTCGTAACCGGAACGGTTGGGATTATGGCGTAAAATACCACCTAATTCGGGTTCTAGCCCGGAACGGTTGGGATTTTCTGAGTCAGACATTACGCACTCCAGCGTTGAACAACAAGACGAATCGAACCATCTTCATTTTTTTGTTCTTCTGCAACTTGGAACCCTTCGTCCGCAGTGGCATTCATAACAGTGTGGTAGGCATAGCGTTGGCTCACTTGATTAAGGAAGCCATTCACGGTTAAGGGTTGTTGCCAATACTGTAAATCGGCAACCAGTTCATATTCGCTTCCGTTCCAACGAAAGCCAACATCGTATTGGTTCTGTTGTTCGATGACCACTTCTGCGCTATGAGTTTGTCCTTGATAACCGCGAACGGTTGCTGGACCCTCTTTCCAGCTAATATCCATGTCGCTAAGCGCAGCTTTCAAAGAAGAAAGATTCCGAATTTGAGTTTTAATTTGGCTAAAGTGTGACATTTGATCTGATTCTCCGCACCAGTTTACTTAAATTTAACAAAACAAACGTTTCTATAAGAAAATTTACCAACGGTCTGAGATTACGCCTTCTTGAACAGAAGGCGTAATCTCAGACCAAGAAGTTGTCGTAGTTTGCGTCGTCGTTGTGGTAGAGTCTAGTGTGTTTTGGGAAAAATATTCTGAAGTTTGCTCTTGAGAAACCACTTGTCCGAGTTGGGCTTCGATCGCCGCTGTTACTTCGGTACAGGAGTTACCAACAATGCCGGTAACTTTTTCCTCAACTCGCCCATCCGGGCGAATAGTAAATTCTAGGGTTTCCATGCTCATAGGCTTCTTGCTAAGGGTAAAGGATTAAGATACAACGTGGGGCAAGATAAAGTTTGATGAATCTCAATGATTATCATTGATTTTTGATAATTATTAATGCTTTAATGAGAATTTGCCCCAATACTTTGTAAGTTTGGCTTAAGTTTCTTGAAGCGTCAAGTATAGCAAAAGCCGAATGGAATATAAATTGTCTTGTCGGTTCAGGAAATAGGGGCGATTGCTGAGACTCAAGCTTGGCAATTTTTTACAAAACTTAAAAAACGCTTCACAATCAATTAGGCATGAATAGCAAGCAACAAATGCAACCAATTAATGTCGGGATTCTTGGCTTTGGCGGCTTGGGACAAGCGGCAGCCCACCTTTTACAGCCGAAGCAAGAAATGCAATGGGTCGCCGTGGCGGATCAAAAAGGATATGCGTATCAAAGTCAGGGCTTAGATTTGCCACGTTGTTTAGAGAGTTATCGCCATCAAGGATCCGTTGGGCATTTAGACAGCATGGGCACCCTCTCTACAACCAGTATCCGCGATTTAATTCAACAGTATCCTGTTGATGCTTATTTCCTCGCTCTCCCCAATTTACCCAATACATTTATGGCGTCCGTAGTCAGAGAATTTATCAATGTGGGTTGGCAAGGGGTGTTGGTTGATGCCCTGAAACGAACCAGTGCCATGGAAGAGTTGCTAGGGATGCAAAACGAATTAGAAGCAGCAGGAATTACCTATTTAACAGGCTGTGGGGCGACTCCTGGCTTACTGACTGCAGCGGCAACAGTGGCAGCGCAAAGTTATGCGGAGATTCATGCAGTGAATATTACCTTTGGTGTCGGCATTGCTAACTGGGAAGCTTATCGAGCAACCATTCGTGAAGATATTGCTCATTTGCCCGGTTATACGGTAGAACAAGCAAAAGCGATGACGGATGAAGAAGTGGCTGCGCTGTTAGCGGAAACCGATGGCATTTTGAAGCTCGAAAATATGGAACATGCAGACGACTTAATGCTTGAATTGGCGGGAATTTGTCCGCGCGATCGCGTTTCTGTCGGTGGGGTTGTGGATACCCGTCATGCCGAAAAACCGATCAGTACCAACGTTCAAGTCACCGGACGCACCTTTGAAGGAAAAATTTCTACTCACACCTTTACTCTCGGTAATGAAACCAGTATGGCAGCTAATGTCTGTGGGACGGCCTTTGGCTATCTCAAAGCAGGAACCCAGTTTCACCGTCGGGGTTGGTATGGCGTGATGACTGCAGCCGAAGTAATGCCGAAATTTGTTCATTAAAATCATCTCCCCCGGCTTTTTCGGTTAAATCATTGGGATAGCTTCCTGACTTCTTTAGATCAAAAAGATGTTTAGGCGGATGTCACGAGGAAAGTCCCACAAAGCTATCCCGTTTAACGGAAGAACTTGATTCAAACCACCGGTACCTACGTCTAAAAGACACAAAACAGAATTGCCTCCGATTTTGTGTATGCAGATACGC